>NZ_BAAGXS010000019.1:0-305036 GCF_054779715.1 Actinophytocola sediminis | reverse complement strand
CCAACTCAGATGTCACCTACTCGTGCAGCAGACCCCTGTGACATTTCACTCCTCTCGTGCAGCCAGCTCTGCCATGACGTCGGCCAGGCCAGTCGCCATTAGAGCACCGCGCCATCTACTCGGCGCCTAACGTCCGAACCGGGTAGCGGCTACCGAGCGATCGCTCGCCTCCTCACAGTGACTGCCCGGCCTCTCATCCGGTACAGGGCAACATCGAAGCGTTCATGTCGGACGATGCCAGTCCAGTCGACCCACGCAGCTTGCCTAACTCGGGAAGACGAGAAGCTGCAAGACCGTCGGTGAGATGCCGCACACGTCAGGAGACTCGCCACTACCTCACCGATCGAGATGACAACGGGTGAATAATGTGCAACTCCGTCCTCGGACACGTTCACTATCCCTACCAGGCCGAATGGTCCCGTCGATGACCTTGGCCTCCTGCCGGTAGATCAACTCCAAGTCAAGCGCCTCGTAGAGCCGCTGGAGTTCGGCCGGATCTTCTCTCCTCAGAGCGGCGCCGACGTCGCCGTGATAGTCGAGCAGCGCGTAGACCTCCGCCCGACTGATCGTCTTCGCTTCCGGCGTTCGGGCCTGCTCAGCCGTGGCGGCTTCCAACTCGGCTTGTGCCGTGTTGATTGCGTCCACGAGCGCCACCGGGTTGGCGCCAGCGGTGATCGCTTCCTGGAGCCGCCGCAGCTTGGTGCTGGCCTCGGCAGCACGTTTTTTAGCCTGGACTGCCTTTCCTGACTCCGTTGTGGACGCACCCATCGACCTCAGCAGTTCGGAAACCGTGTGGTCGCGGTTCTCCGGCGCGAACGTCATCCCCATCCACGTGTTCAACGCGTCCAACACGGCGCGCTCAGGCAGGTACACGTTCTTCGGGTGCGACGCGAGCAACGGCGAGCCCGGCACCAGAGTAGTAGATCCGGTCTTCCCGGAGCGTTCCCTCCATCCGGCGTTGGCAGTACCCGCAGCGGACTTGCCCGCGCAACGCATAGACGCGCTTGGTCCTCTTCTTCGGCCCGCGCTCCAACTTCCTGCTACCCGCCAGCCCGCCGGCCGCTTTTGCCCGGCGTCGAAGCTGCACATCCGTGAACGTCTCGACGTCCACGATCGCCGGGTGCGCCGGCCTCCGGGTCCACCAACACCTCGTGCTTGGTCCACCGCCCGAAGACCGCGTAACCCGTGTAGCGAGGGTTCTCCAAGATCGCCCGGCACGTGCTTCCCTGCCACCCATCCGCCAACCGATGTGTGTTCTGCTCCGGCCGACGCGCGGACGGGCACGAGATGCCGTCCCGATTGAGCCCGTTGGCTATCGCCCGATCGCCCTTGCCATTCAGGTACTCGTCGAAGATCCGCCGCACCACCTCGGCCGCCGACTCGTCGAGCGCCAGCATCCGCAGCCGGTAACCCTCTGCCGCCTTGCGTGGATTCGGGGTGGGTCCGCCGTCCACAGTGACGTACCCGAACGGCGCCCGTCCGCCCTGGTGCCGCCCTTCGTTGACCAACTGAGCGTCCATCGCAGCCCGGACCCTAGACTGCACATGCCGACGCTCCGACTCGCTCATGGCGCCGAGCTGGCTCATGAGCATCTTGTGCGAAGGATTCCGCGGGTCGAACTTCCCGCCGAGTTCCGGCACCCACAGGTCCACTCCGTACGCGGCGAACTTCGGCGCGATCAACGAGAACTGGTTTCCGTACCAACACCGGGTGCCCTCACCGACCACCACGCCGGACCAACCACGGTCCGGCCGCTTCAGCGCCGCGAGCAACTCTGCCGACTCAGGCCGCCGCTCCCAGGGCACTGACCGCGAGTACCCGATGTCGAAGAACTCGGCGATGATCTCTCCGCCACGTGGCTCGACCACGTTCCTGGCGTTGGCGATCTGCCACGCCCGAGAGGTCGTCGGGTCCTGGTTGTCCTCCGTCGAACACCGGCCGAAGAAGGCGAGCTGACCGATCGCGTCGTCAATCGTGTCTACGACCTGGACACCCATGATCTCGTCGAGCGTCGCCCACGGATCTCAGGCGGATCGCTGGACCGCGGTAAAGCAGGCCTTCCTCCGCGAACGAGCCCTCCGCGGCGCCGAGGACGACCCGATGACCCGAGCCATCGGCGCGATGGGCCACCTGGCCGACCGAGTAGGCCAGGTGGAGGCCGCGATCCGCGAGACCTGACCAGCCCGCGAGTCGTACCGTTTGGACAGCGAGCGACTCGCGGGTTACCAGGTGACTGGTAGTTCCGCCACGCCGTAGATGCCTCTCCCCGTGTTCAGTGGGACCTCCGCCGCCGGGATGGCCAGCCGTAGATGAGGGAACCGCGCCAGTAGCGCCGTGAAGCCGAGCCGCAGTTCGATGCGCGCCAGTTGCTGACCCAGGCACTGGTGCAGGCCGTGCCCGAACGCGAGGTGACCGCCGCTCGGGCGGGAGATGTCCAGCTCGCCCGGAGAGGAGAACCGCGCCGGGTCGCGGTTGGCCATCGGGAGCGAGACCAGCAGGCTCTCGCCTGCGCGGACCAGCTGACCCGCCACCTCCACGTCCTCGAGCGCTCCCCGGTTCACCTCGTACTGCGCGATCGACAGGTACCGCAGCAGCTCCTCCACCGCGCCGTCCACCATATCCGGCGACGAACGCAGCGCGGCCAACTGCGCCGGGTGTTCCAGCAGCGCGAACGTCCCGAGCGCCAGCATGTTCGCGGACGTCTCGTGGCCGGCGAACAACAGTATCAGGCCGATGCCGGTGATCTCCTCGTCCGACAGATCCGACTCCATGAGACCACTCAGCAGGTCGTCGGCCGGCTGCGCCCGCTTGGCACGCACCAACTCCGCCAACATGACGTACATCGCCCCGCCGGCCGCGTTCCGTTCGTCCTCCGACCGCTCCGGGTCGACCGTGTCGTGGGTCTGCTGCTTGAACGCCTCGCGGTTGGCGTACGGCACGCCGAGCAGATCGCAGATCACCCCCGACGCCACGGGCAGCGCGAACCCGCGCACCAGGTCGGCCGGGGAGGTCAGCGACGACAGCACCTCGTCGATCCTGGCGGCGATCATCGGCTCCAGCAGCCGCATGCGCCGCACGGTGAACTGGCCGGTCAGCAGCTTGCGGTACCGGGTGTGCTCCGGTGGGTCCATGAACGCGAACGCGCCTGGCAGACTGTTCTGCCGGCCGCGGATCGGCGAGAGCGCCACGTCGAGCCGAGAGCTGAACCGCGCGTCGGACAGCACCTGCCGGGCGGCCGTGTAGCCGGTGACCAGCCACCCGGTCGAGCCGTCCGGATACCGCAGCGGGCTGATCGGCCGCGCCAGCGCCCACTCCTGAATCGATGGCGGCGGGTCGAACGGGCAGGTGCGAGTGGTGGGCAGCGTGTCGGTCATCAGATTCCTTCCGTAAATGCATCGGGGTTCTTTCGAGCATCCCCGCTTCCCGGAGTTCGCGAGTCAGCTACGTTGTTCGATCAGCGCGGCGAAACCGTCGAGAAGTCGCGCTAGGCCGAACCTGAAATCCCAGTCCGGGTCGTGCTCGTCCTCTTCGAACACGTTCGCCGCCAGGACCTCGTGCAGGGCCGGGAAGTGGATCGGGTCGGTCAGGGCGCGAAGGGTGTTGGCGTAGGCGGTCAGAGCCTCCGGCAGCGGTCGGGCACCTGGTGGATGTGCCGCCTCGAGCTGGTTACTGAGCACCGCCCAGGCGCGGGTGTAGCTCATGGTCGTGAGGACGGTCCCCATCTTCTCGCCCGGCGCCAGCGGGGTGCCGGCCAGGCAACGGAGGCCCTGTTCCAGGAAGGCGATCGAGTTCGGGGTGAGGGGTGGACCCTTGACCGGTATCTGCAGTGCCCACGGGTGGTGGCGGTACGCGGTCAGCGCGGACCACGCCCAGCGCTCCAGGCCCGGGCGCCAGCCGTCCCCGGCCGCGGTCTCCTCCACATCACCGAGTGCCGCGTCGACCATCAGCGCGAGGAGCTCGTCCTTCGCCGTCACGTAGCGGTACAACGACATGGCGGACGTGCCCAACTCGCTCGCCACCCGGCTCATCGACACTGCCGCGAGACCGTCCTCCGTGGCCACCCGTAGCCCGGCCTGGACGATGCCGTCGAGGTTCAGCCCCGGCTTCGGTCCCTTGGCAGGACTTGTGCCAAGGCCCCAGGCCACCGCGAAGCTGGCAGGCAGGTCGGCCAGCGTGTCGTTCTCATCCGGTGTCACGCGCGTCCCTCTTGTGCGTCGTGTTCGCCCACGCCCCCAGATTGGTCATGCGTTCGGCCACCGCCTTCGCCGTCGGGTTCGCCAACTCGCCGACGAAGTCGCCGTCCGCCATGAAGTAGCAGCGGTCCGCGTGCGACGCCGCGACCGGGTCATGG
This sequence comes from Actinophytocola sediminis, assembly GCF_054779715.1. Lineage (NCBI taxonomy): Bacteria > Bacillati > Actinomycetota > Actinomycetes > Pseudonocardiales > Pseudonocardiaceae > Actinophytocola > Actinophytocola sediminis. The sequence continues at coordinate 300,685 of NZ_BAAGXS010000019.1, read as the reverse complement.
GTCACCATGATGATCGACTGTTCGCCGTCCCGAACCGCCTCGCTCAGCAGCGCCAGTACCTCGGCCGCGCTCCGCGTGTCGAGGGAGCCGGTCGGCTCGTCCGCGAAGATCACCGCGGGGCTGGTGACCAGCGCCCGGGCGATCGCGACGCGCTGCTGCTGTCCCCCGGACAGTTCGCTGGGACGGTGGCCGAGCCGGTTCGCCAGCCCGACGCGCCCGGCGATCTCCTCGACGAGCACGCGGTTCGGCCGGCCGCCGGCCAGCCTCATGGGGAGCCCGATGTTCTGCTCGACCGTCAACGCCGGCAACAGGTTCATGCTCTGGAACACGAACCCCACCCGATCCCTGCGCAACCTCGTGAGCGAGTCCTCGTCGAGACCGGCGAGCTCCAGGCCGTCGAGGACCACCGAGCCCGACGTCGGCGCGTCGAGTCCGGCCGCGCAGTGTAAGAAGGTGCTCTTGCCCGACCCTGACGGGCCCATCACCGCGATGAAGCTGCCCCGCTCGAAAGCGATGGTGACCCCGGCGAGCGCCGTCACTCGACCAGGCCCCGTACCGTAGACCTTCTCGACCTCGGTCAGGGCCACCGCTGCGTCTGTCATCGTCGACGTCATGTCAGCAGACGCTAACCGGGCGCGCCGGCCCGTCACATGGGTTCAGGCCGTGGATCGATGGTGGGGTTTTGCCTACCTTCCGGCGGCAGGCCAGCACCAGTGGCAGGGCGGCGGAGGCCACCGATAATAGGACTGGCCCACCCGGGCCGCCGAAGGAGTGATGGCCTTGCCACCGCCGGTTCGCCTCGTGCTGACCAGCCTGGCCGTGAGCTTCGCGGCCGTACCAGGCATGCTGCTGTGGTCCGCCACCGTCCTCGCGCTGTCGCTGCTCACCCTCACCTTTGGCTTTCCGTTGTCGCTCAAGGCGTTCGGTGCCGTGCGGTGGTACGCCGACCGCTATCGCGGGTGGGTCGGCGCGTTCACCGGCGACCCGGTTGCCCGCCCCTACCGGGTGGTGCGGGCAACCGGGTGGCTGCCGAGGTTCCGTGCGGTGGCCGGCGACCCGGCCACCTGGCGCGACTTCGCCTGGCTGCCGTTCAACACGACCGTCGGGTTCACGATCGCGCTCCTGCCGGTGGCCTTCGTGCTGAACGTCCTGTGGCATCTCACGCTCCCCGTCATCTTCCTCGCCGGCGGCACCATGTCGCTGAACTACGGCGTGTTCACGATCCACGACCTGCCCACCTCGTTCCTGGGACTGCTGCCGGCCGCGGCCGCTGTCGTGGCGTTCGCCGCCGCCGGCCGCCCGCTCCTCCGACTGCACGCCCGGCTCACCCGCTGGTTCCTCGGCCCCACCACGCGAGCCGTGTTGGATCGCCGGGTCACCGAGCTCACCGAGTCGCGCGCCGAGGCGCTCGACACGCAGGCCGCTGAGCTCCGCCGGATCGAACGTGACCTGCACGACGGGGCACAGGCGAGGCTGGTGTCACTCGGCATGAGCCTCGGGATGGCCGAGAAGCTGATCAGCCGCGATCCCTCGGCCGCGGCGGCGCTGCTCGCCGAGGCGGCGAAGACCAACGCCACCGCGCTCGCCGAACTGCGTGACCTCGCCAGGGGCATCCACCCGCCCGTGCTCGCGGACCGTGGCCTCGCCGGCGCGGTCGAGGCGTTGGCTCTGTCGAGCGCGATCCCGGTGCGCACCACCGTCGACCTGCCCGGCCGGCTGCCGACACCAGTCGAGTCGGCCCTGTACTTCGCGGTGGCCGAAGCGGTCGCGAACCTCGGGAAACACAGCGAGGCGACCACGGCGTGGCTCACCCTCACCCAGCGGGGCGGCGCCGCCGTGGTGGTCGTCGGTGACGACGGACGGGGCGGCGCGGTGGACACCGAGGGCGGCGGCCTGCACGGGATTCGACGGCGGCTGGCGGCGTTCGACGGCACAATGACGATCTCGAGCCCACCCGGCGGGCCGACCACCGTAACCATGGAGGTGCCGTGCGCGTCGTCCTCGGAGAAGACCTGACCCTGTTGAGGGACGGGTTGATCCGGCTGCTGTCCGCACATGGTTTCGAGGTTGTGTCCGCCGTCGACAACGGACCGGACCTGCTCACCGCCCTGGTCGACCACAGCCCGGACGTCGCCGTCGTCGACGTCCGGCTCCCGCCGACCAACACCGACGAGGGGCTGCGCGCCGCCATCGCGGCCCGCGCCAGGATCCCCGGTCTGCCGGTGCTGGTGCTCTCGCAGTACGTCGAGCAGCTCTACGCACGCGAACTGTTGTCCGACGGCAGAGGCGCGATCGGCTACCTGCTCAAGGATCGGGTCGTCGACGTCGACGCGTTCGTCGACGCGGTGCGCAACGTCGCGACCGGCGGCACGGTGATGGACCCGGAGGTCGTGTCCCAACTGCTGACCGCGAGCGCTCGAACCGCGCCCCTGGACCGGCTCACCGCACGGGAACGGGAGGTGCTCGGCCTCATGGCGGAAGGCCGGTCGAACGCCGCCATCGCCGCACACTTGTACGTCACCGAGAAGGCGGTCGGCAAGCACACCAACAACCTCTTCGCGAAGCTCGATCTGCCGCCCTCGCCGGACGACAACCGCAGGGTGCTCGCGGTCCTCGCCTACCTCGACGCCGGCCCGGCCGCGTGAGGTCACGCGCCCAGCTCGCTGTCCAGGATGTCGAACAGCTCCTCGTCCGAGACGCCGGCGACGTCATCCCCGCGCTCCTCCGGTGCGGCCCGGTCCCGCCACATGCGCAGCAGCGCCTCGAGTCGTAAGGCGATCGTCGCGTGGTCGCCATCGTCCGGCGTCCAGTCCGACAGCGCGCCGGCCAGCCGGTCCACCTCGCCGAGCACCGATCCCACCGCGGCCGTGCCGGCAGCGGTCAGCTCGCTCAGCAGGTACTCGGCGGCGGCGTGGGCGGTCGGGTGGTCGAACACCAGGGTGGCGGGCAACGCCAGGCCGGTCGAGGCGCTCAGCCGCCTGCGCAGCTCGACGGCCGCGAAGGAGTCGAAGCCCAGTTCCGACAGGGCACGGTCGGGCTCGACCGCCCCGGCGGAGTCGTGGCCGAGCACGGCTGCGACCTCCGCACGCACCAGCTCGAGCACGGCTCGCCGCCGGCCGGCGTCGTCGAGGCCGCGGATCGTGGTCACGAACTCGTCGCCGGACGTAGCGACGCCGGTTGCCGGCAGCCCGGCCAGGTCGTGCAGTGGGCCCGGCAGGTCGTCGGCGCCGGCACGGAGCACGGCGTAGTCGAGCCGGACCGGGAACACCTCCGCGTCCGTCCCGAAGGGCCCGGTCGTGGCGACCGCTTCGGCGGGCGACAGCGCGGTGACGCCGGTTTCCCACGGGGCGGCGGAAAGCGTGCTGGCGGGCAGGCCGAGCGACCGCCGGTGCCGGGCGATGGCCCCGAGTGCCGCGGCGTCCTTCGCCGGAACACCGGTGGCGACCAGCACGAACGCGGCGTGCTCGGCGTCGGTCGTGAGCAGGTGGAGACGCCACGCGACGTCGAGGTGGTCCGGGGCCGCCACGTGGTAGACGGCGGCGAGGGGACCGGCCAGTTCGCTGAACACCTGCTCCAGCACGCCGGGCGCCGCCGGATCACGGTCGACGACACGGACCTCGACCCCGAGATCCGTGAGGTCGAGTGACATCACGCCATCGCCGACGAGCAGCAGGGACGTGGCGCCATGGGTGTGCACGAGCTGTCGCGCGACCGCGCCGTGGTCGCCGGTCAGGACGACCGTGCCCGGCGGTAGCGGGCTCGCGTCCGCGGTGACCCGTTCCAGGACGGGGAGCAGCATGCCGTCGGGCCGGAGTGCGAACTCGGCGGCGCCCGATGCCACGGCCCAGGGGAGGGCGTCGCCGGCCTCGGACGTGTGGGCGAGCACGAACCGGTCGGGATGGGCGGCCTGGAGGGCGCGCACCACGCCGGCGACCGCCGAAGCGGTGCGGTCGTCGCTCCCGGTGCGGACGACGAGCGGGCGGGTCGTGCCGTGGCCGAGCCACGACGTCAGTGCCTTCTCGCACTGCTCGGCGGCGTCGGCATCGTCGGGCGCATGCCACACCTCGTAGTCGACGGGGTCGGCGACCGGTGCCCTGGTCGGCCGCCAACGCAGCGCCAGCAGCTCACCGCCGCCTGCCAGCGAGGACGTGTCGACGGGGCTGAGCGTGAGTGCCGCGAGGGTCAGGACCGGCTCGCCGGTGGGGTCGGCGACCGTCACCCGCACGCTGTCCGGTCCGGCCGGGGAGATGCGGATACGTGCCGTCGCTCCAGCGGGCCGGTGGCGGACGAGCCCGGTGACGGCGCCCGCGTCGACCGGCGCCGTGGCATCCGCGCCGAGTAGCTGGACGGCGGCCGTGAGAACGGCGTACCGGTCGGGTGCGGTGTCCTCGTCCAGCGCGACGTCCGCGACCAGCTCGTCGCCGTGCCGCCAGGCCGACCGGAGCATGCTGGCCGCCGGGCCGACGGCTTGCCCGGCGGCCAGCAGACGGCGGTAGACGTCCTCGACGTCCAGTGGCGTTCCGAGCGAGGTGGATGTCTCGGCGGCCGGCAGGACGTCCATGGGCGTGACCACACCCGTGGCGTGCTCGGTCCACCGGCGGTCGCTCCTGGTGTGGATGTGGACGGTCCTGGCGCCGTCTTCCGGCGGGCCGAGGGCGACCCGGATCGACAGGTCGCCATCCCTCGGCAGTACCACGGGGACCGCGACGGTCAGCTCACGCAGCACACCGGCGCCGACGCGTTCTCCCGCGTGCGCGGCCAGCTCCACCAGCAGGCCGCCGGGCGCGACCAGTGCGCCGAGCAGGTCGTTGGCGGCGAGCCACGGATGCGTGGTCGCGCCGAGGCGACCGGTGAACACGACTCCCCCGGTGTCGGGCAGTTCGACCAGCGCGCCGAGCACCGGATGGTCTTCCCGGTCCTGGCCGGCGCCCCGGACGTCGGCGTCCTGGCGGCCGTCGAGCCAGTACCGCGTGTGCTGGAAGGCGTAGGTCGGCAGGTCCACGACGACCGCGGGTGCGCCGGTGAAGCAGGCGGACCAGTCGACGGTGACGCCCCGCGCGTGAGCGGCACCCAGAGCGGTGAGCAGTTCGCGTGCCTCGTCCCGGTCGCGGCGCTGGAGGGGCACGAAGGCGGCGTCCGTCACGCATGACTGTCCCGGAGTCGACAGGATCGCGTCCGGACCGATCTCCACGAAGGTGGTCACGCCCCGCGTCTCGAGGTACCGCACGGCGTCGGCGAAGCGAACGGTGTCGCGGACCTGGCGGACCCAGTACGGGGGTGACGTCAGCTCGTCGGTGACCGAACCTGCCACAGTGGACACCACAGGAATCCTCGGCTCGGCGAACTCCAGTTCGGCCACCACCGTGGCGAACTCGTCCAGCATCGGATCCATCAACGCCGAGTGGAACGCGTGGGAGATCTCAAGCCGGCGCCACTTCCGGCACCCGGCGGCCGCCGCGAGCACGTCCGCCTCCGGACCCGAGATCACCACCGACGACGGGCCGTTCACCGCGGCGACGGAAACACTCGCCGGCAGCACGAGTTCCTCTTCCGTGGCCACCACGGCGACCATCGCCCCACCGGACGGCAACGCCTGCATCAGCCGACCCCGCGCCACCACCAACCGAGCCGCGTCGGCCAGCGACAGCACCCCGGCCACATGCGCGGCGCCGATCTCGCCCACTGAGTGTCCGGCTACGAAATCCGGCCGCACACCCCACGACTCCAACAGCCGGAACAACGCCACCTCGACAGCGAACAAGCCGGGCTGGGCGAACTCCGTGCGGTGCACCAAATCCGACTCGTCATCCCACACGACATCACGCACCGAGCGTCCCAAATGGACATCCAGCTCGGCGACCACCTCGTCGAACGCGGAGGCGAACGCAGGAAACACCGAGTACAACTCCCGCCCCATACCACGCCGCTGGGCGCCCTGGCCGGTTAACAGGAAGGCGGTACGGCCGTGCGACGGCGGTGTCTCGGCGACCACGCCGGCCAGTTGCGCGACCAGTTCGTCACGGTCACGCCCGACCAGCACGGTCCGACACCGGAGCGCGGCACGGGTGGCGGCCAGCGACCGGCCGACGTCCGCCGCCGGCAGTTCCGGCCGCACGTCGAGGAAGGTCCGCAGGCGTGCCGCCTGTGCCGGCAGCGCATCGGGCGTCGCCGCCGACAGCACCCACGGCACGAGCCCTGGCGCCGGGTCGCCGCCGCACTCGTCCTGCGCGGGCTCGGCCGGCGCCTGCTCGAGGATGACGTGCGCGTTGGTGCCACTGATCCCGAACGACGACACCCCGACCCGCCGCGGCCGCCCCACCTCCGGCCACGAACGTGACTCGGTCAGCAGCTCCACCGCACCCGAGCCCCAGTCCACTTCGGACGATGGCTCATCCACGTGCAACGTCCTCGGCACCACACCGTGCCGCATCGCCTCGACCATTTTGATCACACCGGCGACACCGGCAGCGGCCTGCGTATGCCCCAGGTTCGACTTGACCGAACCCAGCCACAGTGGACGGTCCCGATCCTGCCCGTACGTGGCCAGTAACGCCTGCGCCTCAATGGGATCGCCCAACCGGGTACCCGTGCCGTGCGCCTCGACCACGTCCACGTCCGAAGTGGACAACCGAGCGTCGGCCAGCGCCTGGCGGATCACCCGCTCCTGCGACGGACCGTTCGGCGCTGTCAACCCGTTCGACGCGCCATCGGAGTTCACCGCCGAACCACGCACCAACCCCAACACCCGATGACCGTTGCGCCGCGCGTCCGACAACCGCTCCACCAGCAGCAACCCCACGCCTTCCGCGAACCCGGTGCCGTCGGCGGTGTCCGCGAACGACTTGCACCGCCCGTCCGGCGAGAGCCCGCGCTGGCGGCTGAACTCGATGAGCATCTCGGGTGTCGCCATCACCGTCGCGCCGCCGGCCAGCGCGAGTGAGCACTCACCCGACCGCAGCGCACGGACCGCGAGGTGAAGCGCCACGAGCGACGACGAGCACGCGGTGTCCACCGTCAGCGCGGGTCCCTCGAGCCCGTAGTGGTAGGCGAGACGGCCGGACGCGACCGATCCGGTCGAGCTGTTGAGCGGGTAGTCGTGGTACATGGTGCCGACGTACACCCCGGTCCGGGAGCCGGCGAGGGTGCCGGGATCGACGCCGGCCAGCTCGAACAGCTCCCACGACGTCTCAAGCAACAGCCGCTCCTGCGGGTCGACCGTCGGCGCGTCGTGCGGGCTGATCGAGAAGAACCCGGCGTCGAAACCCGCGGCGTCGGCGAGGAAACCGCCCCGCTTCGTGTAGGTCCTGCCGGGCGTGCCCGGCCGGGGGTCGTACACCGCGGCCACGTCCCAGCCGCGGTCGGTGGGGAACCCGCCGACCGCGTCGACGCCGCCGGACACCAGGCGCCACAGGTCGTCCGGCGAGCCGACGTCGCCCGGGTACCGGCAGGCCATCGCGACGATCGCGACCGGTTCGTCGTCGTGCTCACGCACCACAACCGGCGCGGCGGATCGGCGCTCGCCCGAGATGCGACCGCCGAGGTGGCGGGCGACGGCGGCCGTGGTGGGGTGGTCGAACACGAGCGTGGCCGGCAGCCGCAGACCGGTGGCCGACTGCAGGCGATTCCGCAGCTCGAGCGAGATCAGCGAGTCGAAGCCCAGCTCCGCGAACGGTCGCGCCGGGTCGACGGCGGTGCCGGACGGGTGCCCGAGGACCTCGGCGACCGCGCCACGCACGAGGTCGACGAGCTCGTCCTCGGTCGCCGTGGCCCATCGCGCGCCGGGCTCGGCACCGCTTGCCGGCACCGTCGCTGGCACGAGCTCCCGCAGCAGGGGCGGCACGTCGCCCCGCATCCGCAACGCGGGCAGGTCGAGCGGGACGAGTGCGAGGAACGGCTCGCCGGCCGCCATCGCCGCGTCGAGCAGCGCACCGCCCTGCTCGACCGACATCGCCGGCATCCCCTCCCGGCGCATCCTCCGCACGTCCACTTCAGACAGTCCAGCGCCCATTCCCGGCCCGTCCCACAGGCCCCACGCCCACGAGGACGCCGGCAGCCCACGCGCCCGGCGGTATGCGACAAGCGCGTCCAGGAACACGTTTGCCGCCGCGTAGTTCGCCTGCCCGGGCGAACCGAGTGTGCCGGCGACCGACGAGAAGACGACGAACCGGTCGAGTCCCATGTGCTCGGTCAGCTCGTGGAGGTGCCACGCTGCGTCGGCCTTCGGACCGAACACGGCGGCGACCCGGTCGGCGTCGAGGGTGTGCAGCACCCCGTCCGCGAGCACGCCCGCGGTGTGCACGACCGCGGTCAGCCGGGCCGGGAGGTCCGCGAGCAGGTCGGCCACGGCGTCCCGGTCACCGACGTCGCACGCGGCGACCGTCACTTCGGCACCGGCCGTGGTCAGCTCCTCGACCAGCTCCGCGGCACCCGGCGCCTCCGGTCCGCGCCGGCTCGCCAGGAGGAGGCGGCGCACACCGTGCTGGGCGACCAACCGTCGCGCCGCCACCGCGCCGAGACCACCCGTGCCGCCCGTCACGAGCACGATGCCGTCCGGATCGAGTGCCGCCGGCGGCTCGGCCGACAAGTCGGCCCGTACGAGCCGGGGCAGGAGCACCGCACCCGCACGCACTGCGGCCTCCGGCACACCGGCCGCCAGCACCGCGCCGAGCGCGGGAACGTCGTCGGTGTCCGTGTCGATGAGCACGAGCCGGTCAGGGTGCTCTGCCTGCGCGGCACGGACGAGACCCCACACCGGGGCCGCCGCGAGGTCGGGCGCGAGGTCCGGCGCGCCGGTCGCCACCGCGTTCCTCGTCAGGACGACGAGCCGGGCGTTGGTGAACCTGGGGTCCGCCAACCAGTCCAGGACGGCGGCCAGCGTGCTGTGCACACTGGCGTGCGTGCTCGCCGGCACCGGGCCATCCGGTGGCACGCACTCGTACAGCGCGGCAGCGGGTACCGGGCCATCCGCCGGCACGGCCGTGATCGGCACCGGCTCCTCGGCCGAGGCGTCGGTAGTGGGCAGCGGCCGCCAGGCCACCGTGTACAACGCCTGGGCGACGCCCGCCGCCAACTGGTCCGCACGCACGGGCCTGGCCGAGAGGGCCGTTACGGACAGCACGGGCGCGCCCGTCTGGTCGGCCAGTTCGACAGCCACGTCCCGCCCGGCCGGTGTCAGCCGCACCCGCAGCGCGGAGGCACCTCGGGCGTACAGGCGGACACCGCTCCACGAGAACGGCAGCATGGTCTCGCCGTGGTGTTCCGGTGCGAGCAGACCGGCGTGCATCGCGGCGTCCAGCAGTGCCGGGTGGAGGCCGAACCGGCTCGCCTCCGGCGTCGCGGCCGCGGGCAGGGCGACCTCGGCGAACAGCTCCCCGTCCCGCCGCCACGCGCCACGCAGCCCCTGGAACACCGGACCGTACGCGTAGCCACGCTCACGCAGCCGCTCGTAGGCGTCCGCGACGGGCACGGGCTCCGCGCCGGCGGGCGGCCACTCGGCACCGGCCGTTGTCGGCGGTGCGACGTCCGCGGCGAGCACCCCCTCGGCGTTGGTCGTCCACTCCGCGGCACCGGTGTCGTCCCGGTCGAGCCGGGAGGACACCGTCACCTGGCGGGTGCCGTCGCCATCGCGCGCACCGACCCGCACCTGCACCACCACCGCACCCGACTCGGGCAGGAGCACGGGGTTGCGCAGCGTCAGCTCGTCCAGCACGGGGCAGCCGGTGCGGGCGCCCGCGTGCAGTGCCAGGTCAACGAGAGCCGCCCCCGGCAGCAGCACCGCGCCCAGCACGGCGTGATCGGTCAACCACGGCTGGCCCGACCGGGTGAGCCGTCCCGTGAACAGCATCTCGCCGCTGCCCGCGACCCCCACGGCGGCGCCGAGCAACGGGTGGTCGGCGGGTTCCTGGCCCAACGCGCCGGCGTCGGCGCCACCGCCGGTCGAGTCGAGCCAGAACCGTTCGTGCTGGAAGGCGTAGGTCGGCAGGTCGACAACGGCGCCGCCACGCAGGCAGGGCGCCCAGTCCACGGACACGCCGCGCACGTGCGCCTCGGCGAGCGAGGCGGCGAAGCGGTCAGGGCCGCCGTCGTCGCGGCGCAGCGACCCGACATAGGCAGCCGCGACCCCGCGTGCCTCGAAGGTCTCCTCCAACGCGATCCGCATCGAGGGGTGCGGGCCGCACTCGACGAAGACGTCGACGCCGTCGTCCAGCAACGCGCCGACGGCGTCGGAGAACCGGACCGTGCTCCGCAGGTTGGTGTACCAGTAGCGCGCGTCCATCACACTGGTGTCGAGCAGGCCACCGGTCGTCGCCGACGCGAACGGGACCTCCGCTCGGGTCGGGTTCAGGCCGGCGAGCGCCTCGACCAGCTCGTCCTGGATCGCTTCGACATGGTGGGAGTGGGAGGCGTAGTCGACCGCTATCCGCCGTGCGCGGATGTCCTCGCCGGTGAGCGTGTCGTACAACGCGTCGAGTTCGTCCGTCTCCCCGCACACGACGACCGAGGACGGCCCGTTGACCGCCGCCACCGTGACGGCGCCACCGCGGGCGGCCAGCCGGTCCCTGATCTCCCGCTCGCCGAGCGGCACCGACATCATGCCGCCACGGCCGGCGAGTCCGACCGCGATGAGCCGGCTGCGTGCCGCGACGACGCGTGCCCCGTCCGCCAGCGACAGCGCGCCGGCCACGCAGGCGGCCGCCACCTCGCCCTGCGAGTGGCCGACGACCGCGGCGGGTACCACCCCGAAGGAGCGCCACAGCTCGGCAATGGACACGAGCACGGCCCACAGCAGGGGTTGCACGACATCGACGGGCAGGTCGGTTTGCTCGCCGCGCCGAGCGATGTCGAGCAGGTCCCAGTCGACGTGCGGGGCGAGTGCGTCGGCGCAGGCGGCCATGCTGGCGGCGAACACGTCCGAGGTGTCGAGCAACCGGGTCGCCATCCCCTGCCACTGCGATCCCTGGCCGGGGAAGACGAAGGCGACCCGGCCGGTGCCCGTGACGCTGCCGGTCGTGACGGCGGCCGCCCCGCGTTCGCCGGTGCCCGCGACGGCGTGCAGCCCGTTCCGCAGTTCCGCCGCAGTCGCGCCGAGTACGACCGCTCGATGTGGCATGAGGGAGCGGGTGGTGACAAGGGAGTGGCCGACGTCGACGGCCGAGAGGTCCGGGGGCGCGTTCAGCAGGTGGGTCGCCTGGTCGCGAAGCGCGCTCGGGGACCGGGCCGCGAGCACCCACGGCACCGGACCGGCGAAGTCGGCCGGCACGGGCTCCTCGCCGGCGGCGAGCTCCGGTTCCGGCGCCTCCTCGACGATCACATGGGCGTTGCTGCCGCTCACCCCGAAGGACGAGACGCCCGCGCGGCGCGGCCGGCCGGTCACCGGCCAGTCCCGCCGCTCGGTCAGCAGCTCGACGGCGCCCGCGGCCCAGTCGACGTTGGGGGTCGGCGCGTCCACGTGCAGCGTCCTGGGCAGGACGCCGTGGTGGATCGCGGCCACCATCTTGATGATGCCGGCGACACCGGCCGCCGCCTGAGTGTGGCCGATGTTCGACTTGATCGAACCCAGCCACAAGGGCCACTGCCGGTCCGTGCCATAGCTCGCGAGCAACGCCTGCGCCTCGATCGGGTCACCCAGCGTCGTCCCGGTGCCGTGCGCCTCCACGACATCGACGTCCGAAGTGGACAGACCGGCGTCCGCGAGCGCCGCCCGGATCACCCGCTGCTGCGCCATTCCGTTGGGTGCGGTCAGCCCACTGGACGCGCCGTCCTGGTTGGTCGCGGTGCCAGGGATGACGGCCAGCACCCGCCTGCCGTGGCGCCGCGCGTCCGACAGCCGTTCGAGCAGCAGCACCCCGGCGCCCTCGCCCCATCCGGTGCCGTCGGCCGCCGCGGCGAACGACTTGCACCGCCCGTCCGCCGACAACGCGCGCTGCTTGCTGAACTCGACGAAGGTGCCGGGGGTGGCCATGACGGCGACGCCGCCCGCGAGCGCGAGTGCGCACTCCCCCGCCCGCAGGGCACGTACCGCGAGGTGCACGGCGACGAGGGAGGAGGAGCAGGCCGTGTCCACAGTGACGCACGGACCCTCCAGCCCGAACGTGTAGGAGACCCGGCCGGACACCACGGAGCCGGCACTGTCGTTGCCCGCGTAGTCGTGGTACATCAGGCCCGCGTACACGCCGGTGTCGCTGCCCCGCATCGTCGCGGGCGGTATCCCGGCCCGCTCGAACGCCTCCCACGACGTCTCGAGCAGGAGCCGCTGCTGCGGGTCCATGGTGAGTGCCTCGCGGGGCGAGATGCCGAAGAAGCCCGCGTCAAACCCGGCGGCGTCGTCGAGGAACGCACCCGCGCGCGTGTAGGACCGGCCCGGCGTGCCGGGTTCCGGGTCGTACAGTTCCGCGACGTCCCAGCCGCGGTCCTCGGGGAAGCCGGCGACCGCGTCCGTGCCGGTCTCGACGAGCCGCCACAGGTCCTCGAGACCGGTGACACCCCCCGGGTACCGGCAGCCGATGCCGACGATCGCGATCGGCTCCCGCCCGCCCATGGCGGGACTCTGCCGTGCCTCGGCGAGTTCCCTGCGGGTCCTGCGCAGGTCGGCCGTCGCGCGCCGGAGGTACTCGAGAAGTGTTCTCTCGTCGCTCACGCGCCGGACGCTACGGTCGGCCGTCTTCCCGGGGCGACCCCTCAACACCCCTGCTCGGCGCGAACACCGGCAGGGTGGGGTTTTCCCCACCCCCACAAGGCACCCTCGTACCCTTTCGCCCGCCACGGCACCGTCGTTAGCTTCGTCCGCAGGCCCTTTGGTTGGACGGGGCAACCGAGGGGAGACGGGGAAAACCATGTGGCAGCTCGCAGTTCGCACACTGCGCTTCCGCAAGACGGCCTTCATCGCGAGCTTCCTCGCGCTGTTCGCCGGCGCGGCACTGGTGACCGCCTGCGGAACGTTGATGGAGACGGGCCTGCGGAGCGCGGTGGCGCCGCAGGCACTGGCCGAGGCGCCGATCGTGGTCGCCGGCAACCAGGACAACGCCTCCGAGACCGTGGCCGAGTGGGCGGACGTCGACGAGGACCTGACGGCAGAGGTCGCCGCGCTGGAGGGGGTCGCCGACGCCGTGCCCTACCGGCAGTTCCCGGCGACCGTGGTGAGCGACGGCCAGCCGGTCGCGGTGGGTTCGCTCGGCCACGACTGGACTTCGGCCCGGCTGGCCCCCTACGACCTCAGTGCCGGCAGTACGCCGCCGGAGCCGGGTGAGGTGGTCGTCGACTCGACGGTCGCCGCGCAGGCGGGGGTGCGGCCGGGTGACAGCGTCGAAGTGGCCGCGAAGGGCGCGGTGGCGTCGTACATCGTCAGCGGTGTGGCCGCGCCGTCCGGCGTCTCGGTCGACCACCCGGCGATCTTCTTCGCCGGGGCGGACGCGCGCCGGCTCGCCACGCATCCCGGCGAGGTCACCGCCATCGGCGTGCTTCCCGCACCCGGCGTCGACGTCGACGAGCTGGCGGAGCGCGCGGCGGCGGCGGTCGGCGGTCGGCAGGCGGTCGTGCTCACCGGCGACCAGCGCGGGCTCGCCGAGTTCCCCGAGGTCGGCGCCGGAGCGGGACGGCTGCAGATCCTGGCCGCCGCGTTCGCCGGGTGGACACTGCTCGCCACCTTGTTCGGCGTGGTGTCCATGATCACGCTGTCGGTGCAGCAACGGCAGCGGGAGGTGGCGCTGCTGCGGGCGATCGGCACCACCCCGCGGCAGGTCCGGCGGATGGTCCTTGTGGAGACGGGTGTCCTGGCCACGCTCGCCACCGTGCTCGCGGTCGTGCCGGGTGGGTTCCTCGGGCGGCTGCTGTTCGATGTGTTCACCGACAACGGCGCCGCGTCACCGCTGCTGGAGTTCCAGCGCGGGGTCATGCCGGCGCTCGCGGCCGTGGTGGCGACCATGGGCGCGGCGGTGGGCGCGGCGGCGATCGCGAGCAAGCGCGCCGCGCGGACCAAGCCCGTCACCGCCCTGGTCGAGGTCGCGGTCGAACCGCCGTGGCTCTCCCGGCCACGGCTGGTGTTCGCGATCCTCTTCCTGCTCTGGGGTGTCGGGCTCGCCGTGTTCACGGTCGCGGTCATGCGCGGCCCGTTCACCGTCAGCGTCGCGGGGCCGGCGTCCATCTTCTTCGCCGTCGGGCTCGCGCTGCTCGCGCCTGGTTTCACCAAGCTGGTGGTCAACCTGCTCAACCGCGCCCGGCCGAACCGGGGCGGAATCACCGGCGAACTCGCCGTCACCCACGCGCGGGTGCGGACCCGTCGGCTGGCCGGCGCGGTGACCCCCGTGATCCTGCTGACCGGGATCGCCACCGGTGTCCTGTACCTGCAGGAGACCGAGGATGCCGCGAACCAGCGGTTGTACAGCGACAACCTCGACGCGGACGTGGTCGTCGGCTCGGCGGTCGGCGGATTCGGTCCCGGGGTCGTGGACCTCGTGCGCGAGGTGCCCGACGTCGCGGCCGCGTCCGAGTTCGTGACGGCGACCGCCCGGCTCGACTCCCCTCGGGACGACTCCCAGGTGGGCGGTTGGAAGGTGCAGGGTGTGAACGGCGCGGCGGCCGCGCGGACCGTCGGCGCGACGCCCCTCGCCGGCGACCTGTCCGCGCTGCGCGGTGACACCGCGGCGGTGCCGAAGGAGCTGGCCGACCGGCACGGCGTCGGCCTCGGCGACACCGTCACCATGACGCTCGGCGACAACACGACGATGTCGGTGCGGGTCGTCGCGCTCCTCGCCGCCGGCGGCGAGGACTCCAGGATCGTGGTGCCCTCGGACGTACTGGCCCCGCACACCACATCGGGTTTGCCGACGCAGATCCTGGTGCGTGCCGCGCCGGGCGCGGACCGGGAGCGGCTCGTCGACGCGATCACCCGCGCCGGCGGGACGGTGCCGGGGCTGTGGGTCGCCGGTCGGGACGCGCTCGTAGCGGGGCAGTCGTCCGTCGAGCGGATGCTCCGCGTCGGCAACTACGCGGTGGTGATCCTCGTGATCGGCTACGCGGCTCTGTCCGTGGTCAACACGATGGTCGCGGCGACGGGGCACCGCCGACGCGAGTTCGGCCTGCTGCGCCTGGCCGGGGCGACGAGGAAGCAGGTGCTGTCGATGATGACGGTCGAGGGGCTCGTCGCCGCCGTCACCGGTGTCGTGCTCGGGAGCGTGGCAGCGCTGGTGACGCTGGTGCCGTTCAGCCTCGTCAAGAACGACGGTCCGCTGCCGGCGGGCCCGTGGTGGCTGTACCTCGCAGTGGTCGGCTTCGTCGTCGCGGTCACCCTCGCCTCGACGCTCGTCACCACGTGGCGGACGATGCGGACCCGGCCCATCGAGGCGGCCTTCGGTGTCGACTGACCGGTGCGGGTCAATGCAGGTCCAGCTCACCGTCGAGGATGTCGAACAGCTCGGCGGCCGTAGCGGCCGCGAGGTCCTCGGCAACCTCCTGCTCGAGCCGGGATCGGAACCGGTCCGCCACCTGCGCCACACTGTCGGCGATTTCGGCGGCACGCCGCCGAAAATCCTCCGGCACCGCCACCCGCGGAGAAAGATCACCGGAAACCGAGCGCGGATGAACTTCCAGTAGTATCTCCACTGGTTGGTTGTCCTCACGCTCATCAGATTTGGCCATCGTGTCCCTCCCGGACGGCGAGTTATCGACAACAACCATCATCACGAGGCTTGGACGCCGGGCTAGCGGCCGATCAGGTATTTCTGCACGTCGAGGCGTCGCTCACCACTCAGGTCGTCCACCTAAAGCTCGAGGCCGCACCGACTTCCGATCACCAACCACCACACGGACAGGACCTGAGGTGACGCCCCGCTCCGGCACAGCAGCCGAGTTGTGGAAAGGTTCCGCCAGGTCAGTCAGCCATCAAACGGCAACCAGCGATGTAGACCCCGGTCTCCCCATACGGACCGGACTCCAGTAGTTACCGGTCCCAGTTGGCGACGTCGAGGCTTGACGTAACCCCAGCCTGCGCGCATGGCGGACTACGAAGATTCACCTCTCAAGGGCACAGCGGGTGAATAATGTGCAACTCCGGCCTCGGACACGTGGGGGTTCACGTCCCTAGGGACACCCCCGAACATAGTCGATCCAAACCGCGCACTGCGCCCACGTGCTTCAACCTGGTCGTCCACGATGTCGGCCATGAGCATCGTCAGTTGGTCGTGCGTTGAAGCACGGTCAGTTCGTCGCGTGCGCGGGTGGCCGCGACGTAAACGAGTGAGCGGCGACGCAGTTCGACATCGAGGCGCTCGGACTCGTCGAGCGCTCCAGGCGAGCCTTCTCCGTTGGTGCGCCAGGTGCTGGAGTTCGTGCGGCGCGGTGCTCGCCCCGCGACACAGCGGGAGGCCGCGGCGATGCGCGACACCGTGATGGCGGCGAGCGTGCGGTGCACCGGGCAGTGGTGCCTGCAACGCTCCATCGCGACCGCGCTGTTGTGCCGGCTGCGGGGCAGTTGGCCGACATGGCGGACCGGGGTGCGCACCCATCCCTTCGAGGCACACGCCTGGGTGGAGGTGGACGGCGTCGCCATCGGTGAGGACCCGGAGAACATCCGGTGGTATCGCGTCATGATGACGGTTGCCTGAGTCGGTTGGAGCATCCTGAACCGCTTCCCGCAGGGCAGCAACCCGATCCTGTTCGCCGCGCACTTGTCCAACCGCCGAAGTCTTCCTGGCGTGTTTCTATCACGTGGTACGGCGCGACCGTTTCTGACGAACAGGTCCCCGATTCGGTAGGCCGAGGGCTTTCCGGACCGGTCCGTAGTCCAGTTTCCAGTCGTAGCCGAAGAGGGGTTCCCAGGGCAGGCGGTCTGGCACGCTGTTGGCGGGCAGCTCACCGAGATGGCGCCGTGCCCGATCGTGGTCGCCGGCGAGGTACAGGGCGGCGCCGTAGAGGTGGTGCGCCTCCGGGGTGCGCACATGGGGCCGGAGGTTCGCGACCCAGTCGTCGGCCCGGCGGGTGAGGTCGTCGCGGACTGATCGGGTCGCGAAGTAGTCCGTGGGGTGTTGACCATCGGTGAGCATCACCTCCAGGTGGGCGGCGACCAGGACCGCGCCGAGGGGTTCGCCGGGTGGGGTCGTGTCAGCCACGCCGGTGGCGAACTCGAGCACGTCGTCGTTGCTGCCGTACCAGTCCGCGCACAGCGCCCGTGTGCGGGAGTGATGACCGACGTAGCTGTTCTCGTCCCGGGAACGCAGCTCCTGCCACAGGTCGTCGAGCTCGGCGCGAGGCCGGTCCAGGCCCATGGCTCGCCACTGCAGGTAGTTCCACGGCGTCGGGTCGGTCGGCCGGAGGGTCGCCGCCCGCATCAGCGGTTCGTGGGTGCGCCCGAGGATGAACCAGAACCGGTCGAATTGCGCGGCGCTGACGGACTCGGCCGGTGCGGTCGTGCGGACCCGCCACGCGCGCACGACGCGGTACGCGCCGAGCCAGAGCGCGACGTCGGCGTCCTCCGGTCGCTCCAGGTACAGCTGGGTGAGGTGGCGCTCGCGGAGGCGGGTCATCCAGCCAGCCAGCCGGTGCACGCGCAGCGCCCTGAGTTCGTGGTCGTCGGGGGTGTTCGCCAGCAGGCTCAGGCCAGCCTCCAGGTCTCCGCCCATGACACGTCGTTCGACCGGCGGCAGTTCCGGATCGTTCCAGGCCGTGTCCACGTTGACGTTGATGGAACGCAGAATCTGGTAGCTCGTGGCGATCCCATCGAACATGGTCAGGTCCTCCGGAGCCCGGTGCGCAGGCGGTCCCAGACACTCACGTGCCCCGGGTCGGGAATCTCGTCAGGTCGTCGCGGCGGCCGGGAGATGACCAGGGCCGCTGGCACGCCCTCGTCGAGCAGAGCCGGCAGCGCCTGCCCTCCGCGCCACAGCGTCGGTTCGACCAGTACACCAATCCCGTCCCGGCCGATCAGCTGTCGTGCGCCGTCCGGCCAGGACACCATCACCTCGCACTCGTCGAACCGGACGGTCGTGAAGATCCCACCTTCCACCAGGCTGACTCCGCTGGGGCCGACGCACAACCGCACGCCGCCGGCACCGGGACGGCGGCGACGCCACCCGGACGACTCCAGGGGCGTGTACACCGGTCCCTCCACGACGCCCTCCGATGCGTTCGACGCGGGAGGGTAATGGTCGCCTGGTGGTGCGTGGTCGAACGGCAGCATCAGTAACACTGCGTCCCTGGCCTCGACGGCGACCGTGGCCAGCTGTTCCGGCGACAGCGCGGCGAGGCGGGACAGTTGCTCCTCGACGGTCCTTGCCGGACCGCCGAACAGTTCGGTGTGTGCGGCAGCCCTCGGAATGGCGCGGGCCAGGCGGGGATCCTGTAGGCCTGCCCTGATCATGTCGCGCACCACACCGACGTCACTGAGTGTCGGCGGCTGGTGCACCAACTCGTCGAAGATCTCGACGAAAGCGTTCACCGACTCCGAAGATGCCCAGTCGGCGTGCACACTGATCTCCGCCAGCCGCTCGTCGAAGGACGCGGCGGTGACCGTCAGGTCGGGTAATCGTTCGAGCAGGCGCTGCCGCAACGCGTAGAGGTACACCCCGCTCTCGGGACCTCTGTCGATCACCGTGCTGGCGGCCACGCCGCCAACGTTCGACTCGAAGTACGCCGGCAGGTGCGGCAACACACTGGTTGGCCAAGGCGGCGGGAAACGTGGCCCGTCGGGCAGGTCCAAGCGAAGGCCGGCCGGCGGCTGGCCACCGCTGATCCACAGCGCCGCGTTCCCTCGGGTGAACCAGCTGTCCGTCCACTGACCCAGCTCCCGTGGCGTGTGATGTCCGATGCCGAACTCGTCGTGACCGACCAGACCGTAACCGGTCGCGCCGTAGCGCCACGCGGCCAACAGTTCAGGAGCCGTCCGCCACCGGCCGGCCTCGCGCCGCACGATCTCGTTCTGCGCCGCCAGCTGATGGGTCGGCAGGCAGGTGACGGCCCGGCACACCCCGGCGAGGAAGTCGACGATCTCCTGTTCGGAGCCTCGGACGCTGAACGTCGTGAGAGTGGGCTCGACCTCGCCGTTGTCGTGATACTGGCGACGGCCGACCTCATGCAGGACCAAGTGCTCGACCAGGTGCGTGATGCCGCACCGTGCGAGTTGTTCGTCGGCGTACCCGACCCGGAAGACCAGACCCGCCTCCAGTTCGCCGCCCAGTCCTGACCAGCAGGTGGGGACACCGTCAACCTCTGTCCGTTCCCATTCCACGCCGGTACCTTTCGGTCAAACGTAGTTACCAGCGTACTGGCGACAAACGCCGGTTCTGCCGGACGGATTCGGCGGGGTGTAGGGACGATCGCGTGGTGGCGATCCCGTTCGACACCCGCCGTCACGACGTTCACGCCGAGGGCACCCGGTTTCCGGGAACCGTGCCGGCGCAGGTGGAACCGCAACCCCGACTGGCCTGACCACCGGAGGCCCCGTTCCCTGGTGACGGTGGCGTTCACCGAGTGCCTGGGGCGGCTCAACCAGCCGGTGTTCGGTCCCACCTTGCCACCGTCGGACTTCCCATGGGCATGGCGAGACCCCGTTCAGCGCCAACGCCTACTTCGGTTCCTGCCCAAACTTGACGCGAACGGCAGGGCCCCGGCCGGCGGCCCCTTCTTCCTGCAGCTGGCCGTCGAGGTGTCGCTGACACGGGCCTACCTGTTGCGGTGATCTCCCCCATTTCCGCGAAACCGCATCGCCGGGCCGCCGACGACCTCATCGACCACCAACACAGCCCACCGCGTAGCGAAACCCCGCCGACTGCCCAACACCCGCCGAGCACTCACCCCCTGGGAACTCGAAGAGATCAACACCACCGCCCACATCAGCGGCAACGACACCGTCCTCGACGCGCTACGAAGGCAAGGGAACCGCTAGATCGCGTTGGGCGTCGGTGTTGCGAGTCTGACTCGGGGGGGCGGCGATGCACCTCCAACTCGACGAACGCAAGCTATCAGCGCGGACGCCCCAATGCTGTCTCGCAGCCAGAACATGCCCTTGGCATCGATTAGACCAAATAGATACATGCGTCGACCAGAGATCGAGACGCGACATCGACCAGGTCACCCAGAGAGCCTAGCGTGGCGATCATCGAGTTCGCGCGTGCTTTAGATCGCAACGAAGATGCCGTTCACGACGGTCAATCATGTCTGGCTATGGCCCTGACAGCCATCATCGATCGAGTGCACGACGGGTGAATAGTGCGCAACTCCGGCCTCGGACACTCATTACTAGGAATCTCTGGGCAATAGTCCCAACTTCCTCCTCTCCCCATCGCGCGGTCATCGCGCGGTCATCGCGCGCTCTCCGTGTCCTGTCGGGCCGTCCCGTGATCGTGGTGGGCGGTGGTCGCTGTGGCTGAGCGCAAGATCGCCACGACGGAGGACGCGGTCGCCGAGCAGGCGGCACAACTGATCCCGTTTGTGGTGACCGCTGGTGGGCGCGGCGGTCGAGTCGTGGATCTCCCGGCGGGTCAACGCCTCGCCGACCGCGCAGACCCTCCTGCCTAACCGACGAAGATCGGCCTGTGGGACAGGAATCGTGGGGTGTTCGCCGAGCGTCCGCCCGGCGCCGGCCAGGGTGGCGCGCCGGTCATCGACTCTCCTGTGTGGACATGCCGGTGGTCGCGGCCGCTCGCAGGGCCGCCAGCACCTCGGGTGGCGTGGTGTGGTCGCCGAGGCGCACGGTCTTGCGTTCACCGTGGAAGTCGCTCGATCCGGTGGCGAGTATGCCCAACTCGGCCGCCAACCCACGCAGCCGCGACCGGACCTGCTGCTCGTGCTCCGGGTGGTCGACCTCGATCCCGGCGAGCCCGGCACCGACGAGTCCGGCGAGTTGCTCGTCGGTTACCGAGGCTCGACGTTTGAAAGAACGCGGATGGGCCAGTACGGCGACACCGCCAGCGGAACGAACGAGCTCGACCGCACGTTCGGCGGTCACCACGTGTTTGGGGACGTCGGCACGGCCACCGTCACCGATCCACTCCTGGGTGAACGCCTCGGCCGGTTCGCTGATCGCCCGCGCCGCGATCAGCGCGGCCGCCACGTGCGGTCGGCCGATTGCGGCCGGTCCGGCGATCTCGCGCACCTGCTCGATCGTGATGTCCGCGCCAATCTCCCGGCACTTGGCCACCATTCGGATCGCCCGGCTGGCCCGGTCGTTCCGAATGTGGTCCAGTTCCTCGGTGAGCGGCCGATTCCCGGGGTCGACGAAGTAGCCAAGCAGGTGGACCTCGACGGTACCGAGCAGGCAGGAGATCTCGACGCCCCCGACACCCTCGATCCCGGCCTCGACCGAGGCACGGCCGAAGTCGGCAAGACCGGCCAGTGTGTCGTGATCGGTGAGCGCGACCACGTCGAGCCCGGCTCGCTTGGCCAGGGCGGGTAGCACGCCCGGCGGCACCGTGCCGTCCGACACCGTGCTGTGGGTGTGCAGGTCGATCGTCATGCGACGTCCCTTCCGTACCGGTGCGACATGGTCAGGTCGTTCCCGGAGCGGCGGTGTTCTCGTGGAGGCGGTGGCGAACCTGATCCCAGAAGGCGCCTGAATCATTCAGGCGGGGAAACGGCTCGTCCGGCATGGGTACACCGAGGAAGTCGCACAGTGGCTCCCAGCCTTCGGTCACCGAGTACACGAGCAGCCGGTCGGCGGGCACTTCTCGACGAACGGCGGCGTTGTGCTCGGCATAGGCGTGCATGGCGTGCTCGCGGTCGGCGAAACGTCCGTCGAAGAACCCTTCCCAAATCAGCTTTCGATTGAACTCGTACATCGCTCTGACGCTGGGAACGTTTTCGCGTGCCGCCTCGACGAGATCGTTGTCACCGTCGCCGCCGGTCAGCTCGTAGATGGTGTTGCGCACGCTGTCGTACCACCGCTGCGGATCACGTTCGGTCAGGATCGCCTTTGAGTCCGGGTAATACGACATGAGCTCCCGCCAGAATGTCGCTCCTGGCCACGCCACACTGGATCCATAACCGGCGAAGAGCATACCCATGTCGACCGGTTCGCCCGCCGCTGCGGCATGCCATGAGCGAAGTCGTTCAGGATGGTCGAGAACATAGCTACTGTGGAAGCAGGGGCCGAACTCCAGCCGTTCCAACGCGGCTTTGAGTGACACTGTACCGGTACGCGCGACCCCGACGCCGATCACCTTCATTCCGTTCACACTCCTCATTCTTTTATTGGACAGATACGAACAGTCATGGCCGAGGAGGGGCAGTGGCCAACGATCGGCGTCGACTACTGGAAGCGCGCCGGAGTGGCTGACCGTGCGGACGTTCGCATCGGCGACGCGCGGGAAACGCTCGCCGACCTCACCGACTGCGCACGATGGCCGACGGCATCACATCGCACGCAAGAAGCAGCCGCGTCAGGGCGCGGCCAGCCGGACGGCGGTGAGACGCGTAGTGGCCGAGGCGGGCCTCGGTTGCGGCGTGAGATGCATTCGCCGGGTCTCCCCGTCGTCGGCGTCCGGCAACGTGGAAAGGCATGCGCAGCGCTCCTCGCGGAATCCGGCGAACCGGTAGGCGATTTCCATGATCCTGTTTCGCGAAGTCGGCCGGAAGTCGGCGACCAGATGGCGGCCGGAGGCCGTCGCTTCGTCCATCAACCAGTTGAGGATGGTGGCGCCTGCCCCGAAGGAAACGACCCGACACGACGTGGCCAGTAGCTTCAGGTGCCACACCGCCGGCTCGCGACACAGGAGTACGACGCCGACCGCGCCGTGCGGGCCGAAGCGATCGCTCATCGTCACCGTGAGGACCTCGTGGTGTGGGTCGTCGAGCAGCGCACGCAGGTCGGAATCGGAGTAGTGGACACCGGTCGCGTTCATCTGACTCGTGCGCAGCGTCAACTCCGCCACACGCGACAGGTCCTCCGCGGTCGCCCGGTTGATGTCCATGACGAGCTCCAGCGAACGCAGGAACTCCTCCGACGGCCCGGTGAACGACTCCTGCTCGGCCTGGCGCCGCAGGTTCGCCCGGTACATCTGACGGCGACGGCGCGAGTCCACTGTCACCATCGCCGGAACGTACTCCGGCAGCGTCGGCAACTCCGCGATGCGCTCCGCGGAATAGCAACGCACCTGCGGGAGATGGAACATGACCTCCGCGTGTTCGGCCGGTTGGTCGTCGACGAAGGCGATCGTGTCATGGGCGAACCGCAACTGGTCGGCGATCTGTCTGATCGACTCCGACTTCGGCCCCCACCCGATTCTGGCGAGCACGAAGTACTCGGCCAGGCCGAGGGCCTCCAGGCGCTCCCAGGCGAGATCGTGGTCGTTCTTGCTGGCGACGGTCTGCAGGATTCCTCGGGAGTCGAGTTCCACGATGGTGTCGCGCACATGGTCGTCGAGGACCACCTCGCCGTCCTCGAGAAGGGTGCCCTTCCACACCGTGTTGTCCAGGTCCCAGACGACGCACTTGACGGTCGTGGTCGGATGGTTCACTGGTGCACCTTCCGGCTGACGGCGCCCGTGGTCGCCATGGCGTGCCGGGCGAGTTCGAGCTGGCATATCTCGCTACTACCTTCGATGATCTCCATCAGCTTCGAGTCCCGGTAGGCGCGGGCGACCACATGGCCGTCGGAGGCACCAGCCGAGGCCATCACCTGCATGGCGCACGTCGCCCCGTGCCTGGCCTGGATGGCGCCGACGTGCTTGGCCAGTACGGTCGCGACAACGAGCTCCGGCGAACCTGACTCCCAGCACTCGCTGGCGTGCCGGCACATCCTGGTCGCGATCTGCTCCGCGACGAAAAGCTCGGCGACCAACCGAGAGACCAACTGGTACTCCGCGATCGGCCTGCCGAACTGCTCCCGCGATCGCGCGTGTCCGGTCACCGCGCCGAGGCAGGCACGCAGAATGCCGACGCAGCCCCAGGCCACCGACATCCGGCCGTAGGCGAGGGCAGTCGTGACCAGGAACGACAGTGACTGTCCGGTTCCACCCAGGACGTTCGCGGCCGGCACTCGCACGCCGTCGAGCCGAACCTGGGCGTGTCCGGCCGCGCGGCATCCGAGCGGGTCCGGAACCTTCTCGATGTGGACGCCGGCGGTGTCGGTCGGCACGACGACCGCCGCCGCGTTGTCCCCGGTCCTGCCGATGACCACGATCAGGTCGGCATAGGCCGCCGCGGTGATCCACGTCTTGGCACCGTCGACGACGACCGTGTCGCCGTCGAAACGGATGTCGGTGCGCATCGCGCCGAGGTCGCTCCCCGCGTCAGGCTCGCTGAAGGCCACGGCCGCCACCTGGCCACCGATCAGCTCGGGCAGGAGCACGGCCCGCTGATCGCGGCTGCCGAGGCGCTGCACGGTCCATGCGGCCATGCCGTGTGAGGTCATCACGCTGCGCAGGGAACTGCACAGGCTCCCCGCGTAGGCGGTGAGTTCCCCGCTCCCCTGGCTTCTGGCACCGAGCCCGCCGTACTCCTTCGGCACCTCCGCGCACAGCACGCCCGCCGCGCCAAGCTCCCGCAGAACGTCGCGCGGGAGCTCACCGGCGAGGTCCCAGGCGCCGGCGTCGTCCCCGACGAGGCGCCTGAGGGTGGCACGCTCGGCGGCGAGCCCGTCAGACATCCCCGCTCGCGGCGGCCTCGACACGGAGCCGGTCGACGAGTGCCGCCATGCTCAGGACGGTTCGGAAGTTGACCAGCCGCAGGTCCGTCCCGCCGACCGTCACCGAGTACGTCGTCTCCAGGAACACGACCAGCTTCATCGCGAACATGGAGTTGGCGAGACCGGCGGCGAACAGATCCTGGCCCAGCTCGGGCCTGGTCCCGGTCTGGTCGGCCACGAAGCCGGCGATCTCGTCCTCGACGGTGTCCGTGCTGACTGGCGCCGACTCGGTCCGTTCGTCCTGGCTCATGAGGGCTCCTCTCGGTAGACGTGGAAACCACGGCCGCTCTTGCGGCCGAGTTCGCCGCGCCGGACCATGTCGAGGAGAAGTTCGGCGGGGCGACACCGGTCATCTCCGGTCCGGGTGTGCAACGCGGCCAAGGCGTCGACCAGGTTGTCGATGCCGATCAGATCCGCGGTGCGCAGCGGGCCCATCGGGTGACCAAGACAGCCCTGCATCAGGGTGTCCACCTCCTCGGCCGTTGCCGTGCCCTCGCTGACCACCCGCGCGGCGTCGTTGATCATCGGGTGCAGGAGCCGGCTCGTCACGAAACCCGGCGCGTCCCGTACCACCACCGCGCGTCGGGCGAGCCGGGCCAGCAACGACAGCACCGACTCGACAGTCCTGTCCGTGGTGCGTGGGCCACAGACAACCTCGACCATCGGGATCAGGTACGCGGGATTCATGAAGTGCGTACCAAGGAGCTCACCTGGTCGTCGCACCGACGCCGCGAGTTCGTCGATGGGTATCCCGGAGGTGTTGGAGATCACCGGGGTTCCTGGCTGGACCGTGGCCGAGATGCCGGTGAGCACCTCCGCCTTGCGCTCCGGCAGCTCGGTGACCGCCTCGATGACCGCGGTGGCCGGTGCGACGTCAGCCAACGAGAGGGTCGTGCTCAGCCCGGCTGGGGCGCACTCGGCCGGCAGCGCTCCCAGCAGCCGTGCGTGCCGCAGCCCGTTGGCGACGGCGGTGCGGGCGCGTTCCAGCTTGGCCTCGTCGACGTCCACCAACACGACGGGTACCCCGTGCCCGCAGACAAGCGTCGAGATCCCGGTACCCATGACACCCGCACCCACGACGGCGACGACCGCGTCGTCCATCACGTCTCCTCACCCATTGGCTCGTAGCGATCGGCGTCCGGCCCCACCCAGTAGCGACGCCGCTGGAACGGATAACCCGGCAGAGGTGTCCGCCGAGGTCGCGGTGTGCCGTGGAAGGCGTCCCAGTCGATCTCCACGTCGGCCTGCCACAATTCGCCGACGGTGCCGAGCAGATGGGCGAGATCGGAGCGGGACTCCTGACACGGTGGCAGCGAGGACAGCGCCACCGCCCGCTGCGCCTGCCCGTTCTGCGCCGAGGCGAGTGAGGTCAGCGTGTTGCCCGGCCCGACCTCGAGCAGGACCCGGCCCGGCTCGCTGAGCACTGTCCGCAGACCGTCGCCGAACCGAGTCGGCTCACTGTGGTGGCCTGCCAGGTGGACCGGGTCCGTGGCCTCCTCATGGCTGATCCAGGAACCAGTCGCCGCACAGATGTAGGGCACCCGCGGCGGCTTGCGCTCGTGGCGCGCCACGAGACCGGCGAGCGTGGAGTGGTCGGCGGACGGGACCGTCGCCCTGGTGACGGCGAGGTCGAGTGCGTGCTCCAGCTCGAGCACACCCGCCACGCAGGCCGCCACGTACTCGCCGTCGCCGTGGCCGATCATCGCCGTCGGCCGCACGCCCCAGGACTGCCACAGCTGGGCCAGCGCCCACTGTAGACAGAAGGCGGCCGCCGGCACAGCTCGCGGGTCGATGTCGGAACGACCCCTGTCGGATTCCTGCCAGGTCGACGGGAAGAGTCGCGCACGCAGGTCGTACCCGAGCCGGGGAGCCACCAGTTCCGCACAGCGGTCCACGTGCCGGGCGAAAGCTGGTTCGCGGTGGTAGGTCCGCGCCCCCGCGTCCGGGTGGTGCGCGGCACTGCCCGGGAACATGAAGACCACCTGCCGGGCGTCCGTCTCACCCGTGTCGTGAGTCTTGGCCGATGGGTCACTGAGGGCGGCGATCGCCTCGGTCCGATCGCGGCACACCAGGTACCGGCGGTGCGGGAACCGACGCCGACCGGCCTGCAGGGTGTAGGCCACGTCCGCCAGGTTCTGGTCGTCACGGCCCTTCAGGTGCGCGGCGAGGTTCGCGGCCGCGTCCGCCAGGGCCTTGCCCGTGCGCGCGGACAGGACGAGCAGTTGCCAGCCCCGCCGGTCGGCGGTGGTCGGCGCCGGCTCCGGCGCTTCCTGCAGCACCACATGGGCATTGGTGCCGCCGACCCCGAACGAGCTGACGCCGGCGCGCCGAGGCGCCGGACCCAGTGGCCAGGGACGGGCGGTGGTTGGCACGTAGAACGGTGTGCGGTCCAACCGCAGCGCCGGGTTGGCCGACTCGAAGTTGGCGCTCGGCGGGATCTCGCCGTGCTCAAGGGCCAGCACCGCCCGAACCAGGCCGGCCACACCGGCGGCGGCGTCCAGGTGGCCGATGTTGGCCTTGACCGAACCAAGCGCACAGAACCCGCGCCGTTCGGTGGCGAAGGCCTGGGTGAGCCCGGCCACCTCGATCGGGTCGCCGAACGGGGTGGCCGTACCGTGTGCCTCGACGTAGCCGATGGTCTCCGGCGCCACCGCCGCGACCGAATGGGCCGTGGAGATCACCTCGGCCTGCGCCTGAACGCTCGGGGCGTTGTACCCGAACTTCACCGAGCCGTCGTTGTTGACCGCCGTGCCCAGGATGAGGGCGCGAATGTCGTCGCCGTCCGCGAGTGCGTCGCTCAGTCTGCGCAACACCACGATCGCGACGCCGTACCCGGGAACGGTCCCGGCGGCGGCGGCATCGAACGGCCGGCAGTGGCCGTCCGGGGCGAACAGGCCGCCCTCGGGGACGACATAGCCGCCGACAAGAGGAACGGGCAGCGCCACCCCTCCCGCCAGCGCCATGTCGCACTCGTGGCTGAGCAGCGCCTGGCAGGCGAGATGGACGGCCACGAGCGAGGTGGAACAGGCCGTCTGCACGCTGATCGCCGGGCCTCGAAGGTCGCACAGGTACGCCGCCCGGGTGGCGAGGAAGTCCTTGTCGTTGTACGGGCGCGCGGAGAACACCAGCGAGGAGCGCCGGAAGTCCGTGTTCGCCAGGAGGTTCAGTGAGTAGTACTTGTTGGCGAAGCAGCCGGCGTACACACCGACCGCACCGTCGAACCGCGACGGGTCGTGACCGCTGTTCTCCAGCGCGTGCCAGGCGGACTCGACGAAGATCCGGTGCTGCGGATCGCTGATCTCCGCCTCCTTCGCGCTGTACCCGAAGAAGTCCGCGTCGAAGTGGTCCGCGTCCTCGATCACCGCTGAGGCCGGCACGAAGTCGGACTTGGTGATCATCTGGCGGGGCCACCCCGCGTCGACCAACTCGTCCACGCCGAACGACGTCACCGAATCGACACCGGCCAACTGGTTGCGCCAGAACTCCTCGATGGTGGCCGCCCCCGGGAGCCGTGCGGCGAGCCCGACAACGGCGATCGGCTCCACGCCGTCATCCGCACGATCGCCTTCGGTCACGTGGTCCTGCCCCCTCGCCTGGCGCCGCCGCGCGCCGCTTGGCGGCGGGCGACTCCCCTGGCGGTACCCACATCGGACTGTTCGCCCGGGATGCGATCGATGGCACCGGCGAGCGCCCGGACGGTCGGGTACCGGAACATGTCCACGAGCGACAGTCCGTGGCCGCCACGGTCGAGCAACCGTGCCCTGGCCTTCACCACGAGCAACGAGTTGCCGCCAAGCTCGAAGAAGCTGTCGTGCACACCCACCCGATCCACGCCGAGGACGTCCCGCCACACCTGGGCGACCACCTGCTCGGTCGTGCTCGTCGGCGGCGCGTAGGCCGGCGAGACGTCCGGTCGCGCACCCGACGAGTCGGGCAACGCGGCACGGTCGACTTTCCCGTTCGGGGTCAACGGCACGGCGTCGATGATCTGGATGGTGCTCGGCACCATGTAACCGGGCAGCCGCGTCGCGAGGAAGGCGCGCAGCTCGTGGCCGGGCGGTGACTGACCGGAGACCGGCACACAGTAGCCGGCGATCCGCTGGTCGGCGCCCGCACCTCGGACGACGGCGACCGCCGACTCGACGTTCGGGTGTTCGGCGAGCACGGACTCGATCTCACCGAACTCGATCCGGTGCCCGTGCAGCTTCACCTGGTCGTCGAACCGCCCGAGGAACTCCAGTTCGCCGCCTGACGTCCAGCGCGCCAGGTCACCCGTCCGATAGATCCGGGCGCCTGGCTCGGCGGAGAACGGATCGGGCTGGAAGCGCCGGCTGGTCAGTTCGGCGCGGTCACGGTAGCCCCTGGCCACACCGTGTCCGCCGAGCCACAGCTCACCGGGTACGCCGGTCGGGCACAGCTGTTCCCGCCGGTCGACCACGTAGGCCCGCACGTTCGCCAGTGGACGCCCGATGGACACCGGGCCTCCCGGCCGTACCTGGGACGAGGTCGCCCAGACCGCCGCTTCGGTCGGCCCGTACATGTTGTGTACCGTGCCCCCGACGACGCTGGTCAGCTCGCGAGCCAGGTCGGCCGGCAGTGCCTCGCCGCCGACGAGCAACCGCCGGAGCCGGTGCAGCTCCGCCCGCGTGTCCGGATCCGCGAGCAGCAGGCGGGCCATCGACGGCGTGCACTGCAGATGCGTCACCTCGTGCGTGCGCAGTTGCTCGGCCATCGGCTCCTCGGCCCGCTCGGCCGCGGCGAGCGCGGCCTTCCTGCGTTCCTCGGTGAGGTCGCGAACGGCCTCCAGGTTCGTCAACGCGGCGAGGACCGCCTCCTCGTCCACCCCGAAGTCGATCAGGCAGGCGACCTCGTCGACACCGACGGCCTTCATCCGGTCCACCATGTCGGCACAGACCTCCGGTGTGCCGAGCAGGCTGGCGGTGTCGAAGAACCGCTCGAAGGCACGATCGACCAGCTCCCGCAGCTCCGCTGGCGGCAGTGTGGCCAGGTCGGCCGCGCTTCCGGTGGCGTCGCCAAGAGAGGTGACCAGGTCGAAGGAGGACTCCAGGTACCTGCTCAACGGCTCCCGGACCAGCTCCCGCACCTGGTCGAGGTCCTGGCCGACGAACGTGTGGACCATGACCGCCACATGGCCGTCTCCCGGTCCGTGCCCGTGTTCGCGCCACGCCTTGCGGTACAACGCGATCTTGTCGGCCAGCTCGTCCAGGCTGTGGCCGAGCAGATGCGTGAGCACTCCGGCACCGGCCTCACCGGCCAGCTGGAAGGTCGAGGGGTGCCGGGCGCTGGTGAGCCACACCGGGAGCGCCGGCTGGACCGGCCGGGGGAAGACGCCGACCTCGATCTCGGCGCCGACGCCGTTGTGCCGCGACACCTTCTCGCCACCCCACAGGCGCCGCACCTCGTCGAGGCCGTCCATCATCAGCTGTTTGCGTTGCTCGTACCGCTGCGGCGCCAGCGCGAAGTCGTTCGCGTGCCAACCGGAGGCGAGGGAGATGCCGACCCGGCCGCCCGAGATGTTGTCCACGACGGACCATTCCTCGGCCACCCGCAACGGGTCGTGCAACGGCAACACCACGCTGCCGGCGCGGATCTGGATCCGCTCGGTGAGCCCGGCGACGGCCGCCGCGGTCACCGCGGGATTCGGGTACAACCCACCGAACTGGTGGAAGTGGCGCTCGGGCGTCCACACCGCCGTGAAGCCGTGCCGGTCGGCGAACCTCGCGCCATCGAGCAGCAGTCGATAGCGGTCGCCAGGACTGCTCTGCGAGTCGCTGCCGAAGTAGAACAGGCCGAAGTCGATCGGGCGGATGCGTGCCGCGTCGACCTCGGCCGCCCGCGCGAGGGCCGCCGACGCCGGCCGGGGCGGGCTACCGCGCAGCACGACCCGGTAGCCACGTGCCAGCGTCCACAGCAGCTCGACCACGGAGATGTCGAACGAGACACTCGTCACCGCGAGCCAGGTGCCCGGCTCGTCGGCACCGAGGACGCCGTCCATGCCCGCGACGAGGTTGACCACATTCCGGTGGGAGACCAGGACACCTTTCGGTCGCCCGGTTGACCCGGAGGTGTAGATCACGTACGCCAGGTTGTCGGCGGTGGCGGCCACGGGTGAGACCTCCGCTGCCTCGTCCGTGCCGGCCGGGTCGGCATCCTCGGCAAGCGCGTCCGGTACCACCACCTCGGCCGCACCCAGCCGTCGAGCCGTCGTGGCCGACCGGGAGTCCGCCACGATCACCCGCGCCCCGGCGTCACTGACCATGAACGACAGCCGGTCCGGTGGGTGGTCCGGATCGAGCGGCAGATACGCCGCCCCTGCCTTGAGAATCCCGAGCAGGGCCACCACCAGTTCCGCCGAGCGGCCGAGGTGGACCCCCACGGGTTCGTCCGGCCTCACACCCAGCTCGCGCAGGCGCCGGGCCACCCGGTCCGCGAGCCGGTCGAGCTCGCGATAGGTGAGCGTGGCGTCGGCGGCGACCACGGCGACAGCCTCGGGCGCCACGTCGGCCCGTTGCTCCACAAGCTGGTGTACGAGAACGTCAGCCAGCTCGGCCCGATCACCGGTGTGCCAGGCGGCCAGGGTGGTGAGTTCGTCCGCCGGCAGCACGTCCAGCTCGGCGATGGGACGGTCCGGTTCCTGTGCGGCGGCGTTCACCACGCTGACGTACCGTGCCGCGATCCGTTCGGCGGTCGCCGCCTCGAACAGATCCGTGCTGTACTCCAGCCGGCCGGTCACACCAGCGGGTGTGCGCGCCAGACTCAGGGTGAGATCGAATCGTGCCGTGCCGGCATCACCCAGCGCCTGCCGCACCTGACAACCGTCCAGCGCCAGCTCGGCGGTCTCCTCGTGCCGGTAGCTGAACAGCAACTGGAACAACGGGTTCTGGGTGAGGTCACGGTCGGGGTGCAACTGTTCGACGAGCTTCTCGAACGGCATGTCCTGGTGGGCGAGCGCTTCTCTGACCTCGGTCCACAGTCGGCGGGTGAGCTGGCGGAAGGTGGGGCCGGACCCGAGGTCGCAGCGGAGCACCAGGGTGTTGGTGAAGAACCCGATGAGCCCGGCCAGCTCGGGTCGTTCCCGACCGGAGACCGGGGTACCGACCACTACCTCGTCCTCGCCGATGTGGGCACGTAACAGCACCGCGAAGGCGGCGAGCAGGACACTGTAGAGCGTGCCGCCCTCCGCCATGGCCAGCTCGTCAAGTCGCTGGACCGACGCGGTCGGCAGCTCGAACCTGATCGCGGCGCCACGGTAGCTCTGCACTGGCGGGCGAGGATGATCGGTGGGCAGGTGGCGCGTCGGCAGATCGGCGAGCCTTTCCCTCCAGTACGCCAGCAGCCGGTCGAGCTCGGGCCCGGCCAGCGTGCTCACCTGCCATTCCGCGTAGTCGGCGTACTGCATGGGCAGCTCGGGCTCCCCGCTCATCTGACCGGAAAGGGCGGCCCGGTAGTTGGCCTCGAGCTCGGTCCCGATCACCCGTATCGACCCGGCGTCACAGGCGAGGTGGTGCACGGTGACCAGCAGCCGGTGCAGGTCATCTCCCAGCCGCAGCAGCACGGCCCGGATCATCGGTCCGACCGCCAGGTCGAACGGGGCAGCGGCCTCGTCGTCCGCGAGTTGCCCCACCTCGTCCACCGTGCGACCGGGTGCTGTCAGGTCGACCACGGGAAGCGTCACGGGAGCCGGCGGCAGGATCACCTGATAGGGCATGCCGTCCGAGGAGCGGAAGGCGGTTCGCAGGATCTCGTGGCGGCGGACCATGTCGGTCATCGCCCGTTCGAGCGCCGTGACGTCCAACCGGCCGGTGATGTCGTAACCGAGCGGGACGTTGTAGACCGCGCTCCCCGGCTGCAGCTGGTCAAGGAACCACAACCGCCGCTGCGCGTACGACAGCGGGTACTCGGACTCCTGCTCGGACCGGCGCCGCAGCAGGTCGGCGAGCAGCGCGCGCCGCTCCTCAGTCGCCTTACGTGTGTGCGTCAATCCTCCACCTCGGTTTCCTCCAGGTCGCGCAACAACAACTCGACCTCCTCGTCGCTGAGCCGGTCGAGGTCGGCCAGCAGTCGTTCGGCCCTCCGGCGACCGCTCGACCTGATCGGCCCGGGGCCTACTTCCTCTCCTACCGCCGCGTCGCTCACCGCGGTCGCCAGGCTCGCCACGGTGGGTCGCTTGAGGAACAGCGCGGTCGGTACCTGTACCCCGAACGCGTCGTTCACCCTGGCGACCAGTTGGGCCGCCAGCAACGAGTGGCCGCCGACGCGGAAGAAGTCGTCGTCGCGTCCCACTGACCGGCCGTGGAGCAACGTCGAAGCCAGCTGTGCGACACGCTGTTCGGTCGCCGAGCGCGGGCGTTGCGCCACGGCCGGTTGCCCGACCGGCGGGCGCGGCGCCAGGCCGGCCAGCGCGCCACGGTCCACCTTGCCGTGCTGGGTCAGCGGCAGCGCGGGCAGCACCACGACGTCACCCGGCACCATGTAGCCGGGTAGTCGGTCACGCAGGAACACGAGCAGTGCCTCGACGAAAGCGGCGTCAGCGCCTGTTCCCTGGCCGTCCTCACGGCACACATAGGCCACCAGCGACGGTTCCGCTCGCGGTGTGGGTGTGCGGGCGATGACCACGGCTTCCCGAACCTGTGGATGATCCCGCAGCGACGCCGCGACCTCTCCTGGCTCGATCCGGTGCCCCCGGATCTGCACCTGCTCGTCGGTACGGCCGAGGAACTCCAGTTGACCGTCCGGCCGCCAGCGCACCAGGTCGCCCGTGCGGTACATCCGCGCGCCGGGAAGACCGGAGAACGGGTCGGGGACGAAACACTCGGCCGTGAGTCCAGGGCGGTTCAGGTAACCGCGCGCCACCGCGACACCACCCAGGTACAGCTCGCCCCAGACCCCGATGGGGACCGGCTGCCGCTCGGCGTCCAGCACCTGGACGTCGACACCGCTGATGGGCGGGCCGATCGGCGGTCGCCGTCCGGACAGGTCGGGTGGGACCCGGCCCACCGTTGTCACCACCGTGTTCTCGGCCGGCCCGTAGTGGTCGAACAGCTGGAACGGCAACCCCGCCGGCGGTGGTCCCGGCAACGCGTCACCACCGGTCAGCAGCGAACGCAACGCGATGCCGGCCGGCCACGTCTCGGTCACCGCGACGGCGGCGACCGGGGTGGGCAGGAAGGCCACGGTGATCCGCTCGTCGTCGAGCCAGCGCACCAACTCGGTCGGCGCCGTCCGGACCTCCCTCGGGGGGATGCACAGGGTGGCGCCCGTCGCCAGGGTGGGCCAGATCTCCAACATCGAGGCGTCGAACCCGGGGCTCGCGAACAGTGTGGTCCGGTCCGCCGGGCCGAGGGCGTGTTCGGCCACGTGCCAGCCGATCAGGTTCGCCAGCCCCCGGTGCTCCACCGCGACCCCCTTTGGCCGGCCGGTGGAGCCCGAGGTGTACATGATGTAGGCGAGGCGCCGGAGGCCGGCCCGGTCTCGGGGTCCCCCGGCCGGCAGTGGCGGAGCAACGGTGGCATCGTCCAGTTCGAAGTCCAGCTCGAAGTCCAGCTCGAACACGGTGACCCCGGTGCCTGACGCCGGCAGCTGTGCCCGCAGCTGGGGTGTGGCAAGCACTTTCCGCACCCCAGCGTCGTGCAGCATGAAGGTGGTTCGCTCGGTCGGGTAACTCGGATCCACCGGGAGGAAGCACCCGCCCGCGATGAGCACGGCGAGTTCGCCGACCACCAGCGCGGCGGAGCGGTCGGCGCACACCGCCACCGGTTCCTCGGCGGCGATACCGGCCGCACGAAGCCTGTCGGCCAACCCGCCGGCGCGCCGCCACAGCTCCCCGTAGCTGAGCTGCCCGTCCGACCAGCGCACCGCCACGGCGTCCGGTCGCCTCCGCGCCTGCCGCGCGATCAGCTCGGTCACCGGCTCGGCGGCGGTCGCCTCGGGCCCGCGCGCCCAGCGCGCGAGCTGGTCCGCCTCCGTGTCCGGGAGCAGACGCAGCGCCCCCACCAGCGTGGCCGGTCTGGCCACCGCGTCGGCGAGCAGGGTCAGGTAGTGCGTGATCATGCGCGTCATGGTCGACTCGTCGAACAGGTCCGACGAGTGCTCCCAGACGATGGCGAGGTCGTCGTCCTCGGCGCTGGCGTCCCGGCCAAGACGCTGCTCGGCGCGCGGGATCACGATCACGTTGAGATCGGACTTGGCCGTGCGGTTCGAGCGTTCGGTGACCCGGCCGGTGAGCCCACCGAAGTCGATCTCGGGCACCGCGGAGTCGTGGAAGCTGAACATGACCTGGAACAGCGGGGTGCGCGACGGGTCGCGGGGCGGGTCGATCGCGTCGATGACCGCGTCCACCGGGGTGTCCGACCAGGCCAACGTCTCCGCGACGATCTGCCGCACCTGCTCGAGCAGGTCACCGAACCGCTGGTCGGCCGACACGTTCGTGCGCAGTACCAAGGTGTTGACGAGCATGCCGAGCAACGGCTGGAGCTCGGGGATGTTCCGGTTCGCCGCGCCGGTCGCGACGAGCATGTCCCGCTGCCCGGTGTAGCGGTACAGCAGCGCCGCGAAGCCGGCGTACATCGTGGAGAACAACGACACGTGGTGCTCCCGGCTGAAGGCGCGCAGCGCCCTGGCCAGCCCGGTCGGCACCAGGATGCGCGGTGCCCTGCCGCGGAAGGTCATCACCGGCGGCCGCGGCCGGTCGCTTGGCAGTTCCAGCGTGTCCGGCGCGCCGGACAGCCGGGCGGTCCAGTGGTCGACGTGGGCGCGCAGCACGTCGCCGCGCATCCAGTCCCGCTGCCAGTACGCGTAGTCCGCGTACTGGACGGCCAGTTCGGGCAACGGTGAGGGCTGCCCGGCGGCGAAGGCCGGGTAGAGGACACGCATCTCGGACAGGAACACCGACAGCGACCAGCCGTCGTGGACGAAGTGGTGCTCCACGTGCAGGAAGGTGTTCTGCTCGTTCCCGTGCCGCAACAGCACCCAGCGGGCCAGCGGTGGCCGGGTCAGGTCGAACGGCTCACGCAGGTGCTCGTCGACGACCTCGTCGGCGTCCTCGGCCGGGACGTCGAGCACCGTCAGCGACGCCGCGACCCCCGCCACCGGCTGCTGCCGGCCCACCCCGTCGACCGCGACGAAGGCGGTCCGCAGGATCTCGTGCCGGCGCACGATCTCGTCCAGCGCGGCACGCAGGGCCTCGACGTCCACCCGGCCCCGCAACGACACCGTGGCCTGGAAGTTGTAGGCCAGGTTGCCCGGCGAGACCTGCTCGAAGAACCAGACCCGTTCCTGCGGAAGGGACAACGGGACGGGCCGGTCCAGCTCGACCCGGCGCAGCGGCGGCGGGACCGGCGCGGCGACAGGTTCGTGGCCGTTGCCGCCGGCCGCCGAGGAGCGCTGGTCGACGATCGACGCGAGGCCTGCCACGGTGCGGGCGTTGAACAGCTCGGGCACGTTCACCGCGACGTTCAGCTCCGCCGCGACCTCGGCCGCCAGCCGCGTGACGAGCAACGAGTTCCCGCCCAGCGCGAAGAAGTCGTCGTGCGCGCCGACCTCCGCGGCGCCGAGCAGCCTGGCCACGATCCCGGCCACCGCCGTCTCGGTCGGGGTGCGCGGCGGCGCGGCGATGTCGGCGAGGCCGGCCGCCGCCCGGTCGGGGGTGGGCAGCGCGCGGCGGTCGACCTTGCCGTTGGGCGTCAGCGGCAGCTCGGGCAGAGCCACGATCGCCGCCGGCACCATGTAGTGGGGCAACCGGTCCGCGACGTACCCGGTCAGCTCGGCCGGCGTGCTGCTCGTGACCACGTAGGCGACCAGGCGTGCGTCCGGGCGACCGGACCGTTCGGCACCGACATGGGCGTCCCGGACCTCCGGGTGCGTCTTGAGCACGGTGGCGACCTCGCCTGGCTCGATCCGGAACCCCCGGATCTTGACCTGGTCGTCGTACCGGCCGATGTACTCGAAGACCCCGCCCGGCCGGCGGCGGACCTTGTCCCCGGTCCGGTACATCCGTTGCCCTGGGACGTTGATGTCCGGCACGAACGACGTCGCCGTGCCCACCGGGTCGTTCAGGTACCCGCGCGCCACGCACTCGCCGGCGAGGCACATCTCGCCCTCTTCGCCGTCGGGCACCGGGTCGAGGCCGTCGAGCACGTAACAGCGCACGCCGTCGACCGGCACGCCGATCGGCGGCGGCAGCGGTCCGCCCGGCACCACCTCGCATGCGGTCACCTTCACCGTGGCCTCGGTCGGCCCGTAGAGGTTGATCACCGTGAAGGGCAACCCCTCCGGCACCTCGCGCCGCATCGCCGAGCCACCGGTGTGCAGGAACCGGAGCACGGTGTGCGCCGGCCAGTCCTCGTCGAGGATGGCCTCGGCCAGCGGCGTCGGCAGGAAGGTCACGGTGATCTGCTCGTCGGCCAGCCAGACGGCGAGGTCGGGGGGCGAGCCGCGCACCTCGGCCGGCGGCACCACCAGCGTGGCGCCGGCGGTCAGGGTGAACCAGATGTCCTGGACGGACGCGTCGAATCCGGGACTGGACACCAGGGACGACCGGTCCTCTGGCCGCGTCCGGTAGGTCCTGTTGTGCCAGTGCATCAGGTTGGCCAGACTCGCGTGGCTCACCGCGACGCCCTTGGGCAGGCCGGTGGAACCCGACGTGTAGATCACGTAGGCCAGTGCGGCGCCGTGCGGCCGGGGCGGTGTCAGGATCGTCGTGTCCGGTGGTTCCCCGGTCAGATCCACCTCCAGGACGTCCTCGCCCAGCGGTGCGCCGGCGGACACCAGCGGCTCGGTGCTGAGGACCGCGTCGGCGCCGGAGAGCGCCAGCAGTTGCCGGATGCGCGCGGCCGGCTGGGCCGGGTCCAGCGGCAGGTAGGCCGCGCCCGCCAGCAGGGCGGCCAGTTCGCCGACCACCAACTCCGCCGACCGGTTGGCGTAGACGGCCACGACGCTGTCCTGGCGCACGCCACGTTCGGTGAGCCTGGTCGCGAGACCGGACGCGTGTGCGGCCAGACCGCGGTAGGTCAGCCGCAGGTCGCCGTCCTGCACCGCGACCGACTCCGGTGCCTCA
Source organism: Actinophytocola sediminis (assembly GCF_054779715.1). NCBI lineage: Bacteria > Bacillati > Actinomycetota > Actinomycetes > Pseudonocardiales > Pseudonocardiaceae > Actinophytocola > Actinophytocola sediminis. The sequence goes on along the minus strand of NZ_BAAGXS010000019.1, from coordinate 263,000 downwards.
GCAACCCGAGCGAAGAATTCCTCGAGCACCATCCCGCAGGTTTCCTTAATGTGAGAGTGGTTCGGAAATCCGGATCGCACTACGCCTGGCGCAGGCTCAGTGGTCGCATGTCCGTCCAGACCTCGGCGACATGGGCGAGGCATTCCGCCTGGGACCCGCTGACGCCGTCGCCGCGCCAGCCGGAAGGCAGATCTCGATCGGCGGGCCAGATCGAGTACTGCTCCTCATCGTTGAGTACGACCACAAAGACCCGACTGTCGTCGCCCATGTCTTTATTCCTCCGATTCAGCGGGATTCGGGGGTTCGCTGCCACTTCGGTGGCATTGCGCTGACCACAGTGAACCGAGGATTACACGGCGATGTCAATGTCGGGTATTCACCCGACAATAAAGAGTCGCCCGGGGTGATAGTGTGCCCGACCCGCAAATTATCCAACCCCGGGTCAACGAATCTCACGGTAGGTTTTTCGCCAATGTCGGGCGAACGAGCTCAGCATTTGAAACAAAAAGGGTTCCGTGGTTGACAACGTTCCCGGAATGCGCCAAGGCTTTACGCATGAGCGCGAGGACAAGCCTGTTCGCCGACCGAGACTTCCGGCTGCTGTTCAGCGCCGACACGGCCAGCAAGATCGGTGCCCAGGTCACGATGCTCGCGCTGCCGCTCATCGCGGCCGTGGCACTCCAGGCGACGCCACTGCAGGTGGGGCTGCTGACCTCGGCTCAGATGGCGGCATTTCTCCTGATCGGACTGCCGGTCGGCGCCTGGGTGGACCGCGCCCGGCGACGGCAGGTGCTGATCGTCGCCGACCTTGGCCGGTTCGTCCTGCTCGCGTCGATCCCGGTGGCCTGGTGGCTTGACGTGCTCGGCCTGGTCCAGCTGTACCTGGTCGCGCTGCTGACCGGTGCGCTGACCGTGTTCTTCGATGTGGCCCACCAGAGCTACCTGCCGCACCTGGTTGGCCGCGACCGGTTGGTGGAGGGCAATTCCAGGGTCACGGCCGTGGACTCGACGGCACGGGCAGGCGGCCCAGCCCTGGCCGGTTACCTGATCCAGTTCCTGACCGCCCCCGTGGCGATCGTCGTCGACGCACTGAGCTACCTGTTCTCGGCGTGGTGCGTACTGGCCATACGCCGGCGGGAGCCAAAGCCCGAGCACGCACCCAGTCGCCACCTGGGCCGGGAGGTCGTCGAGGGTGTCCGATACGTGTTCGGGCACCCGCTCCTGCGGCCGATCGCGGTCGCGACGGCCACGTTCAACCTCTTCGCCAACGTGCGCAACCCGATGCTGATCGTGCTGCTGGCCGGACAGCTCGACCTGCCGGCGGGCATGATCGGACTGGTGATGTCCTTCCTGGGCATCGGCGGACTGCTTGGCGCGATGACGGCCGGCCGGATCGCCGCCCGGCTGGGCCCAGGACGGTCGATCTGGATCCCCATGGTCGCCGCCGCACCGTTCGCGTTCCTGGTGCCGCTGGTGGAGCCGGGGTGGCAGCTGTGGTCGGGCGCCCTGTCACTGGGACTGTCCGGGATCGCCATCGCCTGGTACAACATCACCCAGGTCAGCCTGCGGCAACGGGTCACCCCGGAGCGACTGCTCGGACGGATGAACGCGACGATGCGGTTCCTCGTGTGGGGCACCCTCCCGATCGGCGCTCTGCTGGGTGGGCTGATCGGGGAACTCGCGACGCCGCGCACCGCGCTGTGGGTAGCCGCCTTCGGGCTCGCGCTGTCCTGGCTGCCGGTCTTCGCCTCGCCGATACGCGCACTACGGGAACTACCTCCGGCGGTGGCCTCGACCGAATCGCCGCCGGAGGACAAGCGGACAGAAGCCACCAACTGACCCGCTCCCGCCCTCGAAAAGGATGGAACATGGAACGCCATCCGCGACTGAACGGACTGATAACGACAGCCGCAGTGTGAGATCTTGGACCGATTGAACTCGGGGCCTTCTTCGCCCAGGAGTATCGGTAAGCGCGAAATTCGCGTTTACCGACGGCGAGAAGGACAACTTCCCGATCAGCAAGATGTGTGCCTGGCTGGGCGTGTCGACCTCGGGCTACTACGAGTGGCGCGGCGATCTTCGACACCAAAGCAGCTCCTGCCACCGCCACGTTGCCCACGCGGTCCTGGACTGCCGCGAACGTGGACGCCACACGTGAGGGCACGGTCTTCGACTGGGAGTCCATTGCTGTCTTCGCGGCCTGGGCGTTGCCGACCACCGCTGGGACCAGCACCAGCTGCTTCTCACCCGTGGACCCAGTGAGCGTCCATCCGACGACCGCACTCGTCGCTTGCAGGAGGCCTGCCAGCACATACGTGCGGGGCTCTCTGTCGACGGTCGGTCGGGCCGCGCGGATAGCTTGGACGGCGACGATCTTCTGGGAGATCACCCAGTCCGGTGCCCGGTCGTCGGGTGGCTGGGTGCGGGACTCGGCGTGGTCGCGTTGGGTGTGGTCGCGGTGAACCGCTCGAGTGCCGTCCGGGCCGCGAGCCGGCCAACGTGACGGAAGGACATCTCGTTGGAGTCGACCGGGTGGAGCACCATCCGTCGCAGGATCACCTTGACGCGCACGTCGAGGTCCGGCCGCGTGCCCAACTCCTCGGTGATGCCCTGCGCCAGCGCTTCGACGTAACTGAACACGGACTGGTAGTCCCAGTCGTGTTCGTAGAACTCGAGGCGCACGTCGCTCGGGATGGCCAGCTCGAAGCCGTAGGCTTTCGGCTCGAAGTCGACGGTCGCGATCGCGAACGCGCCGCAGGCGGACTGCCGGACGTACCGGACTTCGACATCGCGGATCGGCTGCGACAGGAAGACCTGTTGTGTCACATCGACACTGTACAGGGTGGTCTCCTCGTCACCATCGATGTCCATCCGTCCGGGCGCCAGGACGGATGTATCAGGCGGCCTCAGGACCGCTGGCTGCGCTTATCATCACCCCGTGACCGACTTGGCCGACCCGGTGACCTCTCAGGAGTGGATCACCGACGCGGATGAGACGCCCCGACCGCAGGCACTGCTGCTCACGTTCTTCGGCGGGCACGTTCTCGACCGCGGGATCCAGGTCGCCACCGCCAGCGTGCTCGACGTCCTGCGCAGAGTCGGCGTCTCCGAGCAGGCGACCCGCATGACACTGAGCCGGATGGCACGCAGCGGACTGCTCCACCGGACCCGCCGCGGCCGCAACGTCTACGTGGGACTCACCGAACGGTCACGCACGATCCTCCACGACGGCAGGACCCGCATCCAGGGCGCCGTCAACCGGGAGTGGGACGGCACGTGGACCCTCCTGGGGTTCTCGATGCCCGAATCCTGGGGACGCCAACGGCACGCACTGCGCTCCCGACTGCTGTGGGCCGGGTTCGGCAGCCTGCAGAGCGGGCTGTGGATCACTCCGTCCACCGTCGACGTCGCGCCGCTACTCGACGGCCTCGACGTCGACGCCCACGTGAAGGTGTTCCAGGCGCGCACGCTGCCGCCCACCGAGATCACCGACATCGTCCACGACGCCTGGGACCTCGACCAACTCGGCGACCGCTACCACGCGTTCCTCGCCCGCTGGAGCGACCCGGCGCGCGCGGATACGCCTGACAGCCTGGCCCGCCACCTGCTGTTGGAGTCGGACTGGCTGCACACCATCCGCGACGACCCACGATTACCCCGCCAGCACCTGCCCGCCGACTGGCCAGCTGAACCCGCGCAAGAACTGTTCCATACCCTCGGCACCACCCTCGAACCCGAGGCGCACGCGATCGTGGCCGAAGTCCTCGACACCATCCCGGTCGCCCAGGCGGGCTGAACGCGTCACCAGACTGGTCAACGTCTGTGCTCGATACCGGCACGAACGATCAGACGGTCGTGCAGCAGTACGGTCACGGCGGAGCCGATCACCAGGCCGGCGCCGACGACCAGGCCGACCCGCACGCCGCCGGGGCTGTCGGACAGCGCGCCGGCCAGCAACGGGCCGACGCACTGCCCCAAGGCGAACGAACTGGCGATTATCACGATCCCGTCGGTCCATTGCTCGGGTGGCAACGCACGGCGAACGGCGGCGGTGGTCGCGGTCACGACCGTGAGGAACGTGCCGCCGAACAGCACGGCCGACACCGCCGCCGCGACCGGGCCCGAGTCGAACACCGGCAGGATCGCGCCAACGACAAGCGGAGCTTCGACAACGGCGATCGCCAGGCCGGCCGGCAAGGCGCCGAGCATCCGCCCCCACACGAAGCCCCCGGCCACCGCCGCGATCCCGAGTACGATCCAGAACACCGTGACATCCGTGCTGCCGGCGCCGGCGGCCGCGAGTGCGGCGACGACGAACGTCATGTACACGATGTAGCCGGCGCCGAACAGTCCGTAGGACAGCAACAGTGCCGACAACGGTCCCAGACGAGGACGTTGACGCGCCTTGCTGTGCTCGCTCCTCGGCGTTTCCGGGACCGCGGCCGCTGCCGGTGCCGCACCGGCCAGAGCCAGCAACGACAACACGCCCAACGCTATCCACGCCCAACGCCAGCCTCCCGCGGCGAGCACGGCGGGAACCGCGAGCCCGGACAACACGATGCCCACGCCGCCGCCCGAGAAGTACACGACGAACAGCAGGGTGGCCCGTCGCGGGGACAAGTCCCGTCCCGCCTGCGCGACCAGTGCGGCACCCAGCACGAAACACACCGCACCACTGGCGCCCGCCAGTAACCGAAAGCACAGCAGCACAACGACATTGCCGCTGATCGCGGAACACAGGAGTGCCAGTCCGGTCACCGCCAAGGTGTACAGGAACGTCCGTCGTTCACCCCACCACCGCGCGGCGGCTCCGGCCAGGAGCGTGCCGGCCAGATAGCCGAACGCGTTCGCCGTGTTCAACGCCCCGGCCGTGGCGAATGACCAGGACAAGTCCGACCGCATCGTCGGCAGCACCAATGCATAGGCGAATCGCGCCATCCCCAAGGCCACCGCGGATGTGAGCATCAGGCCCAGCGTCGCGGCAAGAGGATGCGCACCAACCAGAGCAGGACGGGAGCGCCAGCGAGGCCACATCAGCTCCCCGGAACCCGCTGTACGAGGTAGTAGCCATTTCCTTCTGGATCACGGAACGCGACCAGACGCAGTCCCCATGCCGCCATGGTCGTCGGCTCACCATCGAACTCGACTCCCCGGTCGCGGAGCACCGCATAGGTCTCGTCGACATCGTCGACGGCGAAACTGATGTGGTCCAGGCCGCATGGGTTCGCGACGAGGTCAGATCCACGGTTCGACCTGGGAATGGAGGATGTGGTCTGAAAGACGTACAGATACTGGGCACCGATGTTGACTTGCGCGGACGGAGGCTCTCCCCCGAGGTCAACGTCGACGGACAACTCCAACGTGTCCTGGAAGAAGGTAGCGATCTTGGCGACGTCCCGAACGGCAACGCCAATGTTGTCTATGCGCTGTAATCCCACCAGACCTCCTTGAGCAAGGGTGCTCCTGAGTGCTACGACACCGGACTGTTCTCATTGCTTGGCGTATCGCCGGACGGCTCTGGTGATGTGCTCGAGCAGCTCGACTCGACCGGAGTTGATGAAGAAATGGTTACCGGGCATCATGTGCAACTGGAAGCCGCCACTGGTGAGCTCCGCCCAGGCTTCGAGCTCCGCACGTTCGACATGCGAGTCGTGCAGCCCACCGAACACGGTGACCGGGCAGTCCAGCGTCGTCGATGGATGATATTCATAGGTATCGTTGAGTTGGATATCGGCGCGTAACCCGGTCATGGCGATGCGCATGGCGGCGCGGTTGGCGAGCAGGTGGTCGGGTACGCCACCGAACTGCCTCAGCCACTCTATGAGGTCATCATCAGGCAGGGTATGGACAAGAGGCCTCTCGAGCACCAGATGCGGGGCACGACGCGCGGACACCAGCAGATGCTCAGGGGCACGCTGCCCGTTGGTCCTCATCCACCGCGCGAGCTCGAACGCGACGAGTGCGCCCATACTGTGTCCGAACAGGACAAAGGGCTTTTGGCAGTAGTCGACGGTCACTTCGGCCAGGTCCGGCACGAGGTCGCCGATCTGCTGGTATGGCCGCTGAAGCAACCGCGCCTCCCGCCCCGGCAGCCGCACCGCACATACCTCCACCTCGTCGGGCAGGTGGCCGGCCCAACCGGCGAAGGTTGAAGCGCCCCCGCCAGCATAGTGGAAACACAGCAGACGCAACCGGGCATCTGGATTCGGCCGCTGGCAGACCAGCCAGTCGCCACTCAACGCCGGCCATCCAGGACTCGACCGGCGCCGCCGATCTGTCGCATCAACGCGGCTATGACGCTGACACTCAGCTGCTCGATCTCCAAGTCCTCATCGGCCGGTTGCACGCCCGTCGCACGCTCGATCAACGACGCGAGCTGCACAATCAACAGCGAGTCAACCAGACCAGCAGCACGGAGGTCATCGTCATCGTCGATCTGCTCATCAGGAAAGGTCTCCGCGAGGAAAGCGCGGATCACGGGTTTGTAGTCTTCTGCCATCGTCATTCTCCTTGACACGGTTCCGGTCACCTCCTCGTGCACGTCCAGCGCCGTCACCGTTGGAGCTGCGGGCGCAGTACCGCCGCGAGCTCGCGGACCGTACTTGCCTCGAACAGCATGGCCAACGGCAAGTCGACACCCAGGCTCCGCCGGATCCGGCCGACGAACTGGAGCCCGAGCAGGGAATGTGCACCGAGTTCGAACAAGTCGTCCTCGACCCCGAGGCTGTCGAGGCCCAGCAGGTCAGCCCATTGCCGTACCAGGGCGCGCTCCAGGTCGTCCGCTGACGCCTCGTCGGTGGACAGGCCGTCAGGTCCTGGCTCCGCACGGACCGGCGCTCCGGGTACCGCCAACATCGCCTGACTGTGCGACACGACCTCGGCCGCCACGGCGCCAAGGTCCTTCGTCGCGACGGCCACGTTGGGACCGATGTTCGAGGCGATGACCCGGGTGAACGCGTCAACTCCTTCGTCGGGGCGAATTCCCTCCGCGATGTGCTCCCTCAGCGGCGACGGCCGGTCCTGACGACCCTGGCGGGGCAGTCGGCGGGTGACGGTTCCGGTCAGCGTTCCCGCACACAGCGCGGCGAGCTGACTGTCCACATCGGTGGCTCGTTTGAGCACGAAATTCTCGACGCTGGCCACCATCATTCCCCGCTCGTCGGTGACCACGACATCCGATGAGAATATTTCCTTGCCCTGCTGGTCAGGTTCCCGGAAGCGGTGATGACTGACGATCCGCCGGGGCAACGGCGCCAGGAGGACAAGGCGCCCATAGGAAACGGGAACACGGAACTCGCGCGCGAACTGGATGCCGTAGAAGCCCATGGCGTTATCCATCAACGAGGGGTGCAGCCGGAGGTGCTCCAGTTCGGCGGCGAACTGGGCAGGGAGCTCCAGTTCCGCGACGGCACCGGCCGTACCGACACGCACCTTCCGTACGCAGTCGAAACGAGGGCCGAAGCTCATCGGCCCGGCGTGCACGACTGCGTCGGTGTCCTGCATCCCATGCTCGCTCACCAGTGCGGTGAGGTCGTAGGGTTCTGGCGTGGCCTCCGTCGGGCCGATCTCGCCGGTGACATGTACCAGCCACTCGTCGGTGTCACCGTGGTACCTGCTCACGACCGAGAACTGGTCGCCTTCCAGGATGACCCGCAGCTCACGACGTTGGTCATCGGCCATGACCAGTGGCGAAAGAAAGGTGACGTCACGCAACTCGAGCCCGACGCCGCGACCTCCGCTGTGGTGCTCATAGGCAGCGCGAACCAACTCGAGGTGACCGGTGCCGGGCAGGACAGCTCTGCCGGCGATGCGATGTTCGTCGACCAACCAGCCGTGAGCCGCCAACGACACCGAGTACACCGCCGTCTCGCCGTCGACGAGGCACTCAGCCAGCAGTGGATGGTCGACTCGGGCTGGCGGCACACCGTCCACCGTCCGCGCGGCCATGCCAACCTCCTGCCAGGCGTCCCAGTTGACCGAGATGGTCCTTGGCCCTCCGCTGACATCGTTTCGTGCTGCCAACGCATCCAGGAACGCGTTGGCGGCAACGTAGTCGATCTGGCCGACGCCGCCGGTGATTGCCAACGTGGACGAGCAGTACATGGTGAACTGCGGCCGGAGACGCCGGGCAAGGGTGTCCATGACGAGCCCACCGCGCACCTTCGGCGCCAGCACCCGCAGCGCGCTGGCCACATCCTTGAGCTGGGCCAGGCCGTCCGCCGCGACGCCGGCCGCGTGCACGATGCCGTGGACGGCGCCGAACCGCGCCACCGTGTCGTCGGCGATCTCGGTCATCCGCCCGAGATCGGTCACATCTGCCGAGACAGCCATCACCTCAGCACCGAGTTCCTCGAGCTCGCGCACCGCACGAACGCGTCCCGCGTGCGGTCCGGTGGGTGGTTCATGGTCCCAGGTGTCCCGTGGCGGCAGTTCGGCTCGGCTGACCAGGACCAGCCTGGCCTTGGCCTCCCGCGCCAGGTGTTTGGCCAATGTCAGGCCGATGCCGCCGAAGCCGCCGGTTATCAGATAGGTTCCACCCATCCGCGGTTCCGTTCGCGTGTCCAAGCGAACCGGACGGTAGGTCCGGAACCAGCGCCGCCGGCCGCGTAGCGCGGTGAACGGGTGGCCCGACGGCCGGAGCAGTTCGGCCAACAGCTGGTCGGAGTCCATGTGCGCCACCGAGATGTCGACGACGCGGCAACTCGTCTCCGGCTGTTCCAGCGGAAGGACCAGGCAGGCGCCCGCGCTGGTGGTCTGCTCGGGTGCGCCGTCCTCGGTGCCGAGCACGGCGTATGCCTCGTTCGTCACGATGGCAAGGTCAAGCGGCAGGCTGGCGACTACCTGGTTGAGCCGAAGAAGGCTGGCGAACCCGCGCTCCAACATCTGCTCGAGTGCCGCAGGAGTCCCGATGTTCCACAGATGGACGATCCTGTCCGGCAGGCCGGCCTCCGCCATGAGCCGGCGGTAGTGCTCATCGTTGCCGGGTGCCATCTCGAACGAACGCTCGGAGTCTCGACGCCAGTCCAGACCGGCACGGACCGTCGTCACGTGGTGGCCGGCCTCGCGGAGGCGCCGCACGATGCCGACGCCCACTCCCCGCTCGTCGAGGAACACGAGCCAGGACAGCTCGGGGACGTGGCGAAACATCGGGGCCGTATGCGGTGCCAACGGCTCCCACACCGGAACGTGGAACCGGTCGGCGATGTCGGCCCTCCGTGCGGGTGGAACATCGCGTTCGGCTGGGTTCGTGGCCGGTTGTAGCCAGTGGCGCCGCCGCTCGAACGGGTAGGTCGGTAGCGAGATCTTGGCGGCCTTTCCCCCACGCACGGTGGACCATTCCAGGTCGACCCCCGCGGCCCAGAGTTTGCCGGCGGTGGTAACCAGGAACTCTTCTTCGCTGTAACGGTTGTACTCCCCCGGCAGCGACGAATGGACGTCAGCCGCTCGACGTCCTCCCGCGCGGCTGACGAGCCCGCTCAGCGCGCGGCCCGGCCCGACCTCCAGGAGAAGACGACCTGGTTCCTGCCGCAGCCGCGACACCGCATCACCAAAGCGCACCGGCCGCCTGAGGTGCGTTGCCCAGAAGTTCGGGTCCTGTGCCTGGCCGGCGGTGATCCAGTCACCCGTCACGGTGGAGACATAGGGACTATGCGGCGGGTTGCGAGTGGTCGACGCGACCAGTTCCGCGAACTCGGCCGTGATCGAATCCATCATGTGTGAGTGGAAGGCGTGTGTCGTGCGGATCCGCCGAGTGGCGATGTGCCGGTCGGCGAGCCGCCGCTCCAGGTCCGCGATGCGCTCGACCTCGCCACCGACCACGGACATGTCAGGGCCGTTGACCGCGGTGATGGAGAGTCCGTCGCCGAGTAGTTCCTGTACGTACGACTCCGCACGCGGTACGGCCAGCATCGCGCCCGCGGGAAGCCGATCGATGAGTTCGCCGCGGCGGACGACCAGCCGCAACGCGTCCTCGAGCGTGAACACGCCCGAGAGACAGGCGGCCACGTACTCCCCGATGCTGTAACCGAGCATGGCGTCGGGACGCACGCCCCAGGACTGCCACAGTCGAGCAAGCGCGTATTCGATCGTGAACATGGCAGGTTGTGCGTAGCGAGTGCGATCCAGGTCGGCGCGTTCCCCGAGGCCGCCGGCCACCTTCTGACGTCCGTTGGCGTGTTCACCGAATCCGCCGGACGTGTCCTCAGGCGGATAGAGCATCGTCGGCAGATCCACGTCCAGGTAGGGTCGCAGCCCGTCAGCACACCGGTCGATCTCGGTGCGGAACACCGGATCGTTGGCATACAGTTCGCGGCCCATGCCAACCCGCTGTTCCCCGAGCCCGGGAAACATGAACGCCACCCGCGGTGGTGGACCACTCGCGTGCCCGGTCCGCAACCGGTGGCGGTTGCGCTCGCGCAGCGCCTGTGCCGCCGAAGCGCTGGTGTCGGCGACCACGAAGCGTCGGTGCGCGAACTGCCGACGACCACTCTGCAGAGTGCGTGCGACGCTCCCGACCGGCAGGTCAGGCCGGGCGGTCAGACAGGTGGCCAGCTTGCCGACCGCCGCCTCCACCGCGGTCTCCGAGCGAGCCGACACCGGCAGCACCTGGTGACCCCGACCCGGCGAGCCGCCGTCCCTGGCTGGCGCTTCCTCGACGATCACGTGGGCGCCGGTTCCTCCCATACCGAATGAGCTGACCCCGGCGCGCAGCGGCGAGCCGTCGGTGCACCACCGTGTCAGGCCGGTGTTGACGGAGAACGGCGTGGCGTGGAAGTCGATGTCCGAGTTGGCGGTGTCGTAGTGCAAGCTGGCCGGCAGCAGCCGGTGCTGGAGCGCGAGCACAACCTTGATCAGGCCGGCGACTCCCGCGGCGGCATGGGTGTGGCCGATGTTGCCTTTCACCGAGCCGATCGCACAGCGGCCAGGCGCGACACCGCGGTAGGCCCGCGTGAGCGCGAGCACCTCGATCGGGTCACCCACCGGCGTGCCGCTGCCATGAGCCTCCACATAGGTGACGGTCGCCGGATCGACCTCCGCCATGTCCAGCGCAGCCCGGATGATCCTGCTCTGTCCCGTTGCGCCGGGAGCGGTGAAACCGACGCGCTCAGCGCCGTCGTTGCCGATCGCCGAGCCCTTGATGACGGCACGGATGGGATCGCCGTCCGCGACCGCGTCCTCGAGGCGGCGCAGCGCGACCACACCGACGCCATTGGCCGGCACCGTGCCCTTGGCCGCCGCGTCGAAAGGTCGGCAGTGCCCGTCGGGAGAGAATATCCCTCCCGGCTCGAACAGGTAGCCGACCTGCTTGGCACGGACGGTGACGCCGCCGGCCAGCGCCATGTCGCACGAACCGCTCAACAGCGCCTGACATGCCAGATGCACGGCGACCAGCGAGGTGGAGCACGCCGTCTGCACCGTGACCGCCGCACCGTGGAGATCGAGCTTGTAGGCGATCCGCGCGGCCAGATAGTCCTTTTCGTTCGCGATGTTGAGCGCGAAAGCCGCACCCGGGTCGTCGCGGTCGACGTGGCCGGTGAGGTTCTCGAGATAGGAGTTGTAGTACGAGCCCGCGAAGACACCGACCTGTCCGGGGACGGCGGTCCGGTCAAAGCCGGCGTCTTCCAGTGCCTCCCATGCGCACTCCAACAGCACCCGGTGCTGTGGGTCCATGAGTGCGGCCTCCCGAGGAGACACCCCGAAGAACTCGGCGTCGAACTGGTCGAAGCCGGCCAGCACGCCATGTGCGGGCACGTATCCGGGATTGTCGAGCAGCGCGTCCGGCACACCTGCCGCAGCCAGCCGATCGCGCGCGAAGACTGTGATGGACTCCGTGCCATCGCACAGATTCCGCCAGTACCGCAGTGCGTCCGGAGCGCCGGGAAGCCGACAGGACAGTCCGACGACAGCGATCTCCAAGCCCGTGGTGGACATCACGCCTCCGCTCGCGGGTGATGGCCGCGTTGACGCAGCAGGCGTTGTCTCGCCATGACGAATCGATCGGTGTCCTGCTCCGTACCCGCCGGCACGGTGCCGCCGGACAGGTATTCGGCGAGGGAGCCGACCGTGGGGTACATGGTCAACACCGGGACCGGAACATCCACCGCGAGTTCGTCGCGCAGGAGCTCGCAGACACGGGTCAGCAGCAACGAATTGCCGCCGAGATCGAAGAAGTTGTCGTCGAGGCCGACCTGTTCGCGCTCCAGGACGCGGGACCAGATCTCGGCCAGCCGGCGCCGCATCGGCTCCTCGGGCAGCCGCGGCACGCCGCTGGTCATCGACGTGGCGAACTGTTCGGCCAGCTTCAGCCGTCGCACTTTGCCGGCGGGCGTTCGAGGCACGTCGGAGACGACGAACACCCGGCTGGGCACCTTGAAGTCGGCCAGCCGCTCCGCGGCGAACGCGCGTAGCTCCCGCTCGTCCACGGAACCGCCCGGACGCGGGACGATCGCGACGGCGACATCCTCACCGAGAGTCGGATGTGGCAACCCGAAAGCAACCGCTGTGTCGACGGCAGGGTGTTCGCCGAGCACCTCATCGATCTGTGCGGGAGAGACCTTCGACCCGCCCCGGTTGATCATCTCCCTGGTTCGGCCGACGATGTGGAGGTAGCCGTCCTCGTCCAGGCGGCCCTCATCACCCGTGCGAAACCATCCGTCGGTGAAGGACCGCTGGTTGGCGTGGGGGTCGTTGTCGTAGCCCGTCATCACGTTCGCGCCGCGAATGGCGATCTCGCCCGACTCGCCCGCGGCCAGTCTGCGCCCTGTCTCATCCAGGATCGCCACCGGTTGGCCCACCGGCAGGCCAACGGATCCGGGTTTGCGGACCCGAGGTGGCAGTGGGTTGCTCGTGATCAGCGAACCCGCCTCGGTCATTCCGTACGCCTCGATCACCGGGGCGCGGAACGTCTGTTCAAGCTTGGCGAGTGCTGGACCGGGCATCGGCGCGGATGCCGAACGGATGAAACGTAGTCGGTGCGACGCGATGACTTCGGTGTGTCGGTGGGCCACGGTCAGCAGGGCCTGGTGCATGGCGGGCACGGCCGTGTACCAGGTCGGCCGGTATGCCTCCAGCCAGGCAAAGAACCCGGTGTCGGAGAACCCTGGCGTGCAGATGATCCCGCCACCACCGATCAAGCTCGCGAGCAGCGTGCTGGTCAGGCCATGCGCGTGGTGGAGCGGCATCATGTTCAGACACAGATCCGAATCGCCGATCGCGAAGGCCCGGCGGGTGTTGTCGGCCGCCACACACAGGTTGGCGTGCGTGAGCGGCACCAGCTTGGGTCGTGCGGTCGTGCCGGACGTGTGGAGGAGCAGTGCCGTCGCGTCCGCGTCCGCGGGACCGGTCCTGTCGGCGGACAGCCGGACCGCGTCGCCGGTGAGCTGGAACGTCCCCGCGGCGGCCGTGCGGTCTGGTTCCAGTGTCACGACTCGAATGCCGAGTCGCCGCGCGACCGCCGTCGCCGGCGAATCACTACCACCCGCCACCAGCAACGCGTCGGCCTTCATGTCGGCGAGGAAGAACTCGAACTCCGGCTCCCGATAAGCCGGGTTGAGCGGAGCCGCGGCGGCATAGGTGGCCACGGCGAGAAAAGCGACCGCAAGGTCGGGACCGTTGGGAAGTACGATCGCGACCCGGTGTCCCCGTCCGATGCCGAGGTTATTGAGCTTGCGTCCAACGTGTGCGACACGGTCGGCCAACGCCCGGCAGGTCAGTGGATCACGATCCGGCGCGCACAGCGCGGTCGCTTCCGGACGAGCCGATGCGTGCTGCTCGATCAGTGTTCTGAGGCTGGTAACGGACGCTTTCGTCGTCGGTGTCACTGATCCCTCCAACCTGGCGTAACCGTGTCTTCCAAGGTGTAGATCCCTGGCGACGCCTGAGCCGCGAACCGGATCGAGCGCAGGATTCCGGGCAGGTAGGCGCGGCGGTCGACAACGCGATGCGTGACCTCGACCTGCTCGCCCGGACCAGCGGCGAGCAGACGATGTTCACCGACACCGTCACCCATCCGGAACGACGCGATCTCGGTTGCCGCCCGGTCTGCTCCTTGCCACTGCCCGGCAAGAAACCTCGACGTCCCGCTTGGACGGTCCCGCTTGCCGGCGAAATGTATGTCGAGGACACCCGCGGCCCAGCCCGTGCCGGCATGGTCCGAGAGGTCGCGAACGAAGCGTGCCATCGCCGCCAACGCCAGACTGAAGTTGGCCGCTATCACCACAGGTCGATGGCGGCCAACCTCGTCGAGCAGTTCGCGAGAGTCGGGTCCGAGGCCGCTCGTACCGACGACCAGTGCGCACGGCACGGTCAGGGCCTGTTTGAGCAGCGCGACCGTCGCCTCGGCCGCGGTGAAATCGACCACCGCGGGCCGGTTCGGCGCGACCTCCGCCAGCCGCACCCCCTGAGGTCGGGTCGAAGCCCGGGCGGTGAGTTCCAGCTGGGGATCGGCGTGGACGGCCTCGGCGATCAACCTCGCCATGCGTCCGCTACGTCCGCAGACGACCACCGGCACGATCATCGGCCAGGCACCCCCGACGGCAGTCCCATCCGACGGGCGAGTTCCCGCTCCACCATGCGCCGGCCACCGAAGAACAAGCCGACAGCGGAGCCCGGCCAACGACCATCGGTGACCGGGCTCGCCCGAAGGCCAAGCTCAGTGGTCAGATCCTCGGCTACCACGACTGTGCGCCGGACCAGGTCCGTTGCGCTCAGCAGGACCGCGACCACCGCTTCGCCACCGGCGGGTTCCGCTTGGAACGCGTCGCCAAGACGCGCCGCCGTTCCCGCGTGCAGGACCTCGATCTCGAGCCTGGTGAGTTCGTGGGCAAGGTACTGGGAGGTGCTGAACGGCTCCTCCGATGGCACGGCTGTGAGCGCTCGCCGCAGATCCGCGATAACCGTGGCGCTCCATGCGGTGGCCTCGCCAACAAACTCCCACGCGTAATTCTCGAATACCCTCGCCAGTGGACCACCCGCCGCCCACGATACTGGCTGGGACAATGAGTCGGTCCGCAGCGAAGCGTCGGCCACTTCGCCCCAGATTCCGCTCACCCGGACGCCGCCGTACCGATGTGGCAGCAGCGCGAGGTGGAGCCGCCCTTCCAGTGCGACGAGCACGAGCGAGACATCGGCCCGTTCGTCAACGATGCGGAACCGGCCGTCCAGCACGACATGGTCCCCCTCGCGCCGGGCGCGGACGGTCGGATCGGTCCAGTCGAGCAGGGCGTTTGGCGTGAACAGTCCCAACCCGGCGATCAACCGCCCATCGCGCACGCTGACCACGAGTCCATCAGGATCGGCATCGAACAGATCGAGCAGCGGCAGCACACCGCACCGCCGCTCGGCGGCCAGTGCGTTCTCCAGGTACGAACGGGAATCCCGCACCTGGCCAGAGGATTCCGCCGGGGCGTTCACGACGGCCGCTCCTGGTGCTCGCGGACGAACCGTACGATGGAATCCACCGTGAGCAGGTGTTGGGCAGCCTCTTCCGGATCGACGACCACTCCGTAACGTCGATCCAGCGCTTCCAACAGGTTGATGTAGCCGATCGAGTTGACTCCCGCTTCGTCGAGGGCGCCCGCGGCGGCCCGCAGATCCGCCACGGTCACCACCCTGCCGGTGGCCACTTCCACCAGGTGCTCGACCTGCTCGCGGAGAGTCGTATCCACGGCATCGTTGCGCACGTCACTCGCTCCCGTCCTGGTTCCCTGGCTCCGTGACGAGCCGCCTGAGCTCGCTGAATCGGACCTTTCCGGTGGTTGAGCGTGGAATAGCCGGCAGATACGAGACGCGACCGGGAACCTTGTAGCCTGCCAGGCTCCGCCGGCAGGCCTGGAGCACCTCGCCACGTGCTGGGCACCGGGTGCCGGTCAACACGACATGCACCACAGGGTCGGCTCGGGTGTCCGTGTCCAGGAACACCACCGCGTCCTGAATTCCGTCGAGGGTGCGCACGAACCGTTCGATCTCGGTGGGGTCGACCTTACGACCGGCCAGGTTGATCGGACCGCCGACCCGGCCGGTGATGAACAGCCGGCCATCCTCGATGCGGCCAAGATCACCGGTGCGGAGGAACCCATCGTGATCGACGCGGGCTCGCAGCGGGTCTGGTGTGTTGAGGTATTCGGTCGACATCGACTCGGTACGCACCCGGATCTCGTGTTCACCGGTGGGAAGTTCGACAGTGCGCAGTGTGACGCCGGGCAGGGCGGTGCCCAGGCCGGCACGACGCCGATGGTCCGGTTCGAACGTGCATGGTCCTACTTCGGCAATGCCGTAGTAGTCCGCGATGCGTACCCGGTATCGGTTCTCGAAGGACGCGCGGACCTCCGCCGGGAGCGCCGCCGCGGCGGATATCGCGGTGCGCACTGTCGCGAACGCCGCCACGTCGGCCTGGGATGCGTCGGCCAACACCCGGTAGGCGAAGGGGAAAGCCACCAACCGGGTCGCTCGCGACCGCAGCACCGCCCGCGTTATTCCGTGCGAGGTCGGTAGCCCACGGTAGATGTGTAGCTGCGCGCCGGCCAGTAGCACCGGTAGGACAGATGTGTTGAAAGCCAGACCGTTGCTGAACGAGGCCAGGCACAGGACCCGGTCCTCGTGGCCAAGGCCGGTTCCCGTCATCCAGTTGCGCGCGGCGTTGTGGATGGCTCGTGTGGAGAACTCGAGACATTTGGGAGCACCTGTCGACCCGGACGTGAATCGACAGGTCACCGTGGTGGGATGCGGTTCGGGCACTCGTTCCGGTTGACGTTGCGTGGTGCTGGCCAGCGTCAGCGAGCTACCAGGCACGGCGCGCGCGGACATCGGCAACGGGAAGTGGTCCGGATCATCGACGAGAAAGGCCGCCACGCCACAGGTGGATCGGATCTCCTCGAGTTCGACCGCGCCGAACTCCGCGTCCACAAGGAACGGCAGCCGACCCGATGCGATCAGCGCGTAGTACGTGACCAGGTATTCCACGCTGTTGCTGGCCTGGATGGCCACTCGGACCGTGTCGGGCCCGAGCACGGAGTCGAGTGCCCGGGCACGCTGCGCTACCTTCGACCTCAGCTCGGCGTAGTCGACTTCCCCGTCGCCGTCGACGATCGCGGTGGCGGCGCCGTGTTCGGCGCAGGCACGCTGGAAGACCTCCACGAGATCATCTCGGTCAGACATCGTGACTTCCACCGTCGACTGCCAACTCGGCCCTGGCGGCGAGACTGTGATTGGCGATGGTGAGCATGGTGGTCTGGCTGCCACCTGACATCCGAAGCCCGCGTATCTGTGCGTGCGCACGTAGCGAGACGCTGTCCCACATGTAGCCGTGACCACCTTCCAGGTCCGTACCCAACGTGGCGAGTTGTGTCGCCCGTTCCACGCAGAACCACTTCAGTTGGGCGATCTCCGGGACGGTGCTGCCGCCCTCGGTCAGCCGGAGGTAGCCATCGACGATGCCGGCTTCCATCAACTCCTGATCGGCCCGCGCCCGCGCCAGCGCGTGCTGGTTCACCGGCCACGCCACCAGCGGCCGGCCCCCCAGCTCTCGCCCGGTCGTGTACTCGACGACGTGGGCAAGCAGCATCCGGTGGAGCAGGAAAGCGTCGACGGCGATGAGAAAACGCATCTGGGCCATGACACGGTTCCAGCTCATCAGCTGGCTGAGTCCCCGCCGCGACAGGACATGGTCACCCGGCACCCGGACCCGATCGAACTCGACGGTCGCGGAGTCGATTCCCCGGGTCCCGAGTTTGTCGTACACGTGGGTCACCCGCACGCCAGGGCTGGGCTTCTCGATCAACACGATGGCTGGCTGCCCGTCCAACTCGACGCTGACGAAGCACAGGTCCGCGTTGGCTCCGTTGACAACGAAGTTCTTCGTCCCGGTGACAAGAACATCTGTGCCGTCGGACGTGGCCGTAGCACGTTCCCGCGGCGACGGATCGGTGTCACATTGACAGGCGACCACTTCGCCGTTGAGCAACCGAGGCAGGAATCGTTCGCGTAGCGCTGGATTCCGGGAAGAGACGAGCCACTGGCAGGCGATCTCGTTCTGCACATGCATACCCAGGGCGATTCCGCCGTCCCCGGTCTGTGCGACTGCCTCGGCCAGTACGAGTGCGCCGAGCAGGCCGAGCCCATGCCCGCCATGCTCACGTGGCTGTGACACACCCATGAATCCATGTGCGGCGATGTCACGCCAGGCGTGCCGATGGATATGTCCATCGGGGCGGATTCGCCATTTCTCCAACCACGCTGGCGTGAAGTACGAAGCGGCGCGGGAGGCCATGTCCCGATGTTCGGCGGTGAGACGTCCAGCGATGAGGCTGTTGCGCAACATCATGGGTACACCGCCCGCTCCGGCGCGGAGACGTCGCCCGACCGATCGGTGACCGGACTCCCGTGGCTGTAGGCGATGGGCGCCCGGTCCCACTTCACGGCGAACCTGTCGGGCACTCCGGCGGCGAGGACATAGAGCGTCTCCTGCGGTGCCCGCAATCCCGTCAGGTCCCCGACCAGTTCCGCGTCGAAACCACCGACGCAGGTGATACCAATGCCATGCTCGGCAGCTCCCAGGCACAGCCGCTGCGCCGCACACGCCGCGTGGAAGAGCAGTTCGGCCAGGCCCTGCTTGCCGAATCGGTTCAACAACGGACGCACGGGCGCGTGCAGGGCGACCAGCACCGCGGCGCTCCTCACCACCTCCTGGTTCATGCAGGCGGCGACGACCGCGTCATCAGCGCAGCCACCAGCACGTACCGGTCGCAGGGAATGCTGCGCTGGCGAATAGACGCAGACACCGCGTTCCAGTCCGTTGACCTGACGAACAAGTAGACGTACGCCAACCACTGGACCATCGGCGCAGTCCACCTGGGTCGGCTCGGTAAGAGCGGACAGTGTGTGCGCGAGGACATCGCGCTCCACCGGCTCCGGAACAAAGCCCTTGGCAGACTCACGCCGCAGCGCCACCCGATGGAAGGTGAACGAGCTTCCAGCCCTTGGGCGGCGCAAGCGCACCCCATCCGGACGGTCGTCACCGTCGGCATCGACCGACAGGACCCTACCCCGTCTGGGCGTCACACCGGCCTCGTCAACACTGCCACTGACCGGACCTACTGCTCGCCACGCCTCCCGGTCGTCCGGGTCGGAGACTTCGAGAGCGCTGTCATCGTCATGCCGCCAGAGCGGCACCGCGAAGGGGTTTGTCATCCGTTGCGCAGATGGCCGTGGCCGCTCCGGATGGCTCAGCGTGATCAGCGAATGGGGTTCCAGGATCTCGTGCTCCAGTCCGAACAGCCACGCCGCACGTTGCCGATCGAACCGCAGTCGAACCGCGCTGACATAACCCGCCTCCTCGGCCGCGATGGCGATATTGGTCGCGGCGTGGCCCATGTCGAGGTTCGTATAGAGGTAGCCGCGGCTGCCGTACTTTCGCATCGATCTGACGGCTCTGCCAACGAGGATGACAATCGCCACGGGAGGGCTCGAATTCGTTTCCGCCGGGAAGATCAAACTCGCGACATCCCCTTCGGGCACCGACGTCAGGTGACGTAAACACGCCCCGACGACTTGGTAGTGATATACCTCATACCCACCGCGGCTGCGGAGCGCGACCATGACCTCAAAGGGATACAGCGCGCCGGCGGAGGGCGTCGTGCGCGCCCGCATGACAGCCTTACCCTTGGTGATGACAGCGCCGGAGCGTTCGCCATAGCCGACGCACAGAACTTCGGACACACCCGCCCAGTCTGGAATCACCTCGGGAAGATCGGACTTGCTGGCGGGCGGCACCGTTGCCATCGATAACGCGCGCAACCGTGTCTCATCCCAGAATCTGGTGACCGAAGATTCCAACCCTCCATCTACGTCCGTCTCATGGTGCGCACGCAAGACCTGTTCCTCCTCCGGGAACCGATGCTGTATCCGATTTTTGATCCACCCTCGACAGCTAGAGCGACATCTGTAAAACTAAGAACGTCGCGTCGACGAGGTTTACCTGGGAGTGTATATGCTTCGCTTGGGACTGACCTTACCGTTGAACGAGCAGCCGTTGCGCGAACACCGTCAACTGATCAGCGAGTTGGCAAATCTGGGATTTACCGACGTATGGTCTGCGGAAACAGCCGGAACAGACGCCTTTTCTCCGTTGATTCTCGCCTCAGAATGGGCGCCACGGCTACGACTCGGCACCGCAGTCGTGCCAATCTACACTCGCGGACCGGCATTGCTCGCGATGAGCGCGGCGGCCCTGGCTGAATGCGCACCCGGGCGCACCACACTCGGCATTGGCGTATCCTCTCCAACGATCGTGGAACGGTGGAATGCCAGCCACTTCGATCGGCCATACGAACGCGCGAGGGATACCCTACGATTCTTGCGGTCCGCACTGTCCGGACAGAAGGTGGATCAGCACTACACAACCTTCTCGGTGCAGGAATTTCGACTCGAACGTCCTCCTTCCTCGCCACCTCAACTAATGCTTGGAGCTCTACGCCCCGGGATGCTTCGATTGGCCGCACAGGAAGCCGAAGGTGTGATCACCAATTGGCTGGCCGCCACCGACGTACCGAAGATACGCGAGGTGATCGGCCCAAACATCGAGCTAGTCTCGCGCGTCTTCGTCTGCCCGACACGCGACGCCGACGTCGCCCGCAGGATAGGTCGGCGAATGATCTCCAGCTACCTGACCGTGCCGATATACACGATCTTCCAGGAATGGCTGGGCAGAGGCGACGTGCTGCGCCCGATGCTCGAGGCCTGGGGAAACAATGAACGGAAGAAGGCCAACGAGGCGATCCCGGACTCGGTGGTAGATGAACTGATCATCCACGGTTCTCCCGAGGTATGCGGAGAGAAGATCCGAAGCTACTACGATCATGGCCTGGACACCCCCGTGATCACTTTGCTTGCGACCGGCACCGATCTAAGCGACGCGACGAGGACGTTGGCTCCGGCTGTTCACCAGACCGGTCCCCGCACACGAACAGACAGCCCGAACTAACTGGGGAATATCGCACAACCAGAGCACAACGACCGAGACGGTCGTAACCGACAGTTCCGTCGAGTCTCACCGACATTGATTCCAAACTGGCGAAGACCAACCGGGTGACGAAGAGCGGTCAAATGCACCGAGCTGAGTCCTCCTCGCGCGTCAAAACCACCCAAGGGCATTGCGAGCATTGTCTCCCAGATGCGAGCAAGGTGCGGCACATCCTTGTCGCGTACCTTCCAGGTTAGACACAATTGCAACGGCGGTCAAGCGATTGTCCGATGACCCGAGACCTGTTGCACCATTTCCCCAGGATGCGGGGCAGGTGAGTCTGTTAAGGACTATTGGGTAGTCCTGCCGGAGCTCGTTAACGAACGAGTTCAGGCAGGGCAGGCGTCCAAGATCTGCGAGAGGTCACGCCGCTCGCCCTCATCGAACCGCTGGCTTCACCGGTAGCGCGGAAGGGCGAGGTGTGTCAATGGCCAGTTCTTTCTGGCTCTGGCACAAAGTCCGTGAACCGGTCGTGCCGACTCCTTTGTCCCACAGGGCATGGATCTCCTCCCACCGCTGGCGGGTCAGCTCGGCTCGCCGCCCGTCGATCACCGGGGCCGGTGGTGCGGGTTGGGCGACGGCCCGGCGGCGTACTGCCGGTGTAGACAATTACGGTGCGCGCACCATGACCAGCAACGCGAGACTTGTCAGGTGAGGGGGTCCGCAGTGCCTGGGCGTCGCATAATCGATACGTAGGACGGCGCCGGTCGTTCGCCGGTGTGTCGTGAGAAAGGATGCCCAGTGGCCCATCTGACGCCGGCAGTGCACCGGACGATTGTCGTGGTCGACGTAGTGGGGTTCACCGACTCCAGTCGCCAGGACACTGATCAGTTCGCCGTTCGTCAGGGGATGTACGAGGTGCTCAAGACGGCCTTCGCCGAGTCGGACATCAACTTCGACTCCTGCGACAGTGAGGACCGCGGCGACGGCGCACTCATCCTCGTCCCGCCAATCGTCTCCAAGAGCGTCATCGCCGACCGCCTGCCCGACCGGCTGGTCGCCGCCCTGCGCCGCCACAACTCAACCCGCGCGCAGATGGCCCAGTTCAAGCTCCGGGTCGCGCTGCACTCCGGCGACATCCGCCACGACGACTATGGCTGGGTCGGCCACGCGGTGAACATCGCCTTCCGCATCCTGGAGGCGACCGAGGCGAAGACCGCGTTACGCCAGACCGACCGGCTGGTCGCGCTCATCGCCTCCGACCATTTCTTCACCGAGGTCATCGCGCATGACCCAGGAACGGTCCCCGGGTCCTACCACCCCATCACCGTCTCGGTGAAGAACTATCATGGCTCGGCACGGCTGCGCCTCCTCGGCCACGACACCACCTTCCGCCCCTACACCAAGCCCAGTGTGGGTGACCAGGTCATGGACGTCGTCCCGCCCGGGGACGTGGACTCCCTGCGTTCCTGGCTCACCACCCGCGACGTGCCAAGGCTCGACGTGCTGATGAGCCACGCCGTTGGCCCCGCGGTACCCCTCCCCCGGCCCGACGAGGTGCGCGACGCCTGGGACGCCTTCCGGTACCTGTCGGAGTTCAACGCGGGCCCGGACGGCATCCCGCCCTCGGTGCTGTTCGTGGAGCGCCTCGCGGGCGAGCTCGGCGGCGAGGCGGGCGAGACCCTGCTCAACTGGGTCGAGGACCAGGCGAGGCGGTTACGCATCGGGCACGCGCTCGAACAGCACCGGCGCGTATAGGACAACGCGCCGCCGACCAACCGCCCGTACTCGGCTGGAACCACACGGATTCCCGCTACCCATACGCTGCGGACACCATGCTGATGTTCCAGATGGCCGCACCCCACAACACCTTCACCGAGCGGGCAGATGGCGCACCCTCGCCGAGGGCACGCTAACCCAACCACCGAGCCCAGCCTTCGAACGAATACGCCCCCGGTCGACGCCGCCGAATCGGTGGAAAACTCCGGTAAGGGTTCAGTTCCATCGGCCTGTTACAGCAGTCCGGCGGCCGCGACCACAGCTCCTGACTCCCCTGCGGTCAGGACGGATCGTAGATCGAGTCGGTGCTGAAGTCGTCCTCGTCCGCCACCGCCGTGGGCGCTGGCCCCGTGGCGGGCCCGGCGCGCTCCTCGTCCAGCATCTGCCGGACGTGCTCGGCGCCGGCGGCGTACAGGTCGCGCACCTCCGGCATGTCTGTCGCACCGCCGACTCCGGCGAGATCGGTCCATCTCGTCCGGCCCTCGGCCACCGCGGCGGCCACTGCGCGCAGCGCGGGCGCGGCGTCGGGATCGGTCGCGGCTTGCGCCAGCACGTCCGGGTCCATCGGCTCGATCTCGGGCACCTCAAGCTCCCACGCCCTGGCGAGATCGCCGTCCAGCTGTGCGAGCGCGTCGTCGAACCGGGCCACCTCGGCAAGCAGGTCCTCGGGAACCCCCGCCGTCATCTCGACCTCCGCATGTCCTTGCCGGTGCTGTAGCCGCGGTCCGGCGCGTTCGACCAGTCATCCACCCTGGACAGCTCGACGATGTCCGCGGCAGTCTCGGCGCGCTTGCCGTACTCGTCGACCCGGTGGCGGATCGGCGCCAGCTTCGACTCCAGCCAGTCCCGGCCGGCATCAGTGGTCTGGCCGACCGGGTCCTTGGCGAAGGCGATGACGCTCTCCACCCGCGCCATGAGCCGCTCGACGCTCTCCACCAGCTCCCGCGCCTGTTCGAACAGGTTCACGCAGGTGCGCACGGCCTCGACCAGCTTGTACCAACCGTAGAACGGGATCAGCGCGGACTTGAGCCGCTCACCGATCAGGTCTATCGCGCTCTTCAGCTTCTCCACCACGAAGGTGGCGACCTTCTCGACCCTGGCGGCCGCCGCCCGGTAGACCTGCCCGACGATGCGGTTCAGCGCGGCCTCCTGGTCGGCGCCCTCGACCAGCCGGCCCAGGTAGGTGGAGAACGACTGCGCGGCGCCGCCGTCCCATCCCGCGTCCAGCCGTCCGAGGCTCTCGGTCAGGTTGGCCAACGACCCATCGAGCGCGTTGCCCACATCGATCAGCACCTGACCGGCGGCGCTGAGCGCGTTCCAGTTGCCGGAGATCGGCCTGGTGATGGCGGTGACCGGCGACCAACCCGTCACGTAGACGATCGCGTCGTCTATCGCGTCCAGCGCGCCCCCTACCTCGTCCACCTTGGCCCGGATGTCCGGGTCCTCGATGTCCGGTGGGCGCAGCGCGTCCGTCGGGTCGGTCACCGGGTACCGGTCGGCGTCAGGGAAGTCCCGGTACTCGGGCTCCGGCGCCACCGACGTCGGGTACGCGGCGGGGTCGAACCGCTCGTAGGTCTCCCGGTCCGCACCGGAGTACGCCCACGCGGCCCGCTTGAGCTCGGACGCCGTGACCGCCAGCGCGGTCGCGTGGTCGCTGAGCCGGCGGGACGCCAGGTCTGCGTAGTCGTTCGCCGGTTCCGCGAGGACGGAAAGCACTCCGGTGAAACCCGCACTTCCACCGGCGTTCGCCACGATGAACCGCAGCTCCGTGCTCAGCTGCTCACACACCCGCTCGCACAGCACCCCGTAGCCGGCCACCGCCGACGGATCGACGTCGAACCCCTCCATGGGACCCCCCTCACGCGTAGGTCTTGTACGCCTCACCGCATGAGTGGCCTTCGAGGCACAGCCGCAGCCACACCGCGGTCCCCTCCGGAACGGCGACTTCCTTCCACTCGACGGGCCCGGCGCTGCGGACCGTCGACCGACGCTCCCGGCCGTCCTGCGTCCAGGTGGCCTCCGCGATGACCGCCCGGTGGTCCGTGGCGCCGTCGTCGGCCCACAGCTGCTCCGGTTCATCGTTCCGGTAGAAGGCGACCGCGCCGCGGACCGTGCCGTCGTAGCTACAGGCGACGATGAGGCCCGCGTCGCTACCGGTGTCGTCCCACGTCGGCTGGCACACCCAGGACGCCGCACTGGCCGCTGGTTCGGCGGACGCGACGGGGGCGGAGGCGATGGTGCCGGCTGCGACCAGCGCGGCCCCCGCGATAGACATGGTCATGTTTCGTTTGCGCATGGCGGCAGCCAACCGGTGAGCGCTCACAGACCGGTGTCATCGCGCTCACGGCGATCGGCGACGGTCGCGTAACGCGGGTGGCGATTTTGACGTTTACCCTGCATGCGGGGTGTCGATACGACGGGGTGAGTCGTGCACGTCGACCATCGGGGGGGGCGGACGGGTGCGGATACGGCTGCTGGGAACATTCGAGGTGTTGGTCGCTGGCTCGCCAGTGGCCCTGCCGGAACGGCTGCGGTCGCTGCTGGCCGCGTTGGCGTTGTCCGTCGACCGGTCGGTGTCTGTCGACGAGCTGGCCAGGGCGATCTGGGGAGAGGACCTGCCGAGCCGGGTGAGGGGCAGCGTGCAGACCGCGGTGATGCGGCTGCGGCAGACCGTCGGCGAGGACGTCATCGCCACCGGCCCCGCCGGCTACCGGCTGACGGCGACCAGCACCGACCTGGACGCGTTCCGCCGGCTGCTGGACCGGGCACGCACCGCCGCCGACCCGCGGGCGGAGCGGGAGCTGCTCGCCGAGGCGGTGGCGCTGTGGCGGGACGAGCCGCTGGGCGGGGTGGCCTCGGCGACTCTGCGTACCCAGTACGTGCCGCAGCTCGAGGAGCAGTTCCTCACCGCGGTCGAACGGCGGGTCGACCTCGACCGCGCCGCCGGCGGGGCGGCCGAGCTGTGCGCCGAGCTGCGGGCGCTGACCGAGCGGTTCCCGCTGCGCGAGCCGCTGTGGGAGCGGCTGATCCGCGCGCTGGTCGGTGCCGGGCGCAACGCCGAGGCGTTGTCCGTGTTCGCCCGCTGCCGGGACCTGCTCGCCGAGCAGCTCGGAGTCGAGCCCAACGCCCGGCTGCGGCAGCTGCACCTGGAGTTGCTACGAGCCGCCGACGAGCCGCCGACGGCACCGGCCCCGGCGATCCCCGAACCGCTGACCCGCCTGTTCGGCCGGGACGACGAGGTGGCGGCGCTGGTCGATCGGCTGACCACCGGCCCCCAGCGGCTGATCACCCTGACCGGTGTCGCCGGCATCGGCAAGACCCGGCTCGCGCTCGCCGCCGCGCACGCGGTCGCGGCGCGCGGTGTGACCGCCTGGTGGGTGCCGCTGTCCCCGGTGCCCCGCGCCGAGCTGGTGCTGCCGGCGATCGCGTACGCGGTGAACGCGCCCGAGGTGTCGGTCGCCGGGATCGGCCAGCGGATGGCGGGGCGCCTGACGGTGCTCGTGGTGGACAACCTGGAGCACCTCGACGGCGTCGGTGCGGTGCTGGCCGACCTGCTCGGCCGGCTCCCCGGACTGCGTGTGCTGGCGACCAGCCGCGCACCGGTCGGCGTCGCCGGCGAGCAGGAATGGCTGGTCCCCGGGTTGCCAGTGCCGGCGGACGGGCCAGGTGGGCTGGACGGGGTTGCCGAGGTGGCGTCGGTCGCGCTTTTCGTCGACCGCGTGCAGGCCGTGACACCGTCCTTCGAGCTGACCGATGTCATCAGCGGTGCCGTCGTCGACATCTGCCGCCGGCTGCACGGGCTGCCGCTCGGGCTGGAGCTTGCCGCTGGCCAGTGGCGGGTGCGCGGGGCGGCGGTCGCGGAGTCGGTCCGGGAGGCGCCGCTGGACCTGCACGCCGTCGGGGACCGCCACGAACGACGACACGGCTCGCTGCGGGACGCGATCGCGGCCAGCTGCGCGCTGCTCGACGACGACGTGCTGGACACCCTGTGCCGGTTGGCCGCGTTCCAGGGCGGCTGGACCTACGACCTGGCGGTGCACGCCACCGGCGACGGTCTGTTGGCGCGGCTCGACCGCCTCGTTTCCCTCGGCCTGGTGCACATCACCGACACCGCAACCGGTCGCCGGTTCGCCATGGTGCCGACGATCCAGACGTTCGCCGCCGCGCGGGCCCTCGAGCGGGGCGTGGCCGACGCGGCCGCCGCCGCGCACGCGAACGCGGTCGCGCGGTGGGTGGAGCTGACCCGGGAGAGGACACCCGACCGCGCCAGGACCCACGCGGCCTTCGACGCCGAGCGGGCGAACCTGCTGGCCGCGCACCGGTGGTTCGCCGACCACGACCCCAAGCCCGGCCTCGTGCTGATCGCCACGCTGAGTACGTACTGGCGGGCCAGGGAGCGCGACGAGGAACTGCTGGCGAGCTTCCTGTCGTTCCTGGGGCTGGCGATCGACGCCGAGGCGGTCGCCGCGACGCTGGCCGACACCGCGATCATCGATATCTCCGTGCGGGACGGCGAGCAGGCGGTCGCACTCACCGAACGGGCGCTGGTGGAGTGCCGCCGGCGCGGTGACCGGCGCGGGCAGGTGTACGCGTTGACCCTACTGGGCTGGCTGACCAGGCAGTTCGGGCTGGCGTCGGCGACGAGGTGGCACCGCGCCGCGGTGGACGTCGCCGCCGACGGCGAGCCGCTGCTGCTCGGTCAGGCGCTGCTCCACCTGGCGGCGCCGTTGGCCGACCTCGGCCGGTACGTCGAGGCGGAGGAGCTGCTTGACCGGGCCGTCGACCTCGCCACCAGCCACGAGCACCCGTTCGTGCTGTTCGACGCGCTGCTCTGCCGGGCGGAGTTGCGGCGCCGGCACGACAACCCGGACGGTGCGGCGGAGGCTCTCGACCAGGCGCGGCCGCTGTTCGACCGCACCGGCGACCCCGCGACCCAGACCTTCTGGCACGCCCAGGCCGCGGTGCTCGCCACCGGTCGAGGCGATTTGGAGGTGGCCGACGAGCACGTGGCGAAGGCGATCGCCAGGACCGGTGGTGGACACGTGCCGAACCGCTGCGCCTGCTCCGCCTGGTGGGCCCGCGGTGAGATCCTGCTGCGCTCCGGTGACCGGAACGGCGCGGCGGAGGCGTTTCGGCGGTCGCTCGCGGAGAACCCGTACGGCCGCTCGGACCGGGTGGTCGAGACCCTCGTGGGCCTGGCCGAGGCCGTGGCCAGCGCGGAGGTCGCGGCGACCGCGCTGACCGTCGCGAGCGGGCTGCGGGAGCGGGACGGGCTGGTCCTGCCGCCGCCGGTGGCCCGCCGGTTCCGGGCGGCCGGTGACCGCTGGGCGGAGTCGGTCGACGGGTCGACCTGGCACACCGTACTGGCCGAGGCGGAGCGCGGCGGTGCCGAGGATTACCTGGTGGTGCTCGGCGGGCTGGTGGCACGCTGAGTAGGTCCCAGCCGCGATCTCAGCAGTCCTTCACCTTATGGTGCCAAGCAGGGCGGTCGCCAACGTACGCACGTGGGGTTCGTGCAGCACGGTGAAGTGGTTGCCCTCGATGAGGTGATGATCGAGGGGCTCCTCGACGCGGGACTGCCAGGCGCGCCTGGCCCGTTCGCGAACGGGAGCCTCGGTGTCGGCGGCCTGGACGAGCAGTGCGCGTCGGGCACCCGGCGGGGGCTCGTACACCGTCGCGGCCCGTACATGCGCACGGTAGAGGTGCAGCTGCTCCAGGATCTGGTTCGCGTCCAGGCCCGGGGGGACGACCCGCTCCAGCAGCTCACGGATCGCCCGGTCGTGGAGCAGCGCCCGGAGCTCGGCCTCGGGAACGGTGACGCCGAACTGGTGGGTGAGCTCGGCGACGAAGTCCCGGAGCACGGTCACCTCGTCGTACTCGGGGAGCTGGTCGCCGAAATAGCTGTCCACCATGGCCAGCAGTCCGACCTCGACACCGGCACGGCGGAGCAGGTCGGCCATCTCGAAGGCGATCAGGCCGCCGATCGACCAGCCGGCGAGGAAGTAGGGGCCGTCCGGTTGCTGGGCTCGGACGTGGTCGAGATAGTCCGCGGCCAGCCGGGTGATGTCCTGGTCGGCGTCCGGATAGGACAGTGGCGGTGGTCGCAGGCCGTGCACCGACCACTGGTGCCCGAGGTGAACCGCGAGCTGACGGTAGCCGACCAGGTCACCGCCGGCGGGGTGCACCAGGTACAGCGGCACGGCGGCACCGTTCTGGCGGAGTGGCACGACGTGCCGGGCCTCGTGCGGGCGCGGGCCGCCGACCAGCTTCCCGAGCGTGGACACGGTGACGCCGTCGACCTCGTCCTCCTCGAAGAGCACGGACAGGGGCAGCGTCACGCCGAGCTCCGTGCGGATCCGCGCGACGAGCTGTACCGCGAGGAACGAATGGCCGCCCAGGTCGAAGAACGACTCGTCCACGCCCACCGGGGAAACCTTCAGCAGTTCCTCGAAAATCCGGGTAAGGGTGGACTCGACGTCGTCGCGTGGTGAGTTCATCTTGACCGCCTTCACTGGGGAGCAACCTGCACGTTCGCCGCCACGACCGCCAGCCGGTCGATGCCCAGGAGGAAGTCGGCGGATCGGCGGACCACCTCGCCGGCCAGCTCGAAGCGGTACACCCGGGATGCCAACGCGCGCACCAGGATCCGCAGCTCCATGCGGGCCAGTGGCGCGCCGATGCAGTAGTGCGGACCGCCGCCGAAGCTCAGCGCGGGAACGCCGCGTCGGTCGACCAGGAACCGCTCCGGATCGTCGAAGTGGGCCTCGTCCCGGTTGCACGACGGGATCCAGACCACCACCCGGTCGTCGCGCCGGACCCGGGCGTCGCCGACCTGGACGTCCCTGGTCGCGGTGCGCATGACGTGCAGCGGTGCGCACGTCCAGCGCAGCACCTCCTCGACGGCCGAGTCGACCAGGTGCGGGTTCTCGACCAGCCGCCGCCATTCCGCCGGGTTCTCCGCGAACGCGACGACGGCGTCCGAGACGGCGTGCCGGGTGGTGCCGAGCCCGCCGTTGACCAGTCCGTCGCAGTTGAACACGATCTCCTCGTCGGACAGCCGGGGCGCGCCAGCGGGCGGGTGCAGCAGCGCGCTGACGATGTCGTCGCGCGGCGCGGTCCGCCGCTGCTCGACGAGGTCGCAGAAGTAGGCGAAGATCTGGGCGCTCGCCACCTTCCGGCGGGTGTGCGACACCGTGTCGTCGAAGGACGTGTCGGCGAGCCCGGCGAGCAGTGACCAGTCCGGCCGGGGCACACCGAGCATCGCGCACACCGTCCACGTGGGAACCTTGCTGGACAGCTCGGTCACCACGTCGAAGGCGCGCTCGCCGACCAGCTCGTCCAGGTGGGCGTCCAGCTGGCGGGCGAGGTCGGCGCCGAGCCGGGCGACGCCGCGGCCGGTGAAGTACGGCGCGTGCGCGCGACGGAACCGCCGGTGGGTGTCCCCGTCGGACACCACGAGCATCTTGTTCGACGCCGCCCGAACCGATGCCGGGTCGGCGCCGAGGCGCATGCCGGCCGTCGACGTGAACAGCTCGGGCCGCTTCAGCACCCGGCTGCCCAACTCGTAGCCGGTGACCGACCAGAACGCGCCGAGGCGGTCGGACTCGGTCCACGCGATCGGATGTGTGCCACGGGCCTGCCGCCAGGCGGCGAACTGCCGACCGGACCGGTACAGCGCCGGGTCGGTGAGGTCCGCGGCCACCGTCCACAGAGGAGTACGGGTCATTGTCGGCTCCCGGCCCGGACCTGGTCGGCGGCCAGCTCGTCGACGCGCCTCCGGTCGAGCTTGCCGTTGGGCATCACCGGCAGGGCGGGCACCGGGCGGACCAGGGTCGGCACCGCGGCCAGGGGCAGCTGGTCGCGCAGCCGGCGGATCACCAGTTCGGGCCGGAAGCCCGGTCCCACCACGAACGCGACCAGGTGCCGGGGCACGCCGCCCTCGCGCACGACGCCGACCGCGACGGCGCGTGCCCCGGTGCACCTGCCGACCAGGTGCTCGACCTCGGCCAGCTCGACACGGACGCCGGACAGCTTCACCTGCTGGTCGACGCGTCCGACGTAGTGGGTGTCCCCGTGCTCGTCGACGCGGACCAGGTCACCGGTGCGGTACGCGCGCGTCCCGTCGACCGTGCCGAACGCGGAATCGTCGCCGTCGAGGTACCCGGACGCCACGCCGGGTCCGCCGATCCACAGCTCGCCGACGTCGCCGTCGGCCACGGCGCGGTCACCGGAGCGCACGTACGCCGTGGTTCCCGGGATCGGCCGGCCGATCGGGACGTCGGCCCGGTGCCCGTCGGCCACGACGCAGCGGTGCGCCAGTGACCACACGGCACACTCCGTCGGTCCGTACTCGTTGTACAGCACCGTGTCCGGCAGGATCTCGTGGTGCAGCCGGACCAGGTCCGGCGGGCACACCTCCCCCGCCACGATCGCCGTGCCGACCGTGCGCAACAACGGTCCGAGGCCAGCCTCGAGCAGGATCCGGTACAGCGACGGGAGCAGCAGCAGGTGCGATGCCCGGTGACGCTCACCGGCCTCGGCGGCGGCCACCACGTCCGCCGGGTGCGTCGAGGGGATGACCAGGTGCGCGCCGGTGGCGAGGGACCAGTAGATCCCGGCCACCGAGCTGTCGAAGGAGATCGACGAGCAGAGCACGAACGTCGACGGGGGTTCGGGGTAGTACCGCGTCCGCGCCAGCGTCGAATACGCGAGCGCCCGCCGGGACACGACCACGCCCTTGGGGGTGCCGGCCGATCCGCTGGTGAACACCGTGTAGGCGGGCAGCTCCCCGGTGATCGCGGGTCCGCGAGCCGGGTCGCCGGACGCGGGGACGGGGACGACTTCCTCGAACGCGTCGCGCTCGACCGGGTAGGGCGGATCCGGCTCGACGACCGCGAACCGGGCCCGGGCCGCGCCGACCAT
This sequence comes from Actinophytocola sediminis, assembly GCF_054779715.1. Classification (NCBI taxonomy): domain Bacteria; kingdom Bacillati; phylum Actinomycetota; class Actinomycetes; order Pseudonocardiales; family Pseudonocardiaceae; genus Actinophytocola; species Actinophytocola sediminis. The sequence continues at coordinate 231,343 of NZ_BAAGXS010000019.1, read as the reverse complement.
GGCCGCCCGCCGGCCCCGCGGGAACGCCTGGTCGACCGGCACGTACTGGGCGCCGGCGCCCAGTACGCCGAGCATCGCGGCCACCGCCCACCGGGACAGTCTGGTGTGGACGACGACGGGCTCGCCCGGCCGCACGCCGAGTGCCCGCAGCGACGCGGCCAGCGCGGCGGCCGACGCGAACAGCTCCCGGTAGGTCAGGGTGCCCTCCGGGTCGGACACGGCCGGCCGCCCGGTGTCGGCCGACGCCAGCACGAGGTCCCCCGCCGGTCCGGTCACGCCGGCCCGCCCGCGGGTGAGAGCAGCCGACCCGGCCGCTGGTCCGGCCACGCGGCCAGCTCGCCGACCAGCGCCCCGTACCGTGCCATCAGCTCGGCCATGGTCGCGGTGTCGAAGAGCTCGGCGTCGTACTGCCATGATCCGGTGAAGCCGGCACCGTCCTCCTGCAGCACCACCGCGAGGTCGAACCGGCTGCTGTCGATGACCTTCCGGTCGTACGGGCGCAGTTCGAGACCGGGCACGGTCCGGCCAGGCGGCGTGTTGTTGAGCACGAGCTTGACCTGGAACAGCGGGCTGTGGTTCCGGCCGCGCCGCGGGTTGAGCGCCTTGACCACCTCCTCGAACGGGAGGTCCTGGTGGGCGTAGGCGTCCAGGGCGACCGTCCTGGTGCGGCCCAACAGTTCCCGCCACGTCGGCGCGCCGGTGAGGTCGGCCCGCAGCACGACCTGGTTGACGAAGAACCCGATCAGCTTCTCGACCGCGGTGTCCGACCGATTGGCCACATCGGACCCGACGACCAGGTCGGTCTCCCCAGTTCGCTGGTGCAGCAAGGCGTAGAGCGCGGCGAGCAGCGCCATGAACGGCGTGCTGTCCTCCTCCCGGCACAGCTCGCGGATCGCGTCGGCGGTGCCGGCCGGGATGCGGAACTCCAGGTCCCGCCCCAGGTTGGCCGGGCGCGCCGGGCGCGGGTGGTCCAGCGGGATGCCCGGCAGGTCGAGGACGCCGTCGAGGCGGCGCAGCCAGTGGTCACGCAGCCGGTCGTGGTGCCCCTCGTCGAGCAGCCCGCGCTGCCAGACCGCGTAGTCGGCGTACTGCACGGGCAGTTCGGGCAGCCGCGCGGGACGCCCGTCGCGGTGCGCCGCGTACAGCTCGGTGAGCTCGCCGAGCAGCAGGCCGGTCGACCACCCGTCCATCACGACGTGGTGGACCATGAACAGCAGCACGTGCTCCGCGGCGGACAGGCGTACCAGCAGCGCGCGGAACATCGGTGGCTCGGCCAGGTCGAACGGCCGGGTGTACTGGCCACGGGCCAGCGCCAGCGTCTCCGCCTCCCGCCGTTCCGCCGGCAGCGTGGAGAGGTCGACCACCGGGAGGTCGACCCCCGGGTGCGGGTGGATCTGCTGGAACGGCCGACCGTCCACAGTCACCAGTGCGGTCCGGAGTACCTCGTGCCGGCGGACGATCTCGCCGAGCGCGTACTCGAGCGACGTCACGTCGAGGTCGCCGCCGAGGCGGAGGAACACCGGGTAGTTGTACTGGTGGCTGTCCGGGGCCAGCTGGTGGAGGAACCACAGCCGCTGCTGGGCGAACGACGTTGGCATCAGCGGATCCCGCCGCACGACCACGAGCGTCGGTTGGCGGGTGGCGGACCCGCCGCCGAGCTCGTCCACGAGAACCGCGAGCTCGGCCAGTTTGGGGGCCTGGAACGGTGCGCGGATGGGCACCTCGACGTCGAACTCCGTGCGCAGCCGGAAGACCAGCTGGAAGGTGAGCAGTGAGTGGCCGCCGAGATCGAAGAAGTCGTCGTGGGCCCGGATGTGGTCCCTGGCAAGGAGCTCCCGCCAGATGGCCGCGACCCGTTCCTCGGTCGGCGTGAGCGGCACGGGGTGCGCAGCGTCCACATCGGACGCCGCGCCGGTGGCCCTGGCGGCCAGCCGGCGCAGCGCCGGACGGTCGCGCTTGCCGGCCGGCGTGATCGGCAGCTCCCGCAGCAGGACGTACCGCGCAGGTGGCACCGGGACGTGCTCGCGGAGCAGCCGCTCCAGCTCCGGCACCACGGCCGTCGCCGCGGGGCGCCAGAGCGGGTCGTTGGCGTGCCCGGTGCCCGGTGGCACGGCCGGGGCGGCACACGGCGGCGCGCCGTGCCTGGTCAGTAGCAGGTCGAACGCCCCGTCCGGATGCGCCCCGGCCCAGCTGAGCTCCACCTGGTACGGATGGCGCTCGGCGAGCGCCAGGACGTCCTCCGGTTCGACCCCAGATTCGTCCACTATGGACAGCAGGCTCAGCGGAAGGTCCGGCGGGCCGGTGCGCAGCTGTTCGGTCAGCGTGACGGCCGCGCCGACGCGTGCGTTCGGCACCGCCCGCACGACGAGCGCGGCCGGCCGGTCCCGGACGAGGATCCGCTCCACATCGGACAGCCCCGGCCAGTCCAGCTCGGCGACCGGCTCGGTGCTCTCACCGGTGCCGTCCACGGTGAGTACCACGTCGTAGCGGTAGCCGTTCAGCTCGTTGCGGTAGGCCCCCCGCTTGACCAGGACCCGCGCCGAGGTGATCCGCGGCAGCCGGGCGGGGAGGCCGGTGAACAGCCTGGGGTCCAGGCACAGCTCCTCCTCCCCGTCCACGCGGGACGCGACCTCGGCGGCGAGGTCGCCGAGCGGTGTGCCGGGATCGGCGGTGGCGGCGAGCGCGGCGGCGTGGAAGGTCCGCAGCAGGAGCAGGTTGCGCACGTCGCCGAGGAAGACGTGCCCGCCGGCCGGCATGGCCGCCACGGCCCGCTCCAGCACGGACACCAGGTACTCCGCCGAGGGGAAGTACTGTGCCACGGAGTTGAGGATGACCGTGTCGACCTCGTCGCCATGGCGCAGCGCGCGGTGGGCGGGGGCGACCCGCAGCTCGACGTGGTCACCCGGGACGTGTGCGGCCAGCCGGTCGATGACGGTGGCGGAGACGTCGACGCCGAGGTAGTACTCGCAGTCCGGGGCGACCCGATGCAGCACCAGTCCGGAACCGCAGCCGAGCTCGACCACCCGGCGCGGGCGCAGCACGCGGACGCGCTCGACGGTGTCGGCGAGCCAGGTCGCCATCTCCTCGGGGTCGAGCGGTTCGCCAGTGACGCCACTGGTCCAGCCGGTCAGGTCGAACCCGGGGTCGGCATCGGTTTCGCCGGCCCGGTACGTGTCCTCGTACACCGAGGTCCACTCCCCGACCCGATGGTCCTCCCGGTCCGGGCCTGCTGGCGGGTCGACGCTCACGAACGCCACCAGCTCGCCGTCCTGATCGACGTCCACGACGGACTCGCGAACCGCGGAATGGCTCTCCAGCAGGGTTTCCAGCTCGCCGGGTTCGATCCGGTTGCCGCGGACCTTGACCTGCTCGTCCACCCGGCCCAGGTACTCCATGGCGCCGTCGGCGAGCCTGCGGACGAGGTCGCCCGTGCGGTACAGCCGGCCGCCCGGCTCGGTCGCGAACGGGTCGGGGAGGAACCGTTGCGCGGTCAGGGCCGTACGGTTCCAGTAGCCGCTGGCCAGGCCGGCGCCGCCGACGTACAGCTCCCCCGGCACCCCAGGCGGGACCGGGTGCAGGCGCTCGTCCAGTACGTGCAGCCGGGCGTTGTGGATCGGCGTGCCGATCGGCACCCGGCCGGTCGGGACGGCGGCCCTGGCGTCGTGGGCGGCACAGGCCACAGCCGTCTCGGTGGGGCCGTACTCGTTGACCAGCCGCACGTCGGGATGGGCTCGCCAGGGCTCCAGGTGGCTCTCGCGCAGGTCCTCGCCGCCGATGACCAGTGTCCTGGTCCAGCGCGCCGGCGTGGGTCCGGCGTCGGCCAGCAGCCGCAGGTGCGACGGGGTGAGCTTGACGAACCCGAGGTCGGTGTCCTCGGCGGCGGAGGCGGCCAGGGCGGCTCCCGGCCCGTCGGACTCGTCGAGCAGCAGCAGCTCCGCGCCGGCGAGCAGGGGGACGAACAGACTGGTGACGGTCAGGTCGACGGCGGCCGAGGTGTGTACTGGAACGACCTCGCCGGCCAGCACGCCGTAGGACTCCACGGCCCACAGCAGGTAGTTGGCCACCGCCCGGTGCGGGAGCAGCGTGCCCTTGGGTCCGCCGGTCGAGCCGGAGGTGTAAATCAGGTACGCGGGGTCGTCGGCGTGGGCGTCGATCACCGGCGGGTGGTCCACACCGTCGCCGAGGTCAGCCAGGCCGTCCGCGTCGGTCAGCACGATCGACGCGCCGCTGTCCCGGAGCACGTGGTCGATCCGGGCCGGCGGGTGAGTGGGGTCGACCGGGACGTAGGCCGCGCCGGCCTTCAGCACGCCGAGCAACGCGACCACCAGTTCGGGTGAGCGGGCCAGCTTCACCGCGACGGGCACCCCGCGGCCGGCGCCGTCGGCACGCAGCCGGTGGGCGAGCGCGTTGGCCCGCCGGTCGAGCTGCCGGTAGGTCATCCGCAGCCCCCACGGCGTGGAGACCGCCACGTCGTCCGAAGTGGACAGTGCAGAGGCGGCGACCAGCTCGTGCACCAGGGGGTTGTCCGGACGTGCGGTGGTGGTCGCGTTCCACCGGCGCTGGTCGCGGTCGAGCTCGTCCGGGTCGGCGAGCGGCAGTTCCCCGACGGTGGTGCCCGGCGCGGAGACCACGGCGGCCAGTACCCGGACCAGCGCCTCGGCCAGACGTTCCACTGTGGACGTGTCGAAGAGGTCGGCCGCGTAGACGAGGACGCAGTCGAGTCCGGTCGCGGTCTCCCGCACGTTGAGGTCGAGGTCGAACCGCGCGGCGGTGTCGGGCACATGGGTACGGTCGACCGTGAGGCCACGCATCGAGCCGGCCGGCTCCGGGGTGTTGTGCAGGGTGCAGTTGACCTGGTAGAGCGGATTCCGGCCGAGGTCCCGGTCCGGACGCAGCCGCTGGGCCAGCACGTCCAGCGGCACATCCTGGTGCTCGTAGGCGTCCAGACAGGACGCCCGCACCCGGGCGAGGAGCCCGTCGAACGGCTCCGCCTGCTCGATCGTGGTACGCAGTGCCACCGAGTTGGCGAAGAAGCCGAGCAGGTCGTGGAAGGCGCGGTGGCGCCGGTTGGCCACCGGGGTGCCGACCACGACGTCGTGTTGCCCGGCGAAGCGGCCAAGCACGACCTGGAACGCCGACAGCAGCACCATGAACAGGGTCGCACCGTGCCGCCGGCCAAGCTCGTTCAGTCCATTGTGGACGTCTATCGGCACGGTGAACCGGTGGTCGGCGCCGCGCAGGCTCGGGGTCGCCGGCCGCGGCCGGTCCACCGGCAGGGTCAGCCGGTCGGGAGCGCCGGCGAGCCGGCCGGTCCAGTAGGCGAGCTGGCGGCCGGCCTCGTCGCCAGCCAGCCACTCCTCCTGCCAGCGGGCGTACTCGATGTGCTCGAGCGGGAGAGCGGGCAGCGACGCGACCCGCCCAGCACACCGGGCGTCGTAGCAGGCGGCCAGGTCGCGCTCGAACACCCCGAGCGACCAGCCGTCCACGACGGCGTGGTGGAAGACGCACAGCAGCAGCGACTCCCGCTCGCCGAGGCGCAGCAGGCGGAACCGGACCAGCGGGCCGGCCGCCAGGTCGAACGGCTCAGCCTGCGCCTCGGCCACCAGCCGCTCGGCCTCCGCCAGCCCATTCAAGTCCACAATGGACATATGTGCGGGCCGTGGCGGCCGGACCCGCTGCGTGGGGCGGCCCTCGCGCACCGGCAGCACGGTACGCAGCACGGCGTGCCGGGCCAGGACGTCGGCGAGCGCCAGCTCCAGCGCGGAGACGTCCAGCTCGCCGGTCAGCCGGTACCGGACGGCGCTGGTGTACGCGGCGCTGTCCGGGGCGAGCTGGTGCAGGAACACCATGCGGCGCTGGGCGAAGGTCGCGGGCGCGGCACCGTCCGACACGTCACCGTCGGCTGCGTCGATGGCGGCGGTGTCCATGCCCTCGTTCCAGAGGCGGAGCCGGAGCTCGGCCCGCCTGCCGGCTGGCAGGTCCCTGATCCGGTCGGCCAGGTCGGTCACGGCGACACTCCCCCTTGTGTGCCAAGCCGTTTGAGCTCGGCAACCAGCTCGTCGAGCCCGTCCGGTCCCGCGCGCCGGGCGCGGCGGAGGTCGATCTCGGCCGCCAGCGCGGCCACGGTCGGCGCGTCGAAGACGCCGCGCAGCGGCAGGTCGACGGCGAACCGGTCGCGGACCGCGGTGACGACCACGGTCGCCAGCAGCGAGTGGCCGCCGAGGGCGAAGAAGTCGTCGTGCACCCCGAAGTGCGCCACCCGCAGCGCGTCGGCCCAGATCCGCCACAGCTCGCGTTCGGTGGACGTGCGCGGGGCGCGTGCCTCCTGGCCGGGCACGGGCAGGCTCGCCCCGACCCCCGGCAACCGGGCCGCGTCCAGCTTGCCGCTGGTGGTGGTCGGTAGCGCGGCGACCTCGACCAGGTGGTTCGGCACCAGGAACGGGGGCAGCGTTGACCGCAGTTCGGCCAGCAGCACGGCCGCGTCGAGCGCGTGCCCGGCGACCGGCACGACGTAGCCGACGAGCCGCCGGTCGCCGTCCACCTCGACCAGTCGCACCGCGCAGTCGTGCACGCCGGCACAGCCGCGCAGCGCGCTCGCCACCTCGCCCGGCTCGATCCGGTGGCCGCGCAGCTTCACCTGGTGGTCGCGCCGGCCGAGGAACTCGAGCACGCCGGCGTGGTTCCAGCGGACCAGGTCACCGGTTCGGTAGAGCCGGCCGCCGGCCGACCCGAACGGATCGGGCACGAACCGTTCGGCGGTCGGCCCCGGCCGGTTCACGTAGCCGCGGGCGAGCCCCGCCCCGCCGACGTACAGCTCGCCGGGGACCCCCACCGGCACCGGTCGCATCCGCTCGTCGAGCACATACGCGGTGGTGTTGGTGATCGGCGTCCCGATCGGGACCGATGGCGCGCCGGCCGGGAGATCGCCGATCCGGTGGCACGCCGAGAAGGTGGTGTTCTCGGTCGGGCCGTATCCGTTGTGCAGCACGCCGGGCGCGCCGTGGTCGAGCACCGTCCTGGTCCGCTCCTGATCCATCACCTCGCCGACGACGAACAGGTGACGCAGCGCCGCGAACGCCGCCGGATCGGTCGCCACGACCTGGTTGAACAGGGTCGCGGTCAGACACAGCACGGTGGGCCGTACGTCGCGGAGCACGGCGAGCACCTCGTCGGGACCCAGCGGCTCGTCGCCGGGCAGCACGTGCACGCGCGCCCCGTTGCACAGGGCGCCCCACACCTCGAACGTGGTGATGTCGAACGACGGGTCACCCAGGTGCACGAGCACGTCGCCGGGGCCGAGGTCGACGTACTCGGTGGCGGTGACCAGCCGCACGACCGCGCGATTCGGCACCGCCACGCCCTTCGGCCGGCCGGTCGAGCCGGAGGTGAGCACCACGGTGACGAGCCCGTCCGGGTGACCGGCGTCCGGCTCGCCCGCGTCTCCCGCGTCTCCCACGGCGTCGAGCGGCACGGTCGGCACGCCGGTGTCGCGTAGCCACGACGGCGGGTCGCCCGCGTGGACGACCGCGCGGAGGTCCAGGTCGCGCACCATCAGGGCGAGCCGGGCGGGCGGGTAGGCGGGGTCGAGCACCACGTATCCGCCGCCGGCGGTCAGGACGCCGAGCATCGCGGTGACCAGGGCGGCCGAGCGGTGCAGGAGGATCCCGACCGGTTCGTCGGTGCCGACGCCGGCAGTCCGCAGCGCCCCGGCCAGCCGGTCGGCGCTGGCCACCAGCAGCGCATAGGTCCACTCCCCGGTGTGGTCGGTCAGCGCGGTCCGGTCGGCCCGGTGGGCGAGCTGGCGGCGGACCAGGTGGGCGACGGTCGCCGGCTCGGGCAGCGCCCGCTCGGTGCGGTTCGCGCCGGCGAGGAACTCGCGGTCCACTGTGGACAGCGGGACGAACCCGTCGACCGAACCGTCTACATCGGACTCGATGGCGGCCAGCGCGGTCAGCCACGCCGCCCGGAGCCGGTCGACGCTCTCCCGCTCCCACAGGTCGGTGGCGTAGCGCAGCTCGGCGGTCAGCGCGCCGCCGCGGTCGAACACCGTACACAGCAGGTCGAAGGGCGCGGTGGCGTCGTCGACCGGGAGCGGCCGGGCCTCGAGCCCGTCGAGGGCCAGCTCGGCGCCAGTGGCGTCGACCAGCTGGAACACGACCTGGAACAGCGGGTGGCGGCTCAGGTCGCGGTCGGGCGCCAGCTTGTCCACCAGCCGCTCGAACGGCACCTCCTGGTGGTCGTAGGCCTCACGGCAGGCCAGGGCGACGCGGTCGAGCCAGTCGCGGAACCGGCTGGCCCCGGCCACGTCGACGCGCAGCGCCAGCAGGTTGACGAAGAAGCCGATCAGCCCGTGGGTCTCGCGCCGCCGCCGGTTGGCCACCGCGGTACCGACGACCAGGTCGGTCTGCCCGGTCCACCGGGCCAGGACGACGAGGAAACCGGTCAGCAGCACCATGAACGTGCTCACGCCGTGGTTCGCGGCCAGGCGGCGTAACCGGCCGGCGAGCTCCGGGTCGAGGTCGAACGACAGCGCGGCGCCGCGGTGCGACCGGCGGGCCGGCCGGCGATGGTCGGGCAGCAGCGCCAGCTCCGGGGCGCCGGAGAGCCGCTCGCGCCAGTACGCGAAACCCGGGTCGAACGCCCCGCGGTCCAGCAGGTCACGCTGCCAGGCGGCGTGGTCGGCGTACTGCAGCGGCAGGTCGGGCAGCTCGGTGGGCCGGCCGCCGCGGACCGCCACGTAGGCGGTCGCCAGCTCGCGGACCAGGACCGGCCGCGACCACGCGTCGGCGGCGATGTGGTGCACGGTGACCAGCAGGACCTGCCGGTGCTCGGTGACCGGCAGCAGGGTGACCCGGAGCAGCGGGGGCCGGTCGAGCGCGAACGGCCGGGCGGCCTCCTCGGCGAGCCGGCGCGGCACGTCCTCGGGCGGTACCGGCTCGGTGACCGTCAGCGGGATCCGGGCCTCGGGGACGATCAGCTGGTGCAGCGTGCCGTCGTGCACGGCGAGGCAGGTACGCAGGGTCTCGTGCCGCGCGGCGATAGTGTCGAACGCGGACCGCAACGCGCCCTGGTCGAGCGGGCCGTCGAGCTCGGCGGCGAACGTCAGGTGGTGCCCGGCGCCGCCAGGACCGACCTGGTCGGTGACCCACAACCGTTCCTGCGCGAACGACGGCGCGGCGGCGACCGCGGTGCGAACGTGGTTGCGAACGTGGTTGCGAACGTGGTCCTGCCCGGTCATCGTCCGGCACGCTCGATGCGCCGACGCAGGCTCAGCGGGCGAATGTCGGTCCAGACGCGCTCGATGTGGTCCAGGCACTCGCTCTTCGTGCCGCGCGTGCCGACCTCGCGCCAGCCGAGCGGGTTCTCCCGGTCGGCCGGCCAGATCGAGTACTGCTCCTCGTGGTTGACGACGACCTTGTAGACCTTGTCGGTGCGGTCGCTGTGCGCCATGTCAGTGCGTCCCCTCAGACGAGAGCCGCACGGGCCGCCGTGGTGCCCGCGCGATGTCGGTGCCGAACAGGTCGGGCTCACCGGACGGCTCGCGGTCCAGTGCCGCGGCCAGGTCCCGGAGCCTCGGGTGGGTGAAGATCGTGCTCAACCGCGGCCGGGTGGCCAGCCGCTCGGCGACCAGCGCCTGCAACCGGACGGCGGCCACCGAGTCGCCGCCAAGCCGGAGGAAGTCGTCGTCGACGCCCACCTCCGGCACGTCGAGGACCTGCGCGTACAGCTCGACCAGCACCAGCTCGGTCGGCGTGCGCGGTGGGCGGTCCCCGTCGCCGCCGGACACCGCCGGCACGGGCAGCCGGCCGCGGTCGAGCTTTCCGTTGGCGTTGAGCGGAAGTGAGTCCAGCACGGTGACGGTGGCGGGCACCAGGTAGTCGGGCAGCGTGTCGCGCAGCGCGGCCACGCAGTCCGGGAGCGTGGCTCCGGTCCTCGGCACGACGTAGCCGGCCAGGCGGCCGGCGACAACGATCACGGCCGCCTGGGCCACCTCGGGGATCCTGGCCAGTTCGGCGGCCACCTCCTCCGGCTCGACGCGGTGACCGCGGATCTTGACCTGGTGGTCGAGCCGGCCCACGAACTCGAGCACGCCGCCCGGCAACTCGCGCACCAGGTCGCCGGTGGCGTACAGCCGCGCGCCCGGATCGGTGGCGAACAGGTCGGGCACGAACCGCTCGGCGGTGAGCGCCGGGCGCCGCCAGTACCCGATGGCCACCGCCGCCCCACCGACGTGCAGGTGGCCGGTCTCCCCCGCCGGCACGGGCCGCAGCTCCTCGTCCAGCACGTGCACGCGGACGTTCGGGATGGGCGTGCCGATCGGCACGCCGCCGGCGCCTGCCGCCCCGGTCACCTCGTACGCGGTGCAGGCCACCGACGTCTCGGTCGGGCCGTACTCGTTGATCACGCGGGTCACCCGGCTGTCCCGCCAGGCGGCGAGGTCCTCGTGGCGCAGCTCCTCGCCGCCGACCAGCAGCACGCCGGCCCAGCGGTCCGCGCGCCGGTGTGCGCCGGCGGCGGTGAGCAGCCGCAGGTGCGACGGGGTCACCTTGGCGAAGCTGAGGTCCACATCGGACTCCGCCGAGGCGGTCAGCGCGTCGCCAGGGACGCCGGTCCGCCGCGGCAGCAACACGGTCCGCCCGGCGAGCAGCGGTGCGAACACGAGGGTCACGGCGAAGTCGAAGGCCAGCGAGGAGTGCAGCACGGCCCCCCGGCCCCGGTCCAGGCCGAGCACGCCGACCGCCCAGCTCAGATGGTTGGCCACCGAGCGGTGGGCGAGCAGCACGCCTTTCGGCCCGCCGGTCGACCCCGACGTGAAGATCATGTACATGGGGTCGTCGAGGCCGACGCCGGACCGCGGCGCGCTCGCCCGGCTGCCAAGGACCTCGTCGACCGGCACGACCCTCGGCGCGGCGTCCCCGGTGTCCCGACCGCGATCGGCGACCAGCACCGACGCGCCCGTGTCGCGCAGCGTGCGCGCCAGCCGGGCGGGCGGGTACGCGAGGTCGAGCGGCAGGTAGGCGGCCCCGGCGGTCAGCACGCCGAGCAGGACGGCGACCACCTCGGGCGAGTGCGGCAGCGACACCGCGACCAGGTCACCGCGCCCGACGCCGAGCGAGCGCAGGTGGTGGGCCCAGGCGTTGACCCGGCCAGCCAGCTCGCGGTAGGTCCAGTGGCCCGTGGGGCCGTCGACCGCCACGGCGTCGGGGGTCGCGCGGGTCTGGGCCGCCACCAGGTCGTGCACGCAGGCGGGCTCAGCCACGCGGCACCCCCGGGAGGTCGGCGAGCACCGTCCGTTCGGGATGGCGCTGCCGGACGGGGGTGCCCGACCCGACCAGCACCACGACGAGGAACACGGCGCCGACACCCAGCAGCGGGCCGCGCACGCCGTACGCCGCGACCAGGCCGGTGATGGCGGCGGCGCCGAGCGGGGCGAGCGCGCTGTGCGCGGTCCAGAACGCGGAGGTGACCCGGCCGAGCAGGTGGTTGGGCGTCACGGCCTGGCGCAGGGACATCGACGAGATCCCGGCCAGCCCCAGGCCGAACGTGTAGCAGAGCACCGCGACGGCCAGCGTGAGCACGGTGGTGGACATGCCGGCCACCATCGCGGCGGCGCCACACAGCACGTAGGAGCCGAGCCAGCACGGCCCGAACCCGAGGCGGCGGCGCAGCGTCGGGGTCAGCGCGGCGGCCAGCACGGTGCCGCCGCCGGCGACGCCGACCACGATCCCGACCACGTGGTCGCCCTGGCCGAGCCCCTCCCGCACGTGGAAGATGATCACGTCCATCATGCCGAGGGTCAGGAAGCTGACCATGGTCAGCAGGATGGCCAGCCAGCGCAGCACCGGCGTGCGCCACAGGAACGTGAAGCCGGCGAGGAAGCCGTCCTTCACGTCGGACAACGCGTTGCCGGCCCCGGTCCTCAGCGGCACACGGAAGCGGACCAGCGCGAGCGCCACGGCGGACATCCCGAAGCTGACCGCGTTGACCGCGATCGCCGCCGGGGCGCCGAACAGGCCGGCCAGCGCGCCCGCCAGCATCGGGCCGACGATGAACGCGATCGCGTTCGTGGTCTCCAGCCGGCCGTTGGCCTCGATGATCCGGTCGCCGTCGACGAGGTTCGGCACGGCGGTGACGTAGGTGACCTTGAAGATCATGCTGAACACCGAGGTCACGGCCATCACCACGTACAGCAGCCACACCTGCGGGCCGAACAGCCAGCACACCGGGATCGCGCCGTGCAGTGCCATCCGCACCACGTCGCAGACGATCATCAGGCGGCGCCGGTCCAGCCGGTCGACCAGCACCCCGGCGAACACCCCGGTGACGATCGTGCCGATGCCGGCGACGCCGGTCAGCAACCCCATCTGGGCGACCGAACCGGTCGCCTGCAGGACCAGCAGCGGCAGTGCCACCAGTGCGAACGAGTTGCCCAACTCGGAGAGCGTCTGCCCGGCCCAGAACACCGTGAAGTGCCGATCGGCCCACAGCGGTGGGGCCATCAGGTCTGCCCGCCGTGCGCCTCGGCCATCGCGACCGCGACCTTGCGCGGCCCGGTGAACGGCTCGCGGCCGTGTGCCACCAGCATGTTGTCCACGACCAGCAGGTCGTCGCGCCGGTAGTCGAAGCGCACCATCGCGGACCGGTAGCAGTCCCGGAGGTGGTCGACGACGTCGTCGGGAATGGGCTCCCCGTCGCCGAAGTAGGTGTTGTTGGGCAGGCCCGCCTCGCCGAACATCTCGAGCAGGCCGAGCCGGACGGTCTCGGGCAACGTGGTCACGTGGAACACCGTGGCATGGTTGAACCAGACCGGCACACCGGTCTCCGGGTGGTGGTGCACGGCGTCGCGCACGGCACTGGTCCGGAGGTGGTCGTCGCCGAGCCACTCCGCGACGATGCCGTTGTCGGCGCAGTACTGCTCGACCTCCTCCCGGCTGCCGGTGTTGAACGCCGCCCGCCACGGCAGGCCGACCCGGTCCCCGTAGTTGCGCCTGACCATCCACTTGCGCCGGTCGAACTCCGCGCGGACCGCGGGGTCGATCGCCTCGAGCACCGCCCGCGTGCTGGCCAGCGGAGTGGCTCCCCGGGTCGCGGGCGGGCGGATGCAGTAGAAGAACAGCACCAGCGGCCAGCGCGCCTGGTAGGAGTTCTCGTTGTGCGGGAAGATCTCCTCCTGCGGCGGGTAGTCGGTCGAGGTGTAGACGTTGCCCTTGATCACGCTGCGCGGGGAGGACCGCTCGGTGTAGGTGAGCGGCGCGCCGCTGAACTCCCGCACCACGGCGGCGCAGCCGTCCACCCCGCCGATGTCGAACCCGCGGAACAGCAGGGCACCGTGCTCGCGCAGGGTGGCCCGCAGCTCCCCGCGCCCGGCCCGGATCCGGTCGACCAGCGAGGTGCCCTGTTCCTCGACGACGAACGGGATCACCGCAGTCCTCCGGAAACCAGCGGCAGCACCTTCCGGCCGGCCGCGAGCTCGTCCTGGTCCTCCGGCGGGGCGTCCTCGGCCGTGTCGGTCAGCACCAGGCTGAGCAGCCGACCGTCCTCCTCGAAGAGCATTCCGTTGTCCCGCAACCAGTCCACCCGCTCGTCGGCGACCTGCGCGAGCTTGGCCGGCGAGGCGAGGTCCCGCAGGAAGGCCGCGGTCGGCGCGTCCACCGGGTGCACGGCCGCCCGGCCGTCGCGGGAGTCGCGCACGGCCCAGCCTGCCTCGTCGGACCCGCTCAGCCGCAGCTCGCGGGGAACCGGACGGTCGCCGTACCACGCGTCGCGCCAGTCGGACACCAGCCCGCGGAGCCGGTCGTGCCACCGCACCGCGTTCAGCATGTACGGCGCGAGGTTGTGGTCGGCGAAGAAGTACGCGAGCTGCTCCAGCGCGTCGGCCGGGAACGGGTAGGTCAGCGGGTAGAAGTCCATGGGGTGCAGGTCCAGCCCGAACTCCTCGCGCCGGGTGAAGTAGGGGCTGAACCGGTCGAACCGCACCATGTAGACCCCGTTGGGCGGCCGGAGATGGGTCAGCAGCGGCAGGATCTCGGCGTAGCGCCGGTACACCAGCTCGTCCTCGCCCGGGAAGCCGATGAGCAGGTTCCACTTGGGCTCGATGCCGAACTCCTCGCAGTTCTTCAGGAACTGCAGGTTCTGGAACGAGGTCGTGCCCTTGCCCATCAGCTTCAGGGTGGAGGTGGCCAGGGCCTCGATCCCTGGCTGCACGACGGTGACCCCGGCGGCGGCCATCCGGCCGAGGTCCCGGCGGCTGAGCGGGAGCTTGACCTCGTAGAAGATCGACACCTCGGGCGGCGGGTCGAGGCGCTCGAACACGTCGCGGGGGTAGTTGCGCGGCATGACGTTGTCGGTGCAGAACAGCTGCGGGTACTCCGGGGCGAAGCCGAACAGCCAGTCGAACTGCTCGACCGCCGCGTCGGCGGCCATCGCCCGGTAGCCCATGCTCTGACCGTTGAGCCCGCAGAAGGTGCAGTGCGACCGCTCGCCCCACCAGCAACCGCGGGAGGTCTCGAAGAACAGCATCGGCTCGCTCGTCCCGGTCTCCCGCAGGCTCGGATGCGCGTCGAGCGCGGCGACGAAGGAGTCGTAGTCGGGCGTCATGACGTCGTCGATGTCGTGGTCGCGCCCGATGGCCCGGCGGAACCTCGGCACCTGGCAGTTGCGGCGCGACACGATGCCGGGGACCGTGTCGGCGGCCTCGGGGTCGCCGTCGAGCGCGTGCCGGACCAGCTCCGCGAACGTGTCCAGCGCGGGGCCGGAGAACAGGAAGTCGACCTCGGGCACGTACTCGGCGATCACCGAGCCCATGGGTGCCTCGCAGTTCGCCCCGCCGACCACCGTGAGCGTGCCCGGGCTGCGCTCCTTGACCAGGCTCGCCGCGGCGATGGTCGGCACGTGCTGGGCGAACATCGAGCTGAATCCGACCAGGTCCGCCTCGGCGATCCGGTAGCGGTCGATCAGCTCGCCACACCGCTCGCGCAACCCGGCACGCAGCCGCAGGATGTCGCGGCGGAACCCCGCCCAGCGCCGGCCGGGGTAGAACCGACGGAAGTAGTCCTCTGCGGTGTCCGGCGCGTCGGGGAAGGCGATGCCGCGGAACAGCCAGTCCCCCAGGCCGGTGTCCACGTGGTCGTGGCTCACCGAGATCGACTCGTACAGCTCGACGCCGAGGTAGTCGGCGATGTCCTGGTTGAGGTAGTGCACGCCGACCGTGACCCGGTCGGCGAAGTCCCGCCGAAGCATGCTGGCGAGCTGGCTCAACGCGAACGAGGGACGATTCCAGTCGGCGAACGGCATGTTGACGAATGCCACGTGAAACAAATTCAACCATTCCCTACTGCCGCGACTCGCGGCAACAGCATGATCTCGCGCATCCAGAACCGCACGAAAATCGGATCATGCAACCCCAGTTTTTCAGACCTCCCGCCAGAGCCCGACCTCGACCATAATAGCGAATCGACGTTGGTGCAACCCTCGGATCCTGCCATCCGTCCAGGTCGGGAAGTCCCTTAAGGACAACGACATTCGATCATCTACTGAGGACTGAACAAGCCCGTCGAGTTCTGGTCCGCCGGCCGAGCGGGAATTTTGACCCAAATGGCCTAGTGGCTCGTTGGTAGTTGTTGCTGACGTGTATTCGTCTTGGCAAATGGGGCACGGAGGGCCAGGACGACTGTTTTCCCTGCGGGGATTCTGGGCATTCTCCGGTTGTCGGGACCACGTCTTTCCCTCGGGGCAATCGCCGTGGACCTGTCGTCGGGAACGGCGAGAACCACCACCGACTGTGCGGCGGCCGGGCGAACCCGGCCACCTACACCGCCGGCGGCGTCGGACAGGTGAGCTGTTGGTCTGTACCGAAGACGACATCGTCGACCCTTACCCCGTCGGCGCCTGCCTCGTCGGCAGGTGCGTGGTACCGGGCCAGGCACTCGGGTCAAGCACGGCGCGCTCGCTCGACGATCTCGTCCTCGTGCAGTGGCTGTGCGTGGTGGCTGAGGCAGATCGGCGCCTGGACCTTCCTGAATGAGGTACCCTCGCCGGCAGCGTAGAAGGTGCCGCGAGTGAGCTTACCGAAATCGTCGATGACCGTGTTGCGCGACTGCGCCATGTCTTTCGCCGCCTCGATTTGAGCGGGTGCGGTCAACCTGCCGAGGAATTGGTTCGCAGTGTTTCCCAGCGCTTCGTGGTTGATGCCTTTGGGTGCTTGTGAGGCAAGAACCATGCCGAGGCCGTACTTGCGTATCTGTCGGATCAGGTCGATCGTGCTGTCCGTACTGGGATTCGCTCCGCCAGACGGAACGAAGTTCTGCGCTTCGTCCATCACCAACAGACCACCCAGCCCGGGGTCGCTGACGGGATGGGCTCTGAACCAGGAGAACAGACTGGCTTGCAGGCGGCTGACGAAATGCGCGGGGTCGTCGCCGGACAGACCTACAAAGCTGACCACCGAGATACGGGTGGCCTTCCCGGGCGACGGGGTCAGCAGCACACCTGGGTCGGCCGGCGCACCGGACTCGCCGAACAGCGGATCTGTCGTCATGGCGGCCTCGAGCGTGTCCGCCATCTCGACAGCGAGACGACTGGTCCTGCTGTTGACGATGTCCTCGGGCGGCTCGGCGAGCAGTTCGACGAAGGCTGCCAAAGTCCGTCCGCCACCGCGGACGTACCGTTCGAGCACGCGCTGCAGGACGCCCAACTGCTTGGTCGCTCGAGAGGTGCGCCCCCTGATACCGGCGTGCGGTGCGAGCGTCGCGACCGTCGACCTCAACAGCCGGGTGAAGTCATCCAGGTCCTCGAGGACCGGATCGAAGTCGGGAAGCGGGTGGAAGGACAGCGGACGTCCCCGGCTCAGTCCAGGCGTCCAGACCACCACCTCGGTCTCGGCGAAGTAGCGCCGCGCCTGGCTTCCCTGTTCGTCAGTCCAGCCTGCTGGCGCGCTCGGCCAGGGGTCGGCAAGCCGGCCGAGGTCATCGTTGGGATCGAGCACGATGGCCGGAACCCCGCGCAGAGCGCACTGTTCGACGATGCGCTTGATGAGGACCGTCTTCCCCGAGCCGGCCGCGCCGACGACCACGGTGTGCTGCCTCAGCTGGCTGACGGCTACGGTGAATTCGTGGTTTCCTCGGACGGTCGTACCGATGGTGATCTCCGGCGTGACCGTGTCCACGGCGGTCGCGGTCGCCGCCGCGCCGTCGAGTTCAGTCGGGCCATCCGACTCGGGTGTGCCGAGGTAGTGCCCCAACTCGGCGACCACGGCGGAGAACACCTCGGTGCTCGCGGCCGGACGGTGCCGCCGCAGCCAAGCTTCCAGACCGGGCGAGTGATGGTCGAGCATCTTGCCGAGTGCGGTGAACGTCCGAAGGTCCGCGGCGCCGATCGTCAACAGCGACGCACCGCGGTCGACAGCGTCGTCCTTGACCTTCCTCATTGTCTCCCCGCGGGGGTAGTTCGTGTTCCGCAGCAGCACCAGCCGCCGGCCCGACAGCCCCTTCTCCAGTTCGGCGACCCGCACTGATTTGTGGATACGGTTCTGCGCGGCACTGGCGTTGTCCGTAGCGATCGCGCGGAAGGACCACTGGACGTCCTGTCCGCTGCTCTCCTCGGGGACAAAGCGCAGCATGGCGTGCAGCGCGGGGATCTTGCCGCCGAAGTCGGTCTGCACGTCGAACCACGTCGGGTCCGCGCCGATCTCTCTCAGCAGACTCCGCAGACCCGCCCCCAACAACGCTGGCATGAGACGGTCCTCGGTCGTCTTGTCGAGCGGCCCGATGTCGTCCGCCTCGTCGCGGTGCCTGTTGAACAACTCGGTGAAGGCGTCCGGGTCGCCGGCTGCCGGAGTGGCTTCCACCATGCTCGCGGCCTGCTGCTTCGCTGTTTCCAGCGAGGTCAGCTCCACCGCCTCGCCGGTCTCCAGACAGGTCTCGATGTGCGCGGCGACACGATCGAGCAGCCTTCGTGCCGTGTAGCGATGCGGCGCCTCCGCGAGTGCGGCCGCGCCGATCGGCCAGGTAGGCGTCGGCGGGGTGAACCTGGCGTACTCGTAGCCGGGCCGGAAACGACTGCTGACGATGGCCGCCGCCGTCGCCTCGTCCGGGATCGGCCCGAGCGTGGGCAGGACGTCGAACCTGTCCAGGGCGGAACGCATCGCCGTCCGCTCGATCTTTTCCCAGGTTTCCGGTAGGCACGCGATGACCATAAAAGTTCGCCGGGTTTCCTCCCGCAGTTCCATCAGACCGGCCGCGATGTCGACGCTCCTGCGCCTGGACTCCGTCTCCGAAACGGCCACCAGGTTGTCGAACTGGTCGAAGGCGAACAGCAGCGGCCCGACGAGCGCGAAGAGTCGGGTCAGGTCCCGCAGCACAAGCTGGGCCTGCCGCGCCCGCGCGGACGAGAACCCCCAGGCCGCGCGTTGTCCCAACTGGTCGTCGTTCTGGCCGAGATACGAGGTGCCGATCTCGACCGCATCTCCCGACGACGCGATGAGCACCAGTGCCCGCGCCGTGTCCGCGGCCAGGTTGCCCACCTGCCGGTCCAGTGTCCGGATACCGTGCACGAACGCGTCGACATCCGCCCGCGTCAGTTCGCGCTCGCCGACGATCGCTGCCCTGGTCCCATCGTCGAGGCCGCCCTGGTGCGCGAGTTCGTCGAGCAGGCGCAACAGCTGATCCTGACCGCCCTCGTCCTTGCGGTAGAGACTGTCGACCAAACTGCCGGTGGCGCTCTCCCAGAAGTCGCTGCCGGTCACGAGCTTGATGTAGAAGAAGAACCCGCCGCGCGACTGGATCTCCTGGCGGGTCCAGCCGAGCAGGTGTGTCTTGCCCGAGCCACGCGGCCCCTGCACCACGGCCGCGACCGGTACCTGGTCGCGGCTGACCGCGTTCATCGAACTGACCAGCCTGCGGGACACCTCAGGGTGCAGACTTCCGACGTGGTAGGCCGACAACGACGTCCACACCTCGTCCGCCGTCGGTGCGGTACCGAAGTACAGCGCGTTGAGGGCCTCCAACTGGCGGTTCACGCCGCTCCGATCTTCAGCTTGTGGCGTGGTTCGCCCCCGATCTTGACCGCTGCGGCCCAGTCATCGTCGGTGAGCGATGCTTGGTCGAGCGCGGCCTCGAGATGGACGTCAGGCTCCTCGATCATCCGGTCGAGCTCGGCGTCCACGACGTCTCGCGGCACGTCCTCGAGCCATGGCCGCAGCGCGGACAGCCTGACCCAGCTGCCCGGCCGGCGAACGGTGAGTTCCGAGTACACGGCACGGATCCAGTTCTCGAGGTCCGGCTGGAAGAAGTCGCCGAACTTGGTGCCGGAGCGCGCCAGGTACTGGCCAACGCTGTCCAGCACCGCGTACAGGACGCCCGCCGGAAACTTGGCCCTGTCCGGACGTCCTGCCACCAGCGCGGACTCGCACCAGTTCCGGCCCTCGGATGTCAGCCGGTGTGTGTACGTCGCGCCTTGCTTGGCAGTGACCAGCAGTTCCTCGTCCCGGTTGACCTGCCTGCGTACCTGCGCGCTGATCTCCAGGCCGGTGAGCTCGCGCAGTTCACGGTTCGTCACCGGTCGTGCCACCACCATGAGTGCGAACAACGATGCCTGGTTCCGCACGGTCAACTCGGTTCCCACAGCACTCCTCCTTGGACGTTCAGTTCCGGATCTCTAGTCCTCGCCCGGGCACCAGCTCCACCCGGCCGGTCCTGCTGGACAACTCGCCGGTCACCGTGATCACGCTCCGCTCACGATGGGCTGTGATCGCCCGGTCGTACGCGACCTGGTCGGCAAGCCGGACCCAGACCGTCCGCCGTGGTCGTCTGACTTGCTCGGTGCGCAGCTCGCCGCGCACCTTGATTCGCCACCGATCGTCGCCGGCGGCGTCGTCGTAGAGCCCGTCGACGACGCCTGTGATCGTCGCCGGTCCTGACGCGTTCAGGACACGGAGCCGTCTGGCCGCATCCTGCAGCAGCGACCCCGCGAGCTCGGGAAACGCGAAGGCGTGTGCTCGCGTCTCGAGTGGTTGTGCGCGAGCCCAGCGGAAGGCGATCTCGAACCTGTTCCGGTCGGCGCCGGACAGATCGCTGAGCGCCTTGCACAAGTCCGCCGAGACACCGGCTGTGACTGTCTCGTCGAACGCCTCCGGAGTACCGGCCAGCACGGCGGTCCGCGCCGCGGCAACCGCCTCCAGCATCTGCGTCAACACCGCCCGGCCGGTCAGCTCCTGTCCGTTCGGCACGGATGCCGACCAATTCGCGGCCAACCGGACCTCTACGACGTAGCTGCCCATCCGCGTCGGGCCCAGCTCGGCGGTACGGAGAATGATGCCGACCGCCGCCGGCTGGCGGCCCGCGAACGCGAAGTGCGGACCCTGCAGGACAGTACGTGCCGCCGTGCCGAGCAGGTTGCGGATGCCCTGCATGACCTGCACCCCGGAGAGCAGCGGGATGTATCCGGAGTCGTGGTCCACCGGGAACGTCCGGAAGAACTGCTTGTCCGACAGCGGACGCGAGATCTCCAGAGCGATGTCGTCCGCCGGGCGATCTTCCACTGCGGACAGACAACGCAGGACCTCCCGCACCCGGCGGTCCCCGTCCCCCATGCCGTCCTGTGCGGGAACCAACACCTCGTACTCCCCCGGGTGTTGCCAGTAACTCGCCCCACGCCAGCCACGCGGATCCCGAGTCCAGCCCGTCACGGCCAGATAGCTGACGATGTCGGCGACCTTCAGGGGAAGCGTCATCGCACGCCTACCAGACCGACTGCGTCTCGGTGAGCCGGCGCAACGCGGCGGCGGTGAGCACGTTCGCCGTGGGCACCCGTACCGGTTTCCTTCGTCGCCGGTCGGGGTTGACGACCGGCTCCTCCGCGCTGAGCGAGACGAAGTAGCCAAGATGGTGAAGCATGACGCCTTCGGTCATGGACTCCGCATAGCGCTGACGGTCGTCCGGCACGCAGATGATGAAAAGGAATCGGGGCACCGTGTAGCCAGGGCCGGCGAGCTTGTTGAACTGCCACTCGGTGAGCCCGCGATAGATCAATTGCCCGCACGACACCGACGGCGCAGACCACGTCTTGATCTGAGCCTCGACAGTAGGCGAGAAAACGCGCCCATATTGGCCCGTAGCACGAAATCCAAGATCGATTCCGTCCACGTCGAGATCATCTTTGAGCACGAGCAGACCGGCTGCGGAGGCCAGCACCCGGACGTAGTCCTCGCCAAACTTTCCCTGGTGTTGTTTGACATCGAGCATTCGAGTCCCTCCCACGCCCGTGACGTGCAGTAGGTGGGAGCTTATGAGCCACGCTGCGGATTGTCAGCACTTCTGGCACGCATGCCGTTGGATGTTGAAATTCCGTCCAGTTCGCGCGAGCACACGTGCTGGTAGATCTTCCGGTGCTACTCGGCTAACCGCCACCCCCTGGTCCTTCGGCATCGGGGGTGAGGTTCGGCCGCAAGAACTCGACTGTCGGAGGCCCAGGGCTGCGCGGCAGCGAAGCGCCACTACGTAATGGGCAGGTCGGCACTCAAGCGCAAGCCGCGCAGTGGGTGCTGCCGCTACGACCCTACGAAGGTGCTGACTTCGTAGGGTCCGACCCTGTCGTCTCCTTCGCTCCGCATCGAAGCTTTCTTGTCGGTGCTGCGGTCTGTGTTGCCGTCCATGACCGAGCAGGCGCTTCGAATCACCCGGCGGACGCCGCCATCGCGCGACGGACCTGATCGGTCTGTGCGTGCACGTAGGTCAGCAGTTCCGTGTCGTCCCGTTTGCGGGCGTTGCGGCCCAGGATCTCCAAGTGCTCCAGGGCGCCTTCGGGCTCGCCGAGCTTCTGGTAGCACTCGGCGAGCAGCTTGCGGTTCGCGTCGGCCATCGACGGTGTGCCGAGGCTCCCACGTTCCCGCAGCGTGTCGAGCCAGTCGGCGTCGATGTCCGCGGCGTCGACCGCGTCGTTGAGGCGACCGGCCGCGAAGTAGGCCTGTGCGAGCCAGTACCAGTGCTCGGCGGGCACCCCGCCGGGGCGTTCCTCGGCGATCAGCCGCTCGAGCGCGGGCACCGCGTCCGCAGCCCGGCCGTTCCCGATGAAGCCCCTGGCCTGCGCGTAGCCGAAACACACCCGCACCAAGTCCGGCGTGTCCGAAGGAAGCTGGGCGATCTGCGCGTCGATCTCCTGGTAGTAGGCGGCCGTGGTGCCCGTCCGGACATGGACCGTCTCGAGGTGGTCGAGTGCGCGAACCGCGTGGGCCAGCCAGCCCGAGGCGAACGCGGCGTCGCGCATCGTCGTGGCGAGCGCGATGACCTGTTCAGGCGGCTTGTTCTCGTGCAACGCCCGGTGCACCTGGTGACGCGCTATTTGTGCGACCACATAGGGGTCGCCGGAGTTGGCGGCGTGGTGGGCGCCACGGGCCAGCGCCTGGTCGGTCTCATCCGTGTCCGACTGCGCCACCACGTAGGCGAACGCGAACTCTCCGAGGGCGATCGCCCGCTGATCGTCGGTCTTGTGCAGCGTGTCACGCATCTGGGTGGCGATCGGCACCGCGTCGTCGAGCCGACCGTTGTCGGCCATCCACATCGCGACATCGCAGAGGCAGAGCAGCGCGCGAAGCAGGTCGTCCTCGGCCTGGTACTGCCCGACTACCTCATGCAGAGCGGGTCCACCGTCCGGTCCGTCGGCCAGCAGCGCCAGCAGGTGGGCGCGGCGGGCAGCCAGCTGCGGTGGTGGCTGCCCGAGTGCGCGGAGGTAGTCGCGGGCCACCGGGCGCTGCCCACGGTCGAGGTGCCACTCGGCCTTGGACAGCAGCTCCTCTGCTGGCAAACCTGAGGGGATCGGTTGGCGAATCCGGAAGTTCGCGCTGCCCACCCGGATCCGCCCGACCGGCTGCGCGGCGAGCCGGGCGCGGACCCGGTCGCCCTGTGCGGTGGTGCCGTTGCGGGCGTCGAACCTCGTCGCGAGATCCAGCGCGATGCCACGCATCCGCTCGAGCAGCTGCGCCGCGGTGACATACTCGTCCTGGTCCTGCTTGGCCCAGACGATGAGCTCGTCGCCGCGGCCCGCGTCGACCAGCTGCCGCATCAGCACCGCCACCGCGACGGCGAAGCCCATCTTCCCGGTCGGACGGTTCAGGGTCGGGAAGCCCCACATCATCATGCTGAGCGTCCCGAGACCCGCGTCGAGGTTCCCGGTCAGCGCGCAGAACTCGATGAGCTTGCCGCTGTACTCGTAGCGATAGACGTCCCGGTTGATTCCGCGGCGGGCCCGCCGGAACGCCTGCCGGGCCTCGGCGTGCCTGCCCAGTCGCGCCAGGGGGAGCAAGATGTCGATCTGCACCGGCACCGGGGGTCCGTCGAAGGTTCGCGCGCCGGCCAGCACGGGAGCCGCCAGCTCGAACGCGGCCGCGTCGTCGCCGCGGTCGATGAGCCGGTCGACCTGCAGGGCGAAGTCCCACAGGTGCATCGGGTCCGGTCCGCCCGCGGCGATCCACTGCCGCGCAATCCCGGCTACCTGCTGCGGATCAACCTCGATCTGGTCGACCTGCACCGGTTCCACCATCTGGCACGCGACGGCCGGGCGTGGCTGGCGGCCCGGTCCTGGGTGACAGCGGCTGACGTGCTGGGCGAGGCGACGGCGCTATGGCGAGGCCCGGTGGTGGCGGACCTGGTGGAAGCGGGGATCAACTGGGCCGAACTGGGCGCCATTCGCAGTGCCCGGCTGTCGGCGTTCGAGGACCAGATGGACGCCGAACTCGCGATCGGGCGCCACCACGAGGTGAGCGGGCAGTTGGAGTCGGCCCTGGCGGAGGATCCGATGCGGGAGCGGATCTGCGGCCAGCTCATGGTGGCGCTGTACCGTTCCGGCCGGCAGGCCGAGGCGCTGAAGGTCTACCAGAACACTCGGCGGACCATGGTGGAGCAGGTGGGCCTCGACCCGTCGCCGGCACTGCAACAACTACAGCAGTCGATCCTCAACCACGACATGACGCGGACCGCCTGAGCCAGCGATGGCGCACGGCGCCAGGCCCTCAGGGCCTGGCCTCCGGCGGCCGTTGCTAGGCAGCGGCGTCCTCGGCCTTGATCTTCCTGGCGAACTTGACCACGCGCTCGGCCTGGACGCGGGCGGCGGCCCTGGTCACGTCGCCAACCGGCACGGTTCCGTTCCCGTCGCAGTGGGACGTGCCGTAGGGGTTGCCGTCGGCGAACTTCGCCGGGTCCGTGTAGCCAGGGGCCACGATGATGCCGCCGAAGTGGTTCACCGAGGCGTAAAGCGCGAGCATCGTCGACTCGTGGCCGCCGTGGTTCGTCCCGGTCGACGTGAAACCGCTGTAGACCTTGTCCGCGAGCAGACCCTGGGCGTACAGCGGGCCAAGGGAGTCCATGAACTGCTTGAGCTGGGCCGATACATTGCCGAAGCGGGTGGGCGTACCGAAGATCACCGCGTCCGCCCAGAGGACGTCGTCCGGGTCGGCGAGTGAGATGTCCGCTGTGGCCCGAATGTTCGCCCCCCAGGCGGGGTTCTGGTCGATCGCGGACTGGGGTGCCAGCTCGTCGACCTTGCGCACGCGGACCTCCGCACCTGCCTTCTCGGCGGTGTCGGCGATCTCCTTTGCGATCTCGGAAATCGTTCCGGTGGCCGAGTAGTAGATCACGGCCACGTTGACAGCGGTCATCGTCGTGTGCTCCCCCTCGCGTTGCCCGCCCTCACCGCGGATTTGCGTCCCACCAACACAGAGCTGCTGTGGAGCGTGGACGTCTACGGATTCATGGTGGCCGGGTTGCTGATCACCATGGGCGCCATCGGCGACCGGATCGGCAGGCGAAAGCTGTTGCTGATCGGCGCGACCGGATTCGGCGCCGCCTCGGTGTTGGCGGCGTTCGCCACCAGCCCGGAGATGCTGATCGGCGCCCGCGCGCTGCTCGGTATCGCTGGCGCGACGCTCATGCCGTCCACGTTGTCGCTGATCCGCAACATGTTCCACGACCCCGCCCAGCGCACGTCCGCGATCGGCGTGTGGGCCATGTGCATCGGCATCGGCAGCCTGCTCGGACCGCTCGTCGGCGGCGCGATGCTGGCATTCTTCTGGTGGGGCTCGGTGTTCCTGCTCGCGCTACCGGTAATGGTGCTGCTGCTGGCGGTCGGGCCGGTGTTGTTGCCGGAGCACCGTGACAGACTGGTGAGCAGGCCGGACTTCCTCAGCGCGTTGATGTCCGTCGTGGCGGTGCTCGCGCTGATCCAGGGTTTGAAATTGATCGCCGAGCACGGCGTGGACTGGGTTTCCCTGGTGCTGGTCGCCGTCGCGTTGGTCGTCGGCTACGTGCTTGTCCGAAGGCAGCGAACGCTGGACAACCCGTTGATCGATCTGCGGCTGTTCCGCAAGGCCACCTTCAGCGCGCCGCTGGCCCTGCTCACCATGGGCATTCTGGTGATGGCAGGCACCCAGTTGTTCGTCATCCAGTACCTGCAGCTGGTTCGCGGCCTTACGCCGATCCAGGCCGGCCTGTGGTCACTGCCCACCACCGTCGGCGTCATCCTCGGCTCGACGCTGGCGCCGGCCATGGTGCAGAAGATCAGCCTGCGAACGGTGTTCAGCGCGGGTCTGCTGATCCTGGCGGTCGGCGCGTTGCTGCTCGCGTTCGTCGGCGCGCCGACCGACTTCGCCCTGGTGATCGTCGGCTCGGCCGTGGTCGGGCTCGGCCTCGGCCCGATCGTGACGCTGGGCACCGACACCGTCGTCGCGGCCGCTCCGCCTGAACGCGCCGGCGCGGCGTCGGCGATCTCCGAGACCGGCACCGAACTGGGCACGGCTCTTGGCATCGCGGTCTTCGGCAGCATCGGCTTCGCCGCCTACCGCGGCAACCTGAGCGATACCCTGCCCGACAGCGTCCCCGCGTCCGCCGAGGCGGCCGCGCACGACACGCTCAGCGCCGCCGTCTCCACCGCCAACGAGCTGCCGGCTCCTGCCGGGCCCGAGTTGCTCGACACCGCCCGGCAGGCGTTCATCGAGGGCTTCCAGATGATGGCCTTGGTCGGAGCGGCCATAGCCGTTGCGCTCTCCGTCGTCGGCGCGTTCCTGCTCCGGGACGCGACCCTGCCGGCACCGGAGGCGAAACAGGACGCCGAGCCGGAACTCGACTCCGAGCAACACCAACGATAGAGAAGGCCGATGAAATTCCTGGAACTCGCCGTAATCGGCGCCTACGCGTTCACGCCCGAGGTGTTCACCGACGCCCGTGGCTCATTTGATGAGCTACCTGCTCTCGGCCAGCTACGTCGCCGGGAAGGAACGGGCGGTGCACCCGTTGGATCCCGGTCTCCGGCTCGACCTTCCCGACCTTCAGCTGGTGCTCTCCGACCGCGACCGCGCCGCTCCGACGCTGGCGGAGGCCATGGACCGGGGCGCGCTACCGACCTACGCGGACTGCCTCGCGGCGGAGGGTCAGCGCTGACAATGCCCGTCGACCCCGAGGTTCACCCGTATGGCGCGTCAGTCAACCATACCGTTGAAGGCGGTTTTGAACGACACGTTGCCAGCCAGGTGTTCCAGGTAGCGTGCGTCGCTCACCTCGATGGTGAACTCGGCATCCGGCCACTCCACGTTGCTCAGCTGGTAGGAGACGATAATCTCCGAAGTACGGCGCGTGAATTCGGCGGGCCTGGTCGCAAGTAGAATGTACTTGCCTTTCTCGTCGGTACCAGGTCCGGCGTAGTACGGATCGAGTTCGTCCCGGTAGAACTCCTCTGCCTTGACCGAGGGCATACGTAGCTTTGTGGAGTCCTCCGCCAGCAGGTAGCCGTTCTCGTCGATGTGCACCTTCCTGCCGAGGCAGAACTCCTGAAGCTCGGCGAACTCGGCTTCCGTGGCGGCGGAGACCGGCCCCGCGCCGGACTCGCCAGCCGACCACCAGGCATCCGCGATCAGCTGAAGTGCGAACTCGGGCCCACGTGGGAACACGGTGTGGTAGTCGTTGAGAATCTGCAGGGTGCCGGTGAGTACCGCGCTATCGCAGGCGTCGGTGTAGATATCGAACAGGTGGGCCATGGTCGGCAGCATAATGGTCATCCCGATGCCGCAGGCCAATACCGGCCCTCGTTGACCACCTGAGCATCCATCGCCGCACGGGCCCGCGGGCAGGTGCTCAGCCGAGCCGGGTGGCGAGCGCGGCCGCCGCCTGGCGGACCTCGACGCTGAGTGCCGCGGGGTCGCGCAGTGTCTCGTCGCCGGTCCGTCCGGACACCTGGACGGCCGTGGTGCAGCGCTGGTCGCCGCCGAGCACCGGCGCGGTGATCGAGGTCGCGCCGACCACGCGTTCGTCGACCGCCATGGCCCAGCCCTGCTCGCGGATCACGGCCAGTTCGGCGCGGAACTCCTCCACTGTGGACCTCCGGCCGCTCGCCAGCGCGCGCTCGCCGACGTCGGCGAGCAGCGCGTCGAGTTCCACGGGTTCGAGGTAGGCCGCGATGACCTTGCCAGCGCCGAGGTGCAGCGGCAGCCGCTGGCCGATGGGCAGCACGTACCGCAGCGGGTTGCGTCCCTCGATTCGCGCCACGACGGCGCGGGACTGCCCCGCGCGCACGAAGACCGACGCCGTGAGGCCGGTGGCGGCGGCGAGCTGCTGAAGGACAAGGGGGGCCGCGACGGCGACCGGATCTGTCGCGAGGTAGGCGTGCGCACCGAACAGCATGGACACGCCGGTCCGATAGCCAGCGCCGTCCTGCGCCACCCGGCCCCTCGCCTCCAGGACGCCGAGGATGCGCTGGGTGGTCGCCACGTGCAGCCCGGCCCTGCGGGCGAGCTCACTCAGGCGCAGCGGTGTTTTCGCCGCCTCCAGCACCTCGAGGACGTCGATCGCGCGCTCCAGGGACCGCATCGTGCTGACGGGCTTCTCCTCCGGCATGGGGCCACCCTTCGACGTCTTGGCCGGTTGATCCTCGCAGCGTGCCGCCTCGGTCAGCGAGCGGGTCGGCCTTGACAGCGTGGTCGCTACCACCCATGCTCTGCGCATCGCTACATGAGAGAGATTATCAGACAATGAGAAGTGTTCAACGATGAACCGACTCGACAGCGAGGTCGCCGAACCGGTGGCGAGCAGGCGGTCACGGCTCCCGGCCGTCATGGCGGCGCTCGTCGTCGTGGTGGGTGGCGCGGCCGCGGTCGCGGCACTGAACCTCCAGTACTGGACCGAGTTCGGCCCCGGCCCCGGCTTCTTCCCGCTGTGGCTCGGAGTTCTGTTGGTCGTCTTCGGCGCGATCTGGTTCGCCACCCTGCAGCGCGGACCCGTCGAGCCCCGCACTGAGTCGGCGCCGGACGAGGCACCGCAGACGACCGGTGACCACTCACCGGCAACCGTCGTCGCGATCGTCGTCAGCCTCTGCGTCCTGGCCGGTGTGCTTGAGGTGCTGGGCTACCAGCTGAGCATGCTGCTGTTCCTGCTCTTCCACCTGCTGGTGCTCGGCAGGCGCGGTGTGCTGCTCTCGTCGGTCATCTCCCTGGCCGGCAGTTTCGGGGTCTTCCTGATCTTCACGCGACTGCTCAGCGTGTCCCTGCCCGCGTCGTCGATCCCGTTCCTGCGCGACCTGGGGCTGTAGCGCATGGACACCCTCGGACTCCTCGCGGACGGTTTCGCCGCGGCGCTGACCCCGCACAATCTGCTCTACGCGTTGATCGGCTGTCTGCTGGGCACGATCCTCGGGCTGCTGCCGGGAATCGGCTCGACCGCGGGCATGGCCATCCTGATCCCGCTGACCCTGTCCATGGACCCGGCGGGCGCGATCATCATGCTGGCGGCCATCTTTTACGGCGGCGCGTACGGCGGCACGATCACCAGCGTCCTGCTCAACATCCCCGGCGAGGGCGAGTCGGCGATCACCTGCATCGACGGCTACCAGATGACGTTGCGCGGCAGGGCAGGCGTCGCGCTCACCACAGCGGGCATCGGGTCGTTCATCGGCGGCACGGTCGCGACCGCCGCCCTGGTCATCGCCGCGGAGCCGCTGTCACGGCTCGGCCTGCGGATCGGGCCACCCGAGTTCTTCTCGCTGGTCCTCATCGGACTGGCGCTGCTCGTCGGCCTGGTCGGCCGTTCCGTCGTGCTGGGACTCATCTCCGCGTGCCTCGGTCTGCTCATCGCGATGGTCGGCATCGACCCCGTGCTCGGCATGCCCCGCTTCACGTTCGGCCTCACGCACTTCTTCGACGGAGTCAACTACGTACCCGTGCTGGTCGGCCTCTTCGGGCTCGGCGAGCTGCTCGACACCAGCGGCCAACGGGCCCCGCGCCCCACCGCGCCCCGGCTGCGTGAGCTGGTGCCGAGCAGGGCCGACGCACGCCGCGCCGCGCCGGCCATCGCCAGGGGCACGGCGGTCGGCGGCGTCCTCGGTCTCGTCCCCGGCGTCAGCTCCGCCATCTCGTCGCTGATCGCCTACAGCACCGAGCGCAAGGTGTCCCGGCACCGCAAGGAGCTCGGCAGCGGCGCCATCGAGGGCGTCGCGGCGCCCGAGACCGCCAACAACGCCCACAGCAACGCGGCGTTCGTGCCGCTGTTCACGCTCGGCATTCCCGCGTCGCCCGCCATCGCCGTGCTGATGGGCGCGTTCCTGCAGAACGGGCTCACCCCAGGGCCTGCCCTGTTCACCGAGGCACCCGATCTCGTGTGGACGGTCATCGCGAGCCTGTTCGTCGGCAACCTGCTCCTGCTGGTGCTGAACGTGCCGCTGGTCGGCCTGTGGACCCGGATCCTCGCCATCCCGTACCCGGTCCTGCGCGCGGTGATCTTCGCGTTCATCGTCGTCGGGTCGTACGCGGTGTCCAACAGCATCATCGACATCTACGTCATGGTGTTCTTCGGCGTCGTCGGCTTCGTCTTCCGCCGAGTCGGCCTGCCGCTGGCCCCACTGGTGCTGACCCTCATCCTCGGCCCGTTCCTCGAGAGCGCGCTGCGGGAGTCACTGCAGCTGTCCCATGGCAGCTTCGCGATCTTCGTGGACCGGCCGCTGTCGCTGGTCTTCCTCGTCATCGCCGCGGCGATCCTCGTCGTCTCGGTGCTCAGCGCGGGGCTGAAGAGAAAGGCCGGGCTTCCCGTCGACGCGGAGGCCTGAACCCACCTTCCGGAAAGGCTCACCGATGATCCGCTTACCTCGTGGCCGCCGCGCCGCGGCGCTCGGCGCCTCGCTGACGCTCCTCGTCACCGCCGCCTGCGCACAGACCGGCGGCGACGCCGCCACCGACGACTACCCCGCCAAGCCCATCGAGCTGCTGGTCGGCTACGCGGCCGGCGGCTCGACCGACATCGGCGCGCGGTTCGTCGCCGAGGCACTGGAGAAGAAGCTCGACGCCACCGTCACCGTCGTCAACAAACCGGGAGCCAACTCCCAGATCGCCTACACCCAGCTCACCCAGTCCACACCGGACGGTTACACGTTGTCCGCCGTGACGTTCCCGTCCGCCATCGTCACGGTTCTCGACAAGTCCCGTGGCGCCACCTACACGCGGGACAGCTTCGCGCCGGTCGCGCTCCAGGTCGTCGACCCGACCGCGGTGGCCGTCGCACCGGACAACGCCATCAGGACCCCGCAGGACCTGGTGAACGCCGCGAAGGCCGCGCCGGGCGAACTCCAGGCCACCACCACGGGCGTGGCCAGCAACGAGCACTTCGCGTTGGCACGGCTCAAGCAGGAGACCGGCGCCGACATCGCACCAGTCCACTTCGCGGACGGCAGCACCGCCACCTCCACCGCGTTCCTCGGCGGCAACGTCCCGCTGCTGCTCGGCAACGTCAGCGACCTGCAGCCGGTCGTCGAAGCCGGTGACGCGCGGATCATCGGCGTCATGGCCGCCGAGCGGAGCCCGTTCTTCCCCGACGCCCCCACGTTCACCGAGTCCGGCTACGACGTCGAGATCTCCTCCAGCCGCGGCTTCGTCTTCCCGGCGGACACCCCGGACGCGATCGTCGACAGGGTCTCCACCGCCATCGGCGAGATCATGGCCGACAAGGCGTTCCAGAAGAAGATGACCGACGCGGGCCTCGCCCCGTCCTACAAGGACCACGACGACTACGTGAAGTACTGGGCCGAGACGTCCGATCTGTTCGCGGACCTGATGCCGCTGGTGCGGGAAGGCCAGTCATGACCACCACTGCCATGCCGCCCGGCGCGGCGACGAGCCGTACGGAGTGGACGCGGCCCACCGCCGCGCAGCTCGACCGGTTCCGTACGCTCCCCTGCGCGAACATCGCGGACGCCATGCAGCGACTCGGTGCCCTCGACTCCCGGATCAAACCCGCGTGGGCGGGCGCCACGGTCGTCGGCGCCGCGTACACCGTGTGGACCCGCCCCGGCGACAACCTCGGTATCCACGAGGCACTCCGGCACGCGCGGCCCGGGGACGTCCTGGTGGTCAACGGCGGCGGTGACGAGTCCCGTGCGCTCATCGGCGAGCTGATCGCCGGGCGCGCCAAGGGCCGCGGCATCGTGGGGTTCGTCATCGACGGTGCCGTCCGGGACGCCGACGGTCTCGCGGAGTACGACATGCCGGTGTTCGCGCGGGCGTCGACCCCGGCCGGGCCGTACAAGCACGGCCCGTTCGTCCTCGCGACCCCGGTCGCCGTCGGTGGCGTCGTGGTGCACCCCGGCGACGTCATCGTGGGGGACGCCGACGGTGTCGTGGTGGTCCCGGCCGCGATGGCCGACCAGGTCATCGAGCACGCGCAGGCCAAGCACGACGACGAACTGCGCACCAGGGCGACCATCGACGCCGATCTCGGCCGGACGGCGCCGTCGTGACCGTGACCATGACCGTGGCTGTGCTCGGGCTCGGCGAGGCCGGACGGATCTACGGCACGGCGCTGGCCGAGGCGGGCCACCGGGTCCGCGGTCACGACCCCTACGCCGACGGCCCGTTCCACGGCATCGAGAAGGCCGGGCGCGCGCGGGACGCCGTCGCCGACGCGGACGTGGTACTGACGCTGACCTCGGCGGCCGCGAGCCGAGGTGTCGCCGAGTCCGTGCTGGACCACCTGGCTCCCGGCGCCGCCTACCTGGACTGCACATCGTCGGCGCCGCGGGCGAAGGAGTCTGTCGCCGAGCTGTTCGCGGCGCGACCGGATGTCACTGTCGCCGACGTCGCGATCCTCGGCCCGGTGAGCCAGCTCGGCGTGGCGACGCCACTGATGGCCGCTGGTCCGGCCGCCGAGACAGCGGCCGGGCTGATGCGACCGCTGGGCGCCGGGGTGGTCGTCCTCGACGGCCAGGTCGGCGACGCCATGGCACACAAGCTGCTGCGCAGCGTGTTCATGAAGGGAGTCGCCGCCGCCATCACCGAGGCGGTCACCGCGGGCCGCGCCGTCGGCATGGAGGACTGGATCCGCGACCAGATCGCGAACACCCTGGCCGGCGACGGCCAGCGCACCATCGACCGGTTCCTCCGCGGCAGTGTCCTGCACGCCCGCCGCCGGGGCGACGAGATGGAGGCCGCCGCCGCGTACCTGACCGAGCTCGGTGTCGACGCCACCATGGCCACCGCGACCGCCCGCCACCTGCGCCGTCTCGCCCAGCCGTACTGAGAGGAAGATCAGTGCCGCGTTTCCCGGCATCGACGCTGCGACACCAGATCTCGGCGATCCTGCGTGCGTGGCGCATGCCCGCGCGAGCGGCGTCCCGCACCGCGGAGATCATGGTCGACGCGGACCTGCGCGGCGTCGACTCACACGGGATCTCCATGATTCCCAGCTATGAGAGGAAAGTGGTCGACGGCGGGTTGCGCATGGACGGTATCCCCCGGGTGGCCAACGACAACGGCCGCGCCGGCGTGGTGATCGACGCGGGCGCGGGCCTGGGCCACGCGGTCGCGGCCGACGCGATGGACCTCGCCTGCGACCGCGCGAGGAGCTTCGGTGTCGCCATCGTGACGGTCCGCAACTCCCACCACTTCGGCGCGGCTGGGTTCTACGCGCGGCAGGCCGCTGAACGAGGGCTGCTCGGGCTGGTCACCACCAGCACGAGCACCCTGGTGCAGGCGCCGGTCAACGGCGTCGAGCGACGACTGGGCACGAACCCGCTCGCCTTCGCCGCGCCAGGAGAGCGGCACGGTCCGTTCGTGCTCGACATGTCCACGACCGTCGTGGCCGTGAACAAGGTCAAGGCCCACGCGCTGGCCGGGAAGGACCTGCCAGCCCCCTGGGTGCTTGACCGTGACGGTCGCCCGATCCACGATTCGCCGACGGCGCTGGACATCCTCCGCAACCAGGAACACGGGGGCCTGCAACCCCTTGGCGGCGAGGAGATCGCGACCGGCGGTCACAAGGGCTATGGCCTGGCCATGATGGTGCAGATCCTCAGCTGCGCCCTGAGCGGTACGGCGCTGTCCGGCGCGGGGCCCGCCGACCACATCGGACACATGTTCCTGGCCGTCGACCCCGCGGCCTTCGGCACCAACACGGCAGCCCACGTCGACGACCTCATCGACGTCATGCACGACACGACACCACGGGCACCGGACACGCCGGTCATGGTCGCGGGCGAACCGGAAGCGCGAGCCTACGCCGAACGCACCAGAACAGGCATCCCGCTACCGGCCACGCTGGTCACGCAGCTGCGTGCATGCTGCCAGCGCCACGGCGTCCCTTTCCTGCTGGATGACCCGCCGCGTCCGTGAACGCGTTCACGACCCGAGGTTCAGTGGACGACCTCGGCGCGGTGTCAGTTCAGGACGAACGTCCTGATGCTGCGGGCAGGCAACTGGGCGTCGAACGCTCCGTTCGTGATGGTGACGTCGTTGTGGCGCGCGAGGGTCGCGCTGTCGCTGGTCAACCAGGTCGGGGCGGTCGCGGAACCGGTGTCCCGGATGGTGAACGCGAGGTCGACCGGCGAGGTGTTCTTGTTGATGGAGACGATGACGATCCTGGATCCGCTCCTGAACGCCGAGATGTAGACGTTCGACTGCGGGTTCGCGGTCGCGGTGATCCGCGAGTAGCCGGGGCGGACCCACTTCGAGAAGTGCGCCATGTTGGCGCCGCGCTTGCTGATCTGTCCGTCCTCGCGCATCGGACCGTACGAGCGGCGGATGTACCACCACACATAGGTCTGGAACCGGCCGTCCACCAGCGCGCGGTGGATGTGCTCACCAACGTCGAGCGCCTGCGGCCACAGGTCGGCCGAGTCGCTGCTGTTGGGGTGGTAGACCTCGGTCATCCACAGTTCCTTACCGCTGCCCTTTTCCCGGAAGAGCGGGTAGGGGAAGTCCGCGGGCTGGGTGCCGTAGAGGTGGGCGCCGATGATGTCCACATTGGCCAGTGCGGTGGGATCGTTCAGGATGGGATCGGAAAGGTTCTTGCGGTACTGGAACGACTCGGGCGCGATGACCCTGGTGTTGATCGTGCCTGCGTTCTCCCGTAGGAACCTGACGATCTCGCCGGGGGTCCACGCCGTCCATTCCTGCGCGTAGTCCGGCTCGTTCTGGATCGAGATCCCGTACAGGTTCACCCCGTTGTTCGCCATGAACGCGGTGAGGTCGTTCAGGTGCTGGGCATAGGCGCCGTAGGCGTCGTAACGCAGCCGTTTGCCGCCGGAGAAGGTCTCGGTCATCGAGGCGGGCGGGTTCCACGGTGAGGCGATGACCTTGGCCCCGAGTTCGATCGCGCGCCTGGCCGTGGCGACCTCGCGGCTCCAGTTGGCTCGGTCCTCGTGGACGGGGATCCGCAGCACGGTGAACCCCAACTGCCCCGCACCGTTGCCGAACGCCGTCTCGCGCTGGGCGGCGGTGAGATCGCTGATCCAGCCGGTGTGGTTCATCCCGCCGAAGCCCAGGATCGTCTGCTGCACGTTCGACGGTTCGACGAGCACCGCGGTCGCCGCCGCGGCGGGTGTCCCCACCCCCAGCAGCGGCAGCGCGGTGCCCGCCGCCAGCACTGTCCGTCGACGCAGGGGCCGCGAACCCGCGACCTCGGACTGGTCTCGACGTGGTGTCATGACAGCTCCCGGCGGCCTGCATGAGACGTCTCGTCCCGACCCCATCAGGGTGACGGGACGAACATTTCTGGGAGCGCTCCCAGTAGCTGGGTCAATAGTGCCCATGTCTTCACCGTCAAGTCAACTATGGATCGGATATCGGCTGGTGAACCCATTGTTCACGGCGAAACACCCGGCTAACATTTCGGATACACCGAAGAAGCGCTTCGCCCGGGTGTCCACATAAGCCGGTCGAAGCGCTTCTCCATGCTCCTTGAGGAGGAATCCGTGATGGGCGCAGGTGCGGGCTCCAGGCGGCGGAATGGCATTCCCGTGTTGGTCGTGGCGTTCCTGGTGCTCATCGGGTCGCTGCTGGTGACGCCGGCCGCCGCGGCGCCGGAGGACCACACCGGTGACGGCTACGACGGCTCGAGCATGTGGATGCGGTACCCACGGGTCGACGACCCGGGTCTGCTCCGTCGATACCGGCAGGCGATCAGCACGGTCGTCGTGGAGAACGCCGGCCGGAACAAGGTGCACCGGCACACACCGAATCTGAGCATGCCGCCGGGATCGACCGAGCGGCTGGTGGAAACCACCCTGGAGGCCGCGAGGAACGAGCTGACCAGAGGTCTCGGCGGGCTGCTTGACCGCGACGTCCCGGTGTGGTCCGGCCGGGGCGGTCGGGTACCCGACGGCGCCGTGGTCGTGGGGACCCGGGACAGCTCGACGATCGTGCGCCAGTACGTCTCCGCACGCGAGTTGGCGTCGGTCGGTGCCGAGGGCTATCTCCTCCGTTCGGTCTCCCGGGGCCGGCACGAGGTCACCGTCATCGCCGCCAACACCGACATCGGAGCCCTGTACGGGACGTTCGCCTTCCTGCGGCGCCTGCAGACCCAGCGGCCCATCGCGAACCTGAACATCGCCGACTCTCCCAAGGTCGAGCACCGCCACCTGAACTACTGGGAGACCGAGCGCCTCTACGCCGGCAACAACGAGTCCGGCGAGGGCGGGCGCAACGGCGAGACCGGCGCGATCTTCAACTTCGCCGCCACCGGCGCCAGCGCCCACCTGAACCTGCCGGTCATCCTCGACCGCTACCTCGTGGCGGCGCGGGCGCTGGCCTCCGTGGGGATCACCGGCATCACCATCAACAACGTCAACGCCAACCCCGTCTACCTCACGCCCGCCTATATCCAGCAGGAGGCCGCGCTCGCCGACGCCCTGCGCCCCTACGGCATCACGTTGGCGGTGGCGGCCAACTACGCGGCGCCGCTGGACCAACGGTTCGCGCCGGACACCCTGACGAGGGAGCAGTTGGACCCGACCAGCGCGGAGTTCCAGGGCTGGTGGAACCGGCGCGCCCGCGAGCTGCAGGCCGCCATACCGGACTTCATCGGTTTCACCGTGAAGGCCAACTCCGAAGGGCAGCCGGGACCACAGGACCACGGCAAGGACCACGGGGACGGCGCCAACGGACTCGCGGCGGCGGTGGCGCCCTTGGGAATGAAGATCTTCTGGCGAACCTTCGTCTACAACCCGGACGTGGACACCGACCGGTTGAAGAGGGCGTACCTGGAGTTCGCGCCGATCGACGACGAACCCCAGCCAGACGGAACGAGGGGCCGGTTCGCGGACAACGTCTTCCTCCAGACCAAGAACGGTCCCCTGGACTTCCAGGCGAGGGAGCCGATCCACCCGATGTTCGGCCGCATGGAGAACACCAACCAGGCGATCGAGTTGCAGGTCACTCAGGAGTACACCGGCCAGGGCACGATGCTCACCTACCTGGGGCCCATGTGGGAGGAGGTGCTGAAGACCGACACGTATGCCACCGACCAGCGGGGGCGGTTGCTGGACAAGCGCCTGGTGGGCAACGTCGTCGACGGTTCCGCACAGGGCCACCGGGACTCCGCCGTCGTCGGTGTGGCCAACCTGGGCAACGCCGACAACCTGACCGGACACCATTTCTCCCAGGCCAACCTGTTCGCCTTCGGCCGCCTGGCGTGGGACTGGACGCTGGACGCCGAGGACGTCGCGACGGACTGGGCCCGGATGACGTGGAGCAACCGCGACAACGTGGTCGACACCATCGTCGCGATGATGATGGGCTCGTGGGAGGCGCTGGTGAGCTACCAGACCCCGCTGGGCATCGGCCACCAGTTCGAGTTCAGCAACCCGGCCGACCACTACGGCCCAGGGCCCTCGGTGTGGTTCGGCAACGACGACTGGAGCCCGGTCTACTACAACAAGGCGGACAGCGTCGGGCTTGGCTATGACCGCTCCCCCACCGGCGGCGACCTCACCGCCCAGTACTTCCCCACCCTGGCGGCGAAATACGGCGACATCGACACCGTTCCCGAGAACCTGATGATGTGGTTCCACCATGTGCCGTGGGACCACCGGATGCGCAGCGGCCGGATCTTCTGGGACGAGTTGGTCTACCGCTACCAGATGGGCGTGCAGTACGTGACCTGGATGCGGCGCACGTGGGACTCGCTCGAACCACACCTCGACGCCCGGCGCTTCGCCGAGGTCGGGGCGAAGCTCGCGAAGCACGAGGCCGACGCGGCCGACTGGCGGGACACCTGCGTGAACTACTGGCAGGAGTTCAGCGGCCGGGCCGTCCCGGTGGACGGCGGCCCGCTGTCGATCACGATCGACGCTGGCGGGCGCACGATCGGCGGGTTCGACCTGTCCGCCGCGTCCTACCCGATTCCCGTCGCCGCGGGCGCTTCGCCCCGCATCACGCACGTGTCCACAGCAGACCCCGGTGCCCGGTACGAGATCATCTCGCAGCCGGCGAGCGTGCCGGGGCGGGCCGTCGTGCGGGTCACCAAGGACGACTTCTTCGGCCCGCTGGTGAAGGACTACGTCTTCACCATGGTGCGCGACACGACGCTCGAGAACCTGACGGTGAACGGCGCGGCCATGGCGTCGTTCCGGCCCGACGTCCTCGCGTACAACGCGGTGCTGCCGGCCGATGCGGGTCCGGTCCCGACAGTGGCGGCCGTCGCGAGCGATCCCGCCGCCACCGTCGCCGTCGAGCAGGCGAGCACATCCACCGGGCAGGCGACGGTGACCGTCACGAACGACGACGCGTCCACTGTGTACATTGTCCGGTTCGACACGGCGATCACCGGAAGCGACGAGTTCACCTCGGCCGAGTTGGGAGCCCAGTGGCACTGGGTGCGCGAGGACGCCAGTAGGTGGCGTCTCGGTGACGGCGAGCTGGCCGTCACGTCCCAGCACGGCGACCTGCAGGGCAGCGTGAACACCGCGCGGAACATCGCACTGCAGGACGTGAACGGGGACTGGACGGCGGAGTCGCGGGTCGCCTTCTCCAGGCCACTGGCCACGGACAACGAGCAGGGTGGCGTCCTCGCCCACGCCGACGACGACAACTACGTGAAGCTGGCCTGGGAGATGGGGGACGCGGCGGCGCCGGTCAACAAGCTCCGCGTGGTGCTGCTCCGGGAGGAGAACGGCGTGGCGACCGCGATGCAGGTCACCGGCGCGGGGACACAGCGCCTCGTCGGCGAGGACGGCGCCATCTGGCTCAGGCTCACGAAGACGGGAAACACCTACCGGGCCTACTACTCGAGCGACGGAACCGTCTACAAGTACCTGGGCACGACGACGCTGGCCACCGAACCGACGGGCGCGGGAATGCTGGCGTTCAACCGAGCCGGCCCCTCGACCGACCTCGACGCCGCCTTCGACTACTTCCGCATCGAGAGCCGGGGCGAGTACGTCGGATAGCCCGGGTACGCCAGCGGCCTTCTTGACACCCTGACCTGCGTTTGTTGTAGTGGCAGGGTTGGGTCGTCGGCGCGGCGAGCGCGGACGCGAGGAGGCGTTCGAGTGGGCCGACGAACCGAACGGCACCGAGGCGCGCAGACACAGGCCGAGCGTCCACCCTTCGTCGACCGGCACGGGACGCTCGCGTCGCTGGTCGCCAGCGTCAGCGAACCGGCTGTCGTGCTGGTGTCCGGCGAGGCGGGAGCCGGCAAGTCGCGCCTGGTGGCCGAGCTGCGCGAGGTGCGCCCGTCGCTGGTCGGCCGTTGCTACCGGCTGCGGGACCCCTTCCCCCTTGGCCCCATCGTGCACGTACTGCGGGCGTTGCCCGAGCGCGCGCTGCGTGGTCTCCCCGCGTCGGCGGGCGCGCTGCTGCTGCTCGTGCCGGAGCTGGCGGCCTCCCTGCCGCCCTTGCCCGCGGGCGCACAGGACCCGAGGGTGCTGTCCCATCTCATGTTCCGGGGCATCGAGGCGGCCCTTCGTGCGGCGGGGCCGGCCGTCCTGGTGATCGAGGACGCGCACTGGATCGACGAACAGACCCTGGAGCTGCTCGACTTCCTCGTCAGCGATCCCGTCCCCTGGCTGTCGGTGGTGGTGACGTTCCGGAACGGCGAGGTCGATCCCGCGGTGCCGGCCCTGGCCGCTCGCGCCGGCGAGTCGTTGCCCGTCTCCAGGATCACCCTGTCCAGATGGGACGTCGCGGGCACCGGCCAGCTCGCGGCCGCGATGCTGGGTATCGAGCGGGTGAGCCCGGAGTTCGCCGAACACCTGTGGCAGCGTGCCTCCGGCCTGCCGTTGGCTATCAGGGAACTGGTCGGCCTGCTCGTCGAGCGGGGCACCGTCGCCATGCACGACGGTGAGATGATGCGCCGCGGTCTCGACGAGCTCGAGGTCCCGGCCGGTCTGCGTGATCCGGTACTCGAGCGGGTTTCCCGGCTCCCCCGGGACGCTCGGGCGCTCGTCGAGGCGGGAGCGGTGCTTCAACGGCCGGCGGATCGCGGCACCCTGGCCGCCGTCGCCCGGCTCCGGGGTGCGCGACTGGCTCGGGGCCTGCTGGCGGCGGAGACGTCCGGTCTCCTGGTCGAACACGAAGGCGCCTACGAGGTGTCGCATGTACTGGCCGCCGAGGCCGTCCACGGCGTGCTCTCCACCGTGCGTCGGGAGATCCTCCACCGGCGGGCGGCCACGGCACTGAGGTCGGCGAAGCCGTGTCCGCTGTCGCGGATCGCCCACCACGAGCGGGAGGCTCGGGTCGCGGCGTGGCCGGACACCGCGGAGGCGGCCGCGAACCAGGCGCTCGTGGCAGGCGATGACGAGGCGGTGATCGTCGCGCTCGAGCCGGTGCTACTGGAGTCGTCGGTGCCGGCGGCGCAACGCGCCCGTGCGTTGGTGATGGCGGCGAGGGCGTCGATCCACTCACCGCGCGGGGTTGGGCTGCTGGGTGTGTTCGAGGCGGAAGTGGCGCGGGACGATGGTTGTCTGGACTCCGACAGTCGGGTGCGGGTCGCGGCCAACCTGAGCCAGGTGATGCACTTCAACTTCTGCGACGCCACCGTGGGGACCAATCTGCGTGCGCTGGCCACGGCCGAGGGCGTGTCCGACGATGCCGGACTCACGACCGAGGCGCTCGTGCTCACCAGATGGCTACCCGGGCGGTCGACCGAGGAGATCGAGGACGCCGCCGCCGACCTCGAGGCGCGGTGCCGGGTCGCGGACCTCGGCGACGGTCGGCGGTGGCAACTGCGCATGATGATCGACGAGGCGCGCCTGTTCACCGGACGCACGAACCCACACCAGTTGGACACCCACCGCACCTACGGGCCGCCGACGGACCGCAACACGTTCATTGGGCACCTGAGCCTGATCGAGATCGCCGCGACCGCCGGCGACCTCGCCTTCGCCACGCGGCTACTGGACCTGTGCGACGCCGTCGACGACCCGAGTATCGTTCCGTCGCCAGAGCACGGGAGGATCGCCACGATCCGGCTGGAGGTCGACTTCCTCTGTGGACACTGGGCCGACCTGTTGCGGGAGAACGGCGACGTGCGGCCGGCCCTGAGCTCCACACCCAGCGTTCGGCTCAACGAGGACGCGTGCTCGGCGGCACTGAGCCTCGCCGTGAAAGGCCCCACCGCCGAGACCGTCGAGAAGCTCGACCGGGTGCTGGCGGTCGCGGCCGCGGGCAGCCTGCACGACGCGCTGGTGCTGGCGCTCACCCCGCGGATCCGCGCGGCGCTCGCCACCGGGGAGACCGCGGACCTGCCCGGTGTGGACCGGTTCCTCGCGGCGGTGTCCGACCACGCGATCATCCCCTGTCTGTACCAGGCGCTGCCCGAGGTGACCGCGCTGCTGCTCGCCCGTGGAGAAGGCGACCGTGCACAACGGACGGTGGCCGTGTTCGCCGGCGAGGCCGAGCGCATCCACGCGCCGTTGGCGCCGGCGGCGGTCAGCCACGCCCGTGGCCTGCTCGAGCTGGCTGGTGACTCCCGGAGCACGCGGGCCAGCGAACTCCTCGGCTCGGCGGCCGACCGCTACGGCGAGATCGCGATGACCTACGAGGCGGCGCGGGCACGACAGCTGACCGCACGGGTTCTGCCCGGCACCGACCCGATGGCCGAACAGCTGATGGCCCTGGCCATGCGAACCTTCCGCGAGCTGGGCGCCACCTGGGACCTCGATCGTGCCCGCCAGACGGCGCGGACCAGGGGGTGGACGGTGCCCGGCCCGGCACGGGTCGGCCGGCCCGCCTACGGCGGAGAACTGTCGCCACGGGAGCGTGACGTCGCCGAACTGGCCGCCCAGGGCCTGACCAACGACGAGATCGCCCAACGGCTGTACGTGTCGGTGCACACGGTGCGCAAGCAGGTGGCCGCCGCGCTGCACAAGCTCGGGCTCGACTCGCGCCGCCAGCTCGCGCGGCACCTCGCCGGCACCGGCTGAGGGCTTTTTTGGGCCGGTGTGGCCCATG
This sequence comes from Actinophytocola sediminis, assembly GCF_054779715.1. NCBI lineage: Bacteria > Bacillati > Actinomycetota > Actinomycetes > Pseudonocardiales > Pseudonocardiaceae > Actinophytocola > Actinophytocola sediminis. Next base: position 189,660 of record NZ_BAAGXS010000019.1, on the reverse strand, counting down.
GTGGGTCAGGCGCCCCGTTCCTAGCCTGATCAGCATGGTCCACCACCCATCCGAGGGGGACGAGGAGCCCGACGAACCGCTCCGGTCACCGGATGCCGTCGACAACGCAGACAACGCCGACAACCGTCCCGGTGGGACACCGGGAGCGGTCGACCCAACACGCGCTGACGACCGGACCGCAGAACACCGCAGGCGTGACGGCTGGTTCCCGGTGTGAGCCGGAAACCCTTCAGTACCCACGGTTCAGAGCGAAAGTGAGAGTTCTCCATGAGAGCGTCACCGATATCCCGGTCGCGAACGGCGGTGGTCGCGTTCGTGCTCGTGCTGGGCAGCGTGCTGGCCACGACACCGGCCGCCACCGCCGCACCGCAGGCGGATCCGGACGTGGCCGCGCTGGCGAAGGTCGAGGACACGCTGGAGCGGAGGTTCGCGAACGCGCCCGGTAAGCCGCAGGACTTCCTGGTGTCCTTCCAGGACCGGGCGGATCTGGCCGCCGCCAGCCGAACCGCCGACTGGGACGAACGCGGACAGGCCGTCGTGACGGCGCTGCGCCGGACGGCCGAGGCCAGCCAGGCCGAAGTGACGACCATGCTGCGCGCCCGCGGCGTCGACTTCGAGTCCTACTGGATCTCCAACGCCGTGCTGGTGCGCGAGGGCACCCGGGACGTCGCCACCGCACTGGCCGCACGTTCGGAGGTCATGCGGCTGGTGGCGCCGAGGACCTACGACATCCCCGCCCCGGTCGAGCAGGCGCCGGCCAGCCCCGCGCCCCAGGGCGTCGAGTGGGGTGTCGCCAACATCAACGCCGACGACGTCTGGGCGTCGGGCATCGACGGCAACGGCATCGTCATCGCGAACGTCGACACCGGCGTCGAATACCACCATCCAGCGTTGCGCGACCAGTACCGCGGCCTCAGCGCCGACGGTAGGTTCTCCCACGACTACAACTGGTTCGACGCCGCCGGCCTGTGCACGTTCGCCCCGTGCGACAAGAACGGGCACGGCACGCACACCATGGGCACGATGGTCGGTGACGACGGCGCCGGCAACCAGATCGGGGTCGCGCCCGGTGCCAAGTGGATCGCAGCCAACGGCTGCGACCCCTGCACGATCCAGAACCTCCTGGCCGCCGGCCAGTGGATGCTGGCCCCCACCCGGCTCGACGGCACCGAGGCAGACCCGTCGAAACGGCCGAACATCATCAACAACTCGTGGGGCACGACCGAACCGTCGTTCGACCGTTGGTACGACGACGTCGCAGGCGCGTGGGACGCCTCGGGCATCTTCTCGGTCTGGGCCAACGGCAACAACGGCCCCGGCTGTGTCACCTCCGGCTCGCCGGGCTCGCTCACCGAGCGCTACTCGGTCGGCGCCTACGACGTGAACAACACGATCGCGAGCTTCTCCTCGCGGGGTGCGGGCGAGGACGGCGCCATCAAGCCCAACATCGCGGCCCCCGGGGTGAACGTCCGCTCCAGCGTGCTGAGTCCCAACCACGGTTACGCGTCCTACAACGGCACCTCCATGGCCGCGCCGCACGTCGCCGGGGCGATCGCCCTGCTGTGGTCGGCCACGCCGAGCTTCGTCGGTGCCCTGCCGACCACTCGCAACCTGCTCGACGTGTCCGCTCGGGACACCGAGGACCTGCAGTGTGGCGGCACCGCCCAGAACAACAACGTCTTCGGCGAGGGCCGGCTCGACGCCCAAGCCCTGCTGGCCAACCGCAGGATCGGCACCGTGTCCGGCACGGTGACCGACGAGTCCGGCGCACCGATCGCCGGGGCGCGGGTCGAGCTGACGGGCGGGACGCCCGAGCTACCCGTCCAGCGCACCGAGGAGACCGGCTCGGACGGCACCTACCGGCTCGGCCTGCCGGTCGGTGAGTACGACGCCACGGCCACCGCCTACGGCTACCTGGGTGACCAGGCGGACGTGAGCGTCACGCTGGACACCACGACGGTGCGGGACTTCACGCTCACCGCGGCACCGATGGTCACGGTCTCCGGCCGGGTCAGCGACGGGTCCGGGCACGGCTGGCCGGTGCACGCGGCGCTGACGTTCCCCGGATACCCCGCCAACCCGGTGTACACCGACCCGGCGACCGGCGACTACAGCCTGCGGCTGCCCGCGACCGAGTACGAGGTCACCGTCGACCCGGTCGACGATGGCTACGCGACGAGCACCAGCCTGTTGCGCCCCGAGGGCGCCGACATCCGGTTCGACCAGCAGGTGACCGTCGATCCCGAGGCGTGCGTCGCACCGGGCTACGGGTGGAACGGTGCGGAAACCAGGTTCACCTACTGGGACGGCGCCACCGCGCTGGATGGCTGGCAGCTCACCGGCAAGGGCGGGACGTGGCGGTTCGACAACCCAGCACAACGGCCCCAGCCGGGACTGGACAACGGTTTCGCGATCGCCGACCCCGCCGCCGAGGACACCAGGTCGATGTCCACGACGCTGACCTCCGCGCCCGTGGACCTCAGTGGACAGACCGATCCCGTGCTGAGCTTCGACACCAGGTACCTGGGAGCCGCGCGTCAGCAGGCGGCGGTGGAGTACTCGACGGACGGTCGCCGCTGGCGTCCACTGTGGACTGCCGGTACCGCGTCGGTCTTCGGGCCGAGGTCGGTGCCCATTGCACAGGCCGCACAGGTACGGATCCGGCTCACCTTCACCGGTCGTGGCGGTGGCTACTGGGCGGTCGACAACCTGTTCGTCGGCACCCGTACCTGCGTGCCGCACGCGGGTGGGCTGCTGATCGGCGAGGTGACCGACGAGTCAGGAAAGCCGTTGCTCGGCACGGAGATCCGGGTCGCCGACAGGTCAGAGACCTACGCCATCAGCCGCGAGTTCCCCGACGACGCGCACTCCCCGGACGCCGCCCGCTACCGGCTGTTCGTGCCGACGGGGTCCACCCGGGTCACCGCCACCCGCGACGACCACGCCTCGGTGACCGACGACGTGACGGTCGCCCGCGACCGGGTCACCATCCACGACTTCCAGCTCCACCCGGAGGCCTGACATGCGACGTACACCACCCAGACCTGGCGCCAGGCGCCGAATCCTCGTGGCCGCGGCCGTGCTCGGCCTCGCCACGACCGGCACCGTCGACGCCTCCGCCGAACAATCCCCCGGCGCGCTGACCCTCGACGAGCCGAGCACCGCCGTCCTGCTTGGCGACCGCACGGTCACCCTGCTCACCGGAGAGCGGATGACCGTGAGCAGCGACCCCGGCGGCCGCCTGTCGGTGACCCCGATCGGCGCCGGGAGCGTGCCGTCCTCGGCCGACCGCCCGGCGAGCGCAGCCGACGTTCAGGTCACGGGCATTGAGGCGCCGGGCAAACCCGTGGTGCTCAGCGCGGTGCCACCGTCGGCGACCGCGTTGGTGGACGCCGGTGTCGTCGACCGTCGACTGTTCGACCTCAACGCCCTCGCCACCGGCGGGTTCGGCGAGGCGACCACCCCGGTCACGGTGCACTTCGCCGGGGTGACGCCCTCGGCCGACGCGCAGCGGTTGGCCGAGGCGTTGCCTGGCTCCAGCTATGTGTCCGGCACCGCCACCTCCGGGCGGGCCACCGTGTCCGTCCCGGTCGGCGACAGCGAGAAGTTCTGGGACGCCGTCACCACACCGCGGTCCTTCGACCCGGCCACCCCGCAGGGCCAGGCGTGGGCGCACAACCGCGACGGTGCCCCCCGGGACCTGGCCGATGGCCTGGCCGGCCTGACCCTCGACGGCGCACCCTTGGCGATCGCGCCGGCCAGTACCGTCCCCACCTACACCCTCACCGTGCGGCTGCACGCCAGCGCGGATCCGGCTCGGTGGTCATGGGGCGACCAGGCCGGTGTCTCCTTCAGCACGGTGTCGGCCCCGCTCATCGGGGTCACCGGCCCCAAGGCCGCCAATCTGGTCAACCCCAGCTTCGCCTGTCTCGGGGACAAGCCGCAGTGCGCCACCGTGGTCATGACCTACGCGGTCCCGGTCGGGGTCTACTACCTGCACGCGCACTTCGGCGACCGGCGCGACACGCTGACCCACACCACCTACTTCCACGAGCCCGAGGTGGCGGTGAACAGTGACCGCGTGATCGACCTCCACATGGACGACGGTATGTGGATCGACCCGCGCACTCCCCGGCCGAGCGATCCCATGGGCTACGGCCTCGACTCCATGCGGACCCTTCCGGATGGTCTGCGCATCTACAACATCGCCACGTCCAACGCCGACAACAACAGGACCGGCTACTACCTCGCTCCCACCAAGCGGCCGGCGCGCACCGGGGCGTTCAACATGCAGGTCACCAGCGAGTGGCACGAGCCGTATGTCACCCTCACGACCGACCGTGGCCTGAATCTGCGCGCGGCCTACCCGAACGCATCCGGGCACGTCGTGGGGGTGGCCGACCATCGTCCCCAGCTCAGCCTCCGCAACACCAGCCTCGGCGTGGTCGACGTCGGAACCGGTACCCCGGCCGACTTCGCGGCCGTCGACGTCAGGGGCAAACTCGCGGTCCTCGGCGCTGATCCGGACCAGCAGGTCGCGTGTGGCGTGGAGAAGCAGGTGATGGACCGGGCGATCGCCGCCGGGGCGACCGCCGTCGTCTTCGATCCTCGGACCGACAGCAACCCGATCGGTACGTGCGACATCTTCCACTCGGTGCCTGTCGTGGAGGACGGACATTCGTCCACATCGGACCTGCCGCTGATCTCCGTCATGCCGGACGAGGCGCGCCAACTTCGCGAGCAGCTCGCCCAACGACGGGTCACGATCCGCGTCGACAGCCCCGGCCACGCGGCCATGGGCTACCTGTACGAACTCGGCCAACACTTCAGCGGGGGCGTGCCGGCGACCATCGACCAGACCGTCTCCGCGCGGGGGTTGGCGACGCGGAACACGATCCTGCACAGCCCCGCCGGGAAGGGGAACGTCCTGGGGCTGCACGCCTTCAGCCCTGGCTTCAACCTGTCGGTCAACTGGGCGATGGAACTGGCCCCCCTCCAGACGCCAGGACGATCGGTGACCGAGTACGTGTCGACGTCACCGGACGTGCGCTGGCGGCGAAGCTGGACCAGGTTCGACACCGCGCTCGCCGAGGGCTCGGAGAAGGTCACGGAGAGCGTCCGGACGCCCGACAAGCGAACCGAGAGGTGGTTCAACCCGTCGCAGTCCGTCGGACCGGTGGCCCTTCCCGACGATCTCGGTTCCTGGACCGACTGGTCCTACTGCAACTTCTGCCGCAAGGGTGACGTGCTGTCGCCGCTGACCGCCGTCAACCATCCCGAGCCCAACCACGAGAGTGGGATGGGATGGTTGCCCGAGACGGTGCTCACCGACGGCGACGGCCAGCCGGTACCCCTGAACACCGACGACCCCGCCCGGCCGGTCTTCCGGCTCGCCGCCCAGGAGCAGCAGTACACGCTGGAGAGCACGATGCCCGGCGGTCACTGGTTCCAGTGGCGGTTCCGGTCCGGACAGGTCACCGGCAACCAGATGCCGCCCGGCACCATCTGTCTGGACGACCATTCCGGTGTGGACTGTGGGGCGCCGCAGCCGTTGATCTACCTGCGGTACGTCGCCCCCGTCGACGCCACGAACACCGCCGCCGCACGATCCCGGCACACGGTCACCGTCACCCCGTACCACCAGGCCACCGACGCCCCGGCGATCCGTGAGGTGGCCACCCAGGTCAGCTTCGACGGCGGCACCACCTGGACGGACGCCAGTACGCGGTCGAACCGGGACGGCACCTGGTCGGCGACCTTCACCGTGCCGGCCCTCGCCGACACCGACGGCCACGTCACCCTCCGCACCACCGCCACCGACGAGGACGACAACAGCACCACCCAACTCCGCACCAACGCCTACGCCCTGCGTTAACCCGAGAACAGGAGTCGCTCTCCGCCGACGCCGTGCCGGTCTGGCTGGTCCAGACCGGCACGGCGTCGCCTTCGTGACCGGTGGCGAGAGGTGACCTCGGCCAGAGGATCTCAGTTGCGCAGGTTCCATTGTTGGTTCGTGCCGCCGTGGCAGGACCAGAGGTGGATCAGTGTGCCGTTCGCGGTCGCGTTGCCGCTGGCGTCGAGGCACAGCCCGGACTGCACGCCGGTGATGGTGCCGTTGGCGTTCAGGTTCCACTGCTGGTTGGTGCCGCCATGGCAGTCCCAGATGACCGCCGCGGTGCCGTTGGCGGTTCCCTGCCCCGAAGCGTCAAGACACCTGTCGCCGTTGGTGAGTGTCCTGCTCGCCGTGTAGGTCCACCGCTGGCCGGTGCCGCCGTTGCAGTCCCACAGCCGGGCCTGCGTGCCGTTGGCCGTGCTCCCGAGATCGACGCAGCGACCCGACTGGCCGCCCACGATCGTGCCGGTCTGCGGGTTGCCGCCGCCCTGCCGCCGAACGATCGAGGTCGACTCGGACGACCGAGTCCCCTGCGCGTCCACGATGTAGAGCCGGTAGTCACCGGACGCCGTCGGTACGTCGATGGTTGCCGCGCTGCCGCTTGCCCTGGTCATCGTCGGGCCGGCGACGAAGTTGGTCGTACCCTGCGGAGCCAGCCAGACCGTCCTGGTCGGATCGCCGGCGCCGCGGATCGGAATCGAGGTCCCGCTGGCGCCGACGAACGTGCTGGCCGGCAGGACGTAGTTCGGCAGGGAGACGTTGCCCTGCGGGACGATGTCCCGATACGAATCCTCAAGTCCGGAGTTCACGGCGATGCTGTAGGCCGGCGCCGGCCAGACATAGTCGGCGGAGACGATGATGTCCTCGATGGTGCTGTTCGGCAGGTTCTTGTTGGAGACCTTGTTGATCGGCCCGTAGGTCCGCGTGATGCTCAGGTCGTGCTTGCGCCCGAAGTCGTCGGAATTGATCAGCCACGTGACGTTCTGGTCCACGCTCAGGATGTTGTCGCGGAAGCTGATGTGCGCCGACCCTTCGTCCGGGTGAAGTCCGTACCTGTGGCCGGCCGGAACACCATGAAGATAGTTGTCGTTGATGGTGGTTCCCGGCTGATCACCCAGCGTGTAGATGGGCGCCGTGTCGTTGAGGCGCTGCACCGTGTCGATGATGTGGTTGTGGCTGATGGTGTTGTTCCGTGCCGTGGTGGTCGGCCGGCCGGGCGCGACCGAGCCGGACGATCCGTCGAAGTTCCACCAGCCCCACCCGAGTGTTATGCCCGCCCAGGGAGCTTTCTCGATCCGGTTGTGCTGGATCGTCAGGGTGTCCACGAAGTATGCCGAGATGGGACTGTGCGAGTTGAACAACACCCCGGTGTCGTGGAGGTAGTTGTTCTTGATCTCGATGTTCTTGGGAAGTCCTTCGACCTGGACGGGATACTTCTCGCGGTTCGTCGCGGTGTGGTCCCCGATGAAGACGTGCTGTGGATGACCGACGACGACGGCGGAACCGGCGATGTCGTTCGTGTGGTTTCCGATCAACTTCGTGTTCTGCACGTCGTTGACCATGCTGATTCCGTCGACGCCGGTGTGCTGGATCAGATTGCGATGCAGTTCGATCCCGTCGGCGTTCTCCAGCTGGACGATACCCGGCGGAGTGTCGACGTTGCGGTAGTAGTAGATGTGGAAGTTTCCCTTGACGTACGCGGAGTTGCCGAGGTTGCCCTGCTGAGCCTGCTTGAACACGGAACCGGCCACGGTGAACAGGTTCCAGTCGGAGTGCTGCACCGTGAGGCCGGAGAACGTCAGGTTCCGCACGTGGTTACTCGTGGACGTGCCCGCGACCCGGAGCACGGTGGACACGTTGTTCGGCGCATGGACCGCCGCCGTCGTCATGTCCTCGGAGTTGGCCTTGTAGTAGTACACCACCTGGCTTGCCTTGTCGAAGTAGAACTCGCCAGGTGAGTCCAGGAACTCGTAGGCGTTCATGATCTTGTGGCTGCCGCCGATCTGGAAGTTGCCGTTGAACGCTCCTTGGGCGATCGCCCCGCCCGGTTGCTGGAACAGCGCCACCCGGCTCGCGCCGTCAGCGCTCGTGGCGACCTGGCGGACTCCCACGATGGCCGTCGTCCACGTCGTCGCCGTTTCGATTTCCAGATCGTCGTGATTACCGGCGATGGCGGGCAGGTCGGCCAGGTTGTACCTGGCCCCGTCACACTGCGAACCCGATTCCCACGCCCAGGGCGCCTGTCCCGCGGTGACGTTGTACGTGCCGTAGCACCCCTGTGAGTTGATCGTCCTGGATGCCATGAACGCCCGCTTGTCATTGACATAGAGCGCCCGCAGCTTGTTGGCACGATTGAGCGGAGCCTTCCAGATACTGCCGTTGTGCTGTGTCCAGCCGGTTACCTGAACGCCAGCGCTCAGCACCGGCTTCTCGTCCTGGTACGCGGCGTAGGTGACCCGGTACCCGTTCGTGCCCGAGTCGCTCGGCGTGAATTCTATCGTGTTGCCTACTGGATAGTTTCCCCCACGCAGGTGGACCTGAATGTCGCCGGACATGTTCGCATTGATCGTGCGAACGGTGTCCCGCGCGTGCTGTACCGTTTTGAACGGCGCTGTAATCGTCCCGGGATTGGCGTCGTCGCCGTTGGGAGCGACGTAGAAGGTTGCCTGGACGGCGGCCGATGCCGGGACAGGAGCTGAGAAGGTCAGCATCGCGGCGAACACCGCGAGCGCCACCAACGATCTTCCAGCGATCATGACTGGTTTCACTTCTGTTCCTTCGTGGTTACGAGATACCGGGTCGGCTATGCTCTTGCCCAGCGTTGGTTGGTGCCGGCGTGGCAGTTCCAGACGTTGACGGCGGCGCCGTTGGCCGTACTCGAGTTGCTGACATCGAGGCACAGTCCATTCTGGACGTTGCTGACCGTGCCGTTGGTGTTGAGGGTCCATTGTTGGTTGGTGGCGCCGTTGCAGTCCCAGATCCGTGCCCGGGTCCCGGCCGCGGCGCCGCTTGGCACCTCCAGGCACTTGCCCATCACCTGTAGTGCCTGACCGCTCAGGGTGATCTGCTGGTTGGCGTTGGTGTGGCAGTCCCAGATGATCATCTGGCTCCCGTTGGCGGTGCTCGCGGCGTTGACGTCCAGGCACCGGCCGGAGCCCTCGCCACGCAACCGGAAGGTGGGCGACGGCGGGGGTGGGTCCTCTCCGGTGAAGAACTGCCACACCTCGTTCTTGACCCAGCTCCGTGCGCCACTCTCACAGCCCGCGCACCCGTCCACGGGACCTTGTTGATGGCCACCGTCGAAGGGCGCCCAGACAACCGGATATCCGGCCTGGCATCCCGAGTAGGCCGTGCTGATGTGCGTCAGGCTGCCCGCCCCTGGCTCTGGCGGGTTCTGGGCGGCACAGCCGTTGTTCCTGACGAACCGGTCACGCAGCGCCCGCCCGGAACCGATGTTGTCGTTGATGCCGTGGATCCCCATGTACGCGATGGGCTGAGTGCCGCCACTACACCCACTGAGCTCTCGAGGGGCGCCGATGACCGCGACCGCACGGAAAGAGGTCGCCCGGGCGCACGCGATCGCGTAGCTCATCGCGCCGCCGTAGCTGAAGCCAAGAGCGAACCGCTGCGTCGTGTCGACACAGAGACCGGCCTCGATCATGCGCATCATGTCGTCGACGAAGGTCAGATCCTCGCCACCGGAGTTGGCCCAGCCGTTGTTGAGGCCCTGGGGCGCCACGAAGATGGCGGTGTCGTTCGCCAACCGCCGCAGCCCGTAGTGGGCGTAGACGTCTCCGTCGGTCCCGCCGCCGGCGACCTGTTGCATCGTGCCGCCCAACCAGTGGAACCCGAACACCAACCGGTGCTGGCGGGTGTTGTCATAGTTGCCGGGAACACTCAGGATGAACTGCCGACCCTTACCCCCGCTCTGAATCGTGTGCGTACCACTCTGCAACGTCGGAGCCTGACCACAACCCGCCGACGCGGCAAGAGCGCCGACATCTCTGGCCGCGGGTGCCGGCCCGGCCTCCGCGACGCTCGCACCGGTGAGTGCCAGCGCGGCGGCGGCGACCAGCGTCCACCATCGCCGGGAACGGTTACTGCCATGTCTCATGGGCGTACTCCCAGTCTCTGCTCATGTCTCCGGTTGGTTGATCACTTGTTGAGCGCGCGCGCAACGATTTGGGAGCGCTCCCAGGCAGACGCGCGAAGCACCAAGGACGCCAATGGACTCAGCGGACCTAACGGCCCCAGGGCCGCCAGTTCTGGTTGTCCATGCGGCTGCTGTGGCAGCAGGGACGGGGTACACGAATCACCCGGCGAACCGCGGGCCTGTCCACACGGGAAGGGACAGCCGGACCGACAGTCGGGTGTCGGGACCAGGTAGGCGCTCCGGCGAGATCGGCCGGGGCGCGCCCCGCCTTCATCGGCAGGTCAGCCGCGGGCCGGTCGGCGAGCGCGCAGGGAACAGTTCGTCGTTGAACCATGAGGACTCCCGAACAGCGTCGAAGCGGTTCGACCCGTCGATTACGGTACGCGACCAGCCGCTAACAGCGCAATGCTTCAGGCTTATCAGAGGTCGATGTTTCGTACTCATCGCCCGGCAGCGGCTCGACACCGAGATAGCGTTTCTGCTCCCCTGGGCCGGCCACCAGCTCCGCCGAGGTGGTCTCAGCCGCGACCCACCTGACCGCATCACGATCACGCTCGGCGGCGAGAAGCGTGGCTGAGGTTCCCCCGGGTCGCAAGCGTCGGTCGTACACGCGTGGATCCGGCGGGCGTCCTTCCACTCGGGCAGCAGCTCGCCGCGGATCGCGGGTACCGCGTCCTGACCGTCCACATTGGGTGCGGTGAAGCGGTTGGCGCGGCCGCCGGCCCGATCGTGGATTTGCACCACCGGGTGAATCTCGGCCGTGGGCGGGGGAGATTGATTGACCGTCCGGATATACGCGGGATACGAAATAAGGGGCGCGGGGTGGATCCGGGGCGGGCACCTGGGTTCTGAAGTCGGGTCTGTTGCCGATCTCGGATTTCCACGACAGCGCGGCCGCCGTGGGGCGCCCGATCAACTACGGGGCCTCGCCGCGTGGACTTATGCCCGTATCGCGGAGAAGGAGGGCATGGAGCCCGAGGACGGCGCGCCCGGCCGGCCGATCCGCCGCCCTCGTCGCGAAAGCCACGTGAACTGGTCGCCACGCCATCGGAGGACTTCGACACATCCCGTCATCAGCACTGCGACGTAAGGAAGATCATGACTCAACACCTGGCCTCCGCGCCGATTCTTCTCAACAACGTCCGCGTGTTCAACGCCGGCGACCTCCACGACGACCTCCACGCCGCGCTGACCGAGCCGACGTCGGTACTCATCCGGAACCGAAGGATCGCGGCGATCGGCAGGCCAGAGAGGCGGCCGGAGGCGTTGGTCGTCGAGGGCGGCGAGCGGGTGCTCATACCGGGCCTGTGTGACGCGCACGTGCACCTTTTCGCGGCCGGGACGACCCAGGCGGAGCTGATCACCGGGGCCACGGGAATGAACTACTACAACGCGCTCGCCGAGGCCGGGCGGATGCTCATGCGCGGCTTCACCACTGTCCGGGACATGGCCGGCGACGTCGACTCGCTGCGGCGGGTCCTGGACTCCGGCATGTTCCCCGGCCCGCGCGTCTACCCGAGTCAGGCGGCGATCTCCCAGACCTCCGGGCACGGTGATTTCTCCGCCATTTACGAGGATGCGACCACCTTCACCTGCGGGCAGCACCCGCGGGCCGAGCAGATCGGTTTCATGCGGGTCGCCGACGGCCGCGACCAGGTACTGGCGGCGGTGCGCGAACAGCTGAAGAAGGGGGCCGCCCAGATCAAGATCATGGCGGGCGGTGGGGTGTCGTCCGCCTATGACCCGCTGGACGTCCTCCAGTACACGCCGGACGAACTCAGGGCCGCGGTCGAAGCCGCCGAGGACTGGGGCACCTACGTGTCCGCGCACGTCTACAACGACGACGGTATCCACCGCGCGATCGAAGCCGGCATCAAGTCGATCGAACACGGCCACCTCGCCGCCAGCAGCGAGACCATCCAGCTGATGGCGAGCAACGGTGTCTGGCTGAGCACACAGCCCTTCCTCGAGAGTGACCACGAGTACGCCAACGTGGAGAACACCGAGAAGAACCAGGAGGTCTGCGCCGGCGTTGCGAACACCTTCACCTGGGCACGGGACGTGGGCGCGAACATCGCCTTCGGCACCGACCTGCTGCTCGAACCCGAGAAGGCCAGCCTGCAGAACGAGATGCTCACCCGGCTGGCCACCGACTTCGGGTTCAGCCCCACTGAGGCGCTGAGGATCGCCACGTCCGGCAACGCCGCTCTCTTCCGGCTCGCGAAGCAGCGCGACCCCTACAAGGCGTGTCGTCTCGGGGTGATCGAGGTCGGCGCATGGGCCGATGTTCTCCTCGTCGAAGGCGACCCCACCCAGGACCTCACCGTACTGGGCGACCCGGACAACAACCTCGTCGTCATCATCAAGGACGGCCGCATCTACAAGAATCTTCTCGGCTGAGTTCCCCTGCCTCGCTAGCAGTTGGTGGTCTGCGCGGCGATCGGGCGCAGCGACGGGTCGATGTGCACCGCCTGGCGGGCGGTGTCCCAGGCGTTGGTGGCCATCGTGGCCAGGTCGGGGAGGCTCGCGAGCGGTTCCCCCGGCTGGGTGGCCTTGATGTCGGCGGCGAGGGTGTTGAACCGGTTGAGCAGGCCGTCGAGCGGTCGACGCAGGTCGGCGTAGGCACCGCTCAGCGCCGGTGAGGGCGGCGGACCGATCCGATTGAGCTCGGTGACCAGCGCGGCGAGCGGCGTGCGCACCACGTCGATCAGGTTGACCCCCTCGCGCTTGAGATCCTCCAGCGTGTTGCCCGGCTGTGCGGGCGCTGCCACGCCGATCGGGATCCCTTGCAGTTCGGTGCACACCTGTTCCAGCCAGGCGACGGCCGGGTCGGGTGGCGGCGGGGTCGTGGTGGTCGTCGGCGGCGGGGTCGTGGAGGTCGTGCTGGTGGCCGGCGGCGGGGCGCTCACGGGGTCGGCGGCACAGCCGGCCGCGAGTACGGCGGTGACCAGCACGGAGATCACGGTGGCTCGGTTCATTGGCACAGCGGGTTCTCCTCGGCCAGATCGCTGAAGGCGGGGTTGAATTCCAGCCCGGTGGTGGCGGCCAGCATCGAGATCTGCACGACGGTCGACGCGGTGTCCAGGTCGGCCTTCGCCCGCGCGGCGTCGATGAGCACGCGGCCGGCGTCCGCGGCGTCGGCGAGGTCGGCGTAACGCCCGCGGTGCTCGTCGAACGCCTTCACAAGCTCGTCGCCCTCGGGAGGCGGCCCGATCTCACCGAGTTCGGCGACCATGGTCGCGGCGCCGTCGGCCACCGCGGTCGTCCACTGGCTCATGCGGCGCTTCGCCTCCGGCAGGCTGTCGGCGTCGGTGGCCGGGGCCTGTAACAGGACCGGGTCGAGCGCGTGCATCAACTCCACGACGCAGACCCGTGACACCCAGTTCTCCATGGGCGACACAGATGGCGGCGACGTGGTGGAGGTCGGGGGCGGGGAGGCGACGTCGGGGGGCGAGCACCCCGCGAGAGCGATGCCGACAAGCACGGCGTAGACGACTGTCCGGTTCACCCGGACACCATGACCCGACTGGGCCGGGACCGGTCCCCAGCCGCGCGACCCGGTCGGTCGAACCGAACGACCGCCATGGCCTGGTCGTCGAGCACCTTGGGGCGCGGCCAGCGGGTGCCGTCCCAAGCTCATCGTCATATTGGAGAGCGGTGAGCCGAGCCGAGAGGTCTGCGAGGATTCATCCGGTCGAACGCCTCATGGCAGGCGACCATTTGATGATGTCTGGGCCCTCCGGCATCCTGTGAGTGCAGCTCGAATTAAGAGTTCTCCACGTGAATTGGATATCAGAACAGGTTCTGCGTCTTGCCGGCTGTTGCCGCCGGTCGATGCAGGTCTGGTCAACAGACTCGCCCGGTGGCCCCTGGTTCGCCTGACGGTGTGTCAGGATCCACTGGCAGCGCTGAGCCACCACAACCCCCACCAGGAGATCAACAACCACCAGGATCAAACCACAGCCAAAGAATATTCTGTTAGGACCCATCAGGGACCAATCGGGCTAACGCCGACGTCCGAATGTGTTGTTGTTAGCGCTGTTCGGGAAATGTAGATTCCATTGATGAATGTCTTAGGCAAGTACGGGACCGGCTTGGCCGTCATCGCCCTGGTAGCGGGTGCCGCCGCACCGGCGAGTGCGAGCCCGCCGCAGACAGGTAGTCCCGACACGGTCACGCTGATCAGCGGTGACCAAGTCACGGTGCACGAGGGAACGGTGAGATTCGTACGTCCGGGAACCGGGCGGGAGTCGGTGGCGTTCTCCCGGTTCGTCGCGGGTGGGCACTCCTATGTCATTCCGTCGGACGCCATGCGACTGGTCGCCGCCGGCCGGCTCGACCGGCGATTATTCGACATCACCGCGCTGCTCGAGTTCGGTTATGACGACGCCCGGCGCGACACCGTGCCGCTGATCGTGACTCATCCGGCCGGCCAGGTGGCGCCCCGGATCAGCGACGCCGCGATGTCCCAGGAACTGCCCAGTATCAACGGGACAGCGGTGGCGGTGGACAAAGCGGATGCGGGCGATGCCTGGGACGCGTTGACCGGTGCGGGAACCATGGCCGCCGGGGTGTCGGCCGTGTGGCTCGACGGTCAACAGCAGGCCACCCTGGACCGTAGTGCGGCGCAGATCGGCGCTCCTACCGCGTGGGATGCCGGCTACACGGGCGAAGGTGTGACGGTCGCGGTGCTCGACACCGGTGTGGACCAGACCCATCCCGACCTCGCCGATCGGGAGGTCGACGAGGAGAACTTCACCGACAGTCCGGACAACGTCGACAGGCGCGGCCACGGCACGCATGTGGCGTCGATCGTGGCCGGTACCGGTGCGAAATCGGGTGGCAGGTACCGCGGCATCGCCCCCGGTGCGTCGGTCATGGACGGAAAGGTGCTCAACGACAGCGGGTTCGGCCAGGACTCGTGGATCATCGCCGGTATGGAGTGGGCGGCCGAGCAGGGCGCCGACGTGGTCAACATGAGTCTCGGCGGCGCGGACACCACCGCCATCGACCCGACAGAGCAGGCGTTGAGCGCCCTGACCGAGCGGTACGGCACGTTGTTCGTGGTCTCCGCCGGCAACGCCGGCCCCATCGGCACGCCGGGCAGCGCTCCCGAGGCGTTGACCGTCGGCGCCGTCGACCACACGGACGCGCTCAGCGACTACTCCAGCCGAGGACCCACCCCGAGGGACGGGGTGATCAAGCCGGACATCACCGCACCGGGCGTGGACATCGTCGCCGCCATGAGCTCCGCCGGCAGCAGCGGACCACCGGTGGCAGACGGCTACACCGCGAAGTCCGGCACCTCCATGGCCAGTCCACACGTCGCGGGCGCCGCCGCGCTGCTGACCCAACAACGCCCTGACCTGACCGCGACGGAGCTCAAGGCTGTGCTGTCGGGCTCGGCCAGGCACAACCCGGCTTACGACGCGTTCGAGCAGGGCGCTGGTCGGGTCGATGTGGCGCGTGCGCTGGCGCAGACGGTCGTGTCCGAACCGGCGTCCCTGCACCTCGGCACTGTGGCCTGGCCGCACGACGACGACACTCCGGTGAGCCGGACGCTCACCTACCGCAACCTGGGCGAGGACCCGGTGACAGTGGACCTCGCCGTCGCGGGCGAGGTGTTCTCGTTGAGTGCGAACCAGATCACCGTGCCCAGCCGAGGTGAGGCGACGGTGACGGTCACCGGCGACACCGCCCTCGGCACGCGCGACGGCCACTACTCCGGCACGGTCATCGCCACGTCGGACGAGTCCGTGGTCCGGACGCCGGTCGTGGTCACCCGCGAGGTGGAGAGCTACGAGCTGACGCTGAACTACACCGACGAGCACGGCGCCCCCACCGCCGACTACCTCACGACACTGATAGACCTGGACAACGGCAAGTGGGTCTTCCCCTACGACGAGGACGGGTCGGCGACGGTTCGCCTGCCCAAGAGCCGCTACTTCGCCGACCACGTCGTGTACACCGAGGAGGGCAGCCACACCAACTGGATCCAGCAGCCGGGTCTCCTGCTGGACCGCGATCTCACGGTCACCGTGGACGCCGCGACCACCAGGCCGATCAACGTCGCCCCACCAGTCGAGGCATCCCTGGAGTACGCCGACGTCGGTGTCCAGTTCGAGACCGGCCCTGGCACGGGCTCCATGATCACCAGCATGTCGGTCCTGGACCTCAGCACCATCTCCACCGCGCGGATCGGCGAGGAGCCGCCAGGACTCGAGACGAACGGCTGGGTCAACACCGGCTGGCTCGGTGCCGACGAGGCGCTCTACCGGCTCGTGTGGTTCTTCGACGAGTTCCCGACCGGGTTCACCAGGATGGTGAGCCGGCACGAGCTGGCCACCGTTCGCTCGACGATCGGCCGGGGGGCGGTGACCGACGGTTCGGCGGAGTTGGAGTGGCTCCCGCAGCCGCTCTCGGGGCCCGCGTACGCTCTCGTCCCCACGGTGGAGTTTCCGCGGTTACCGGGCACCCGCAAGGAGTACCTGACCACCGACGGGGTGCGCTGGGCGCCGTCGGTCTCGCTGCTCGCCTCGGACGCCGGACCGGTCGCCTTCCTTCGCTCGGCGCGGGCGCACGACTACCGACCCGGCCGCACTTACCACGAGCGGTTCAACCATCCGGTGTTCGGTCCCGCCACGCCACCGGCGGAGTTCCCCTGGATGTGGCGGGACGCCAACGGAATCTACGTTGACCTGCCGATGTTCTCCGACGCCGACGACAACGCGAGCTACTCGTCGACCGAGAGCGCGAACACCAGGCTGTACCTGGGCGACGAGTTGGTCGGCGAGACGCCGTTGTGCGCCTCCGGCTACTTCACCGACCTGCCGGCTGGACCGCGGACCTACCGTCTCACCACGGAAGCGACGCGCTCGGAGCTGTTCGACATGACCACGGCGGTGAGTGCCGAGTGGACGTTCACCTCGTCCCAGATGGACGAATCGGGGATCATGCCGATCGAGCTGAACGTGGTCCGGTTCCTGCCAACGCTCGACGCGAACGGCAGGGCCCCGGCCGGTCGCCCCTTCCTCCTGCCGCTACAGGTACGGGACGAGACCGGTGCGACCGTCCGGCCGAGGAAACTGACCGTCGAGGTGTCCTACGACGAGGGTTCGGCCTGGCGCCGAGCGCCGGTCTCGCCGGACCTGGTCGCCAGGCTCGACCATCCGGCCGGGGCGTCGTCAGTCTCCCTGCGGGTGTCGGCGACCGATCAGGACGGCAACACGGTCACGCAGACGGTGATCCGGGCCTACCTGTTGCGGTGATCTCAGCGGCGAGCGGGGCCGGGCGGGCGCGCAGGCGGGGGGCGATCCTGAGCATCAGGGCCGAGGCCGCGAGGCAGTAGGCGGCCATGGCGGCGAGTTGGGTGGGATAGCTGACACCGGTGTCGATCAGGACGCCGCTGAGGGCGGGGCCGACGGCGGAGGCGACGACGAGGACGGCCATGATCACCGAACGGATGGCGCCAAGGTGTGCGGTGCCGTAGATCTCCGGCCAGGTCGCGCCGAACATGGTCAGGGACAGGCCGTTGGTGACCCCGTAGAGGGCCATGAAGGCGAACAGGCCCCACTGGGCGTCCACAGTGGACAGCAATATCAGGCCGCATGCCAACGGGAGCAGGAAGAACGGCACCGCGCGCAGTGCGGTGAGCCGGTCGACCAGGTGGCCGCCGACCACGTTGAACACCACGGTGCTGAGCGCGTAGACCGTGAACGCCGACGCGGTCGCGGCCATCGACCACCCGCGGATCCCGGTGAGGTGGAGCTGGTTGAAGAAGACCGTGTTGCCGATCAGGGCGGGCGCGGCCATGGCCAGGGCCACCAGGTAGAAGCTGGGGTCGCGCAACGCCTGGGCACGCGTCCAGCTCGGCGCGGGTGTGTTGGCGTCGGCACCGGTCTCCTCGGACGCCACACGTTCCCTGCCGAACAGCGCCACGACCGCCCAGCCGAGCAGGAGCACCACACCCGCGACCGGCCACCACACCTGCCGCCAGGCGAGTCCGCCGAGCATGGCGACCACCAGCAGCGGGAACAGGGCCTCGCCGGTGTTCAGGCCGAGGGTGGCCACGGACAACGCCCGGCCGCGTTCGCGGGTGAACCAGCGGGCCATGAGGGTGAACGAGGTGTGGGTCATCATGCCCTGACCGAGGAACCGCAACAGGACCAGCGCGGCGAAGAGCGCCACCACGTGCGCCGACAGCGCCATGGTGACCGCGCCGATGGCCAGCAGGGGTGCGGTGACCAGCACGACCCGGCGCGCGGCGTGGCGGTCGACCAGGTGACCAAACCTGATCATGGACAGCGCGGCCACCAGGGTGGCCGCCGTGTAGACCCCACCGAACTCCCCCTGGGACAGGCGGTACTCCCGGCGCAGGTCGTCGCTGAACAGGGCGATGAAGAAGGTCTGACCGAAGCAGGACAACAGGAACAGCAGGAACCCGCCGGCGAGCGGGCGCTTGTCCGCACGCAGGAAGGCAAGCGTGTTCACTACGGGCGGTCTCCCGCGAGGGGCAGGGCGGAGTAGGCGTGCGAGTTGCGCGCCCAGTCGACGTCGCGGTGGGCGGCCATCATCTGCAGGTCGCGCCAGTGGCGGGCGATGAGGTTGTCGTCGAAGTGCGCGGCGGTGCCGGCTAACCGGACCAGCCGGTGCACCGCCCGTACACACAGCCGGGCGAGGTAGGCGCGGTCGCGCTCGAAGGTGGCGGCTTCGACGGTGGTGAGGGCGCGGCGGTCCAGCCCCGCGGTGTGCAGGATCGTGCTCAGCGACTCGTACAGGAGCCGAGCGCAGGTGAGTTCCGCGGCGCTCTCGGTCAGGCCGTCGCGCTGGGCGGGGCGGGCGGTGGCGGCGAAGGCGTCCAGGGCCGCCTCGGCGCAGCCGAGCAACGGGCCGATGATGAAGCTGTTCATGTAGTTCCGGAACGGCACCTCACCGAGGTAGTCGGCGGGAGCGGTGTCGGCAGACCAGTGCGCGGCGAAGCAGCGGCCCGGCGAGTCGGCCCGGTCGGCTGGGACGAACACCTCGTCCAGGACGATGTCCCGGGAGCCGGTGGCCGCCATGCCCGACACGTGCCAGCCGTCCTCGACGCGCACGTCGGCGACGGGGATCGGCAGCAGCACGCGGTCATCGTCGGACCGGCCGGGATCACACACTCCATTGAGGATGATCCACGCCGAGTGCTCGATCGCGGAGCAGAACCGCCACCGGCCGGTCACGGTGAACCCGTCCCCGCCCCGCACGATGCGGCCGTCGGAAGTGGCCGACGCCGTGGCGACGACCCGCTGGGGACGGTGGGCGAACAGCACGTCGCCCACCCGTCTCGGCAGCCGCCCGGCCATCGCGGCGTGCCCACCGCCGAGGCCGATGACCCAACCGGTGGAGGGACAGACGCGTGCGGCGAGCCGGGCCGCCTCGGTGACGGCGGGCCAGCCGAGTCCCGCGCCGCCGTGGCGCGTCGGCACGGCCAGGGTCAGCAGCCCGGAGTCGAACAGCTCGGCGACGGTGTCGTCGGGCAGGCGGCGCGCCCGCTCCGCGGCGGGTGCCCGGTCCCGCCAGCGGTCCGACAGCGCGGCCACCCGATTCCGGACCTCGGCCAGCGCGGCGCTATCCACGTGCGCCGCCGACCCGCCGGACGACCGGGTCCTCGAAGCAGAACCCGTCCGGGATGTGCGGTGTGCCCGACAGCTCGAGGAACCGGGCGAGCACGCCCTCGTCGTCCGAGGCGACGAACTCGTAGAAGTTGGTGCCGTTCCACAGCAGGTACACGTGACCGAACCGCTCCCCCAGCGCACCGACCAGCTCGTCGAACTCCACCTGGCCCCGCACCATCCGGGTGAGCATCTGCCGCCGCTTGCGCTCGATCTCCTCCTGGCTGAAGTACCGGGCCTTGTGGACCTCGTCCTTGACCCGTTCCCTGCGCTGGTACTCCTCGGGGTCGGGGTGGTCGAGCTTCTCCAGGAAGAAGGCCAGACCGTCGGGCCTGAGCAGGTCGGCGACGTGCGCGAGCTGCGTGGCGCGGTCGCGGCCGTAGAACTGGAACGCCGCGGTCTCGTAGAGGAAGTCCACGCCGTCGCGGAACGGCGCCAGGTCCGCGCGTTCGGCCAGCGTGGCGCGGCTGAGATGGAACAGCGAGTCGGCGAAGTAGCGGGAGCGGGCCGGGTCGGCGTGGCGGTGGAACCACGGCTCGTTCGCCTTGTTGGGCGAGCTGGTCAGCGTGGTGATCAGCTCGCCACCGAAGGCGGCCAGCGTGCGGCCGTTGGTGCCGTCGAAGGCGTCGGCCTCGTAGAAGGTGCTTGGCCGGGCGCGCTCGGCGGTCAGGCGCGCCAGCGCGACCCCCACCCGCGCCATCTCCTCCAGGATGCCGGGGACGCTGGCCAGGAAGTGGTGGAACAGCGGTCCGGCATGGGCGACCATCGCGTCCTGGTAGGCCAGTTCGCGCGGGTCGGCGATGGCGTCGCGGATCGTCGAGCGCACCGGGGTGCGCGGGACCTGGTCGCGGCCGGTGGCCAGCGCCTCGAAGTGGTCGGCGAGCCCGACCATCGACGAGGCCGCCACGTACTCGCGGGTGTCCGGCGAAGTCCCGTCTGATGTCGTCACGTGGCAGATCATCCCTGTCGTCTCAGGTCGCGCCGCAGGGCGCGGCGGTCGGTCTTGCCGGACGGCGTTCGTGGCAGTGCGTCGAGGAACGCGACCGACGCGGGCACCATGTTCCAGTCGAGCCGGTCGGCGCAGTGCGCCACCAGCGCGCCGGCGTCGAGCGCGGAGCCGGCGCGGGCCACCACGCACGCCACCGGGACCTCGCCCTCGCGGTCGTCGGGTGCGGCGACCACGACCGCGTCGAGGACGTCGGGATGCTCCCGCAGCCGGGCCTCGACCTCGTTGGGGTTGACGTTGAACATGCCTCGTTTGAACGTGTCGTCCCGGCGGGCGACCCAGTACAGGTACCCGTCGGGGTCGCGGCGGAACAGGTCACCGGTGAACAGCACCCGGTCCTCGCCGAACAGGCCGGCCCGCAGCACCCGCGCGGTCGGTTCCGGCCTGCGCCAGTAGCCCTGCATGACCAGGTCGCCCGCGACGGCGAGTTCGCCAACCGCGCCGGGTTCCTCGACGAGCTCGCCGTCGTCGCCGACGAGATAGGCCCGGACACCGGGGATCGGCGTGCCGACCGAGGTCGGGCGCCGGTCGATCTCCTCGGGTGCCAGCGCGCAGATCCGCTTGCACTCGCTCATGCCGTACATCGAGTACAGCGCCACGCCCGGCAGAGCGCGGCGCAGTGCGCGGATGTGGTCGACGGGCAGCCGCTGACCGGTGCTGGACAGGTAGCGCAGCGAGGGCACGGCCCGCTCGTCGAGGCCCTCGGCCAGGCGGAGCAGGGCCAGCACGGACGGGAAGCCGTGCACGGCGGTCACGTGCTGCTCGGCGATGAGCCGCACGAGCTGCTCCGGGTGCTCGGGCACGCCCTTGCCGAGCACGACGCGACCACCCACGGCCAGCGGCATCATGATGTTGTAGAAACCGAAGTCCGAGCCGATGGGCACGAAGGTGAGGATCACGTCCTCGGCGGTGATGCCGTGGTAGCCGGTGACCGCCTCGACCGCGGCGATCATGTTGTGGTGGGTGATCGTCACGGCCTTGGGAGCCGCGCTGGAACCCGTTGTGTAGAACAGGGCCGCGAGGTCGCCGCGGACCTCGATGCCCGCGTCTCGGCGAGTGCGCCCGACGGGCCGATGGCGGTGGTGGGCGGGGCCACCGACCCGGATGACGGCGTCGAGATCGGTGTCGGCGAGGAGCCCGGCCGCGTCCTCGGCGCCGTCGGTGACCAGCACGGCCGCGTCCGACTCGTCGATCTGGTGGATGAGCTTCTGACGCGGGAACGTCGGGTGGGTGGTGACCACGCAGCAGCCCGCCCGGAGGATGCCGATCACCGCGGCGACCACGTCCAGTGACAGCTCCGCGTACACCACCACGCGGTCGCCCGGGCGCGTCCCGACGGCCCGCAGCGCGGCCGCGTGCCGCTCGGCCGCGGCGTCGAGCCACCCGTAGGTGGCCTCGGTGCCGTCGAGGGTGACCGCGACCCGGTCTGCGACCTTGGCCGCGTGCTCGTCGAACAACGTGTGAAAATACCTGGGTAGCACGTCATGGCGGTCAGCCGGCATCAGTAGGACGACGCTTCGAGAATATCCAGGGAATGCCGTTCGGTGCCCACGAGCGCGGGGGTAAAGACGCTGACCAGAATCATATTCGCATCCGGGTCCGCCCGCAGGTGGTGCCGGTCGTATTTGTCGAGTGCGTAAAGGGTGCCGGGGGTGATCCGGTGCACCACCCCGGCCATGTCCTCGATTTCCCCGGAACCGGCGACGCAATAGCACGCCTCGAGGTGCGCGCGGTACTCCAGGAAGGACGTGGTCCCGGCCCGCACCACGGTGTGGCAGACCGTGAAGCCCATGCCGTCGGTCGCGGTGAGCAGCCGCATACTGGTGCCGTTACCCCAGTCGACCTCGTATTTCGACCCCGCCAGCTCGGACAGGGATCTGATCAGCACAGAATACCCCCAGGTACTCGTCCTATCGTTCGGCGAGCCCCCGGCACTGGGGTCGACAGGAAGAATTATTCGGTGACCTGACAGCCCTGTCAAGGGATTCGGGTCCGGCTGTCGATCAGCCGCCGGTCAACCGCGGTCCCGGCGGTGGCCGGGCGCGTGCGGGTACGTGGGAATGTGTGCGTGGCGGGTCACAGCCGAGCCTGCCACCGTTGCCGGAGCGCAGAGTAGTCATGGTCCGGAAACGCGGTCGGAAAGGTGTCGAACATGGTTTCCAGCATGCTGGCGGGCGTGTTCAGCTCAGCGGCACCGAGCTGAACATCGGCAAAGAGGTACTGCCAGCCGGTGGTGCCCTTCGTGAGCAAAACCGTGTCGAGGTACTCGGCGTAGCCGAGATCGAGTCGGTGGATGCGGTGCAGTCCCGCATCGTAGAACCACACCTCCGGCGCGGAACCCTCGACGAGACGTAGACCGGCGATATCTCCCGAGCCGCCCTGCGGTGCGGTATCGATGACACGCAGGGAGCCGAGGACATTCTTGTCCGACGCGGGCATGGTCCAGTCATCAGGCGGAAAGGAGGCCCTGTTGATCGCCAGGTGGATGTGGTTGAGGCAGAATTCACCGACCATGAGCGGGCCACTGTCCGAGCGCCAGACGGCATGCATCCGATCCGGTGCGAAGAAGTTTCTCCGCAGTGGCTCGGCATCGATACCGTGTTTTTCCGTGAGGTCGGTGAGGACCGGCTCCGCCACGCCTCTCCAGGTGTCGACCGGGGCGACCTGGGAGTAGTTGAGCTCGAGGTTTTCGGCGCGGTCGATCTCCTCGATGGCACTCCTGCAGCGGGTCTCGTAAGATCGGTACGCATTCATGACATTTCACTTTCCGCGAGAGTCCGTCGTGACTCGGTTCCCTGGTCGAAACCGTGGCGGGCGGCCGGCCGCGCGCCAGCCTATCGGGCTGGACAGCGAGCCGAGCCATGAGCTGGTTCGACATGGTTCCCACAGCGGGCCGATCTCGATACAGTCGACGTGGGAGCGCTCCCAAACCGGGTCCGAGTTCCTCACCGAGGAGGACATGTGGCAGTGAAGCCTCGAAGGATCGCCATGGTCATGGCCGTCCTGGCCCTGACAGTGCCGAGCGTCGCCAACGCCTCCGCCGCGACCATCGACGGGCCATGTCCCGAGGGACCCTTCGACCCTCCGCTGCCCTCCCCGAACCCGACCGCGACCAAGATCGCGGACGGGTTCAACTTCCTGGAGGGCCCGACCTGGGACGCCGCGACGCAGACCCTGTTGCTGTCCAACATGTACGACGGCACCGGCTCGCAGAACGTCCAGCCCGCCGACATCCTGCGGTTCACCCCGGCGACGGGCACCTTCACCACGTTCATCGAGGACGCGGGCAGCAACGGGTTGGCGATCAGCCGGGACGGCACCTCCGTTGTCGCGGCGACCCATGACCAGCGCAGCCTGTCCTCGTACGACCTGACGACCGGCCAGCGGTCGACGATCGCGGCGAACTACCAGGGACTCCTGTTCAACTCGCCCAACGATGTCACCGTGGCCGCGAACGGAACGGTCTACTTCACCGATCCGAACTTCCAGCGCGCGAACCGTCCGGACCAGATGTCCGGCAGGACCGGCGTCTTCCGCACCACCAACGGTGTCACCACGCTGATCGACGACACGATCCGCCAGCCGAACGGAATCGAGCTGTCCCCGGACGGCGGAACCCTTTATGTCGGCGGCAACGCCTCCGGCAGGATCTACCAGTATCCCGTCAACGCGGACGGCAGCACCGGGCCACGCAGCGACTTCGCGGCACTCGACGGCACCGACGGCGGCACGGTCGACTGCGCCGGGAACGTCTACCAGGCCACCTTCGGCGACGGGCAGGTCCACGTGTTCTCACCGGCCGGTCAGCCCCTCGGCACGATCTCGGCCGGCCGCGCCGCCACCAACGTTGCGTTCGGTGGCCCCGACCGGACCACCCTGTACATCACGTCGGGAACGCCGTCCAGCGGTGGCAACACCGGGAACTTCGGGCTTTACCGCATCGAGCTGAACGTTCCCGGCTGGCCTTACTGAACTCCGTTCCGCTGCCTGGTAACCGGCAACCGCGGTAGCGGCCGAACAGAGCATTGACCGTGGCGTCTCGTCCACCATGCTTGGAGAAGGTTGAAATTTCACACTCTTCTGAGGGCGGACTGATGCGGCTCTTCCGGATGAGATCCACGGTGGCCAGGCTGACCACGATCGCTGTCCTCGTCGGCCTGGCGGGCACGGTCACCACAGCGACGACCGCGGCGGCCCAGTCCGCCGCGCCGATCGCCCCCGAGCTCGTCGCCATGGTCGACGACACGGCCGATGGCGAGCCGGTCCAGGCGCTGGTGATGTTGTCCGACACCACCGAGCACGACGGCGGCTACGACGCCGTCATGGACTCGCTGCGCCGGCACGCGGCCGACAGCCAGGCCGAGGTCGTGGCGCACCTCGAGGCCAGCGACGACATCAGGGTGCTGAACCGGTTGTGGCTCACCAACATGCTCGTCGTCGAGTTCCCGGCCGATCAGGAAACCCTTGACACGCTTGCCGAAACCTCCGGTGTCGAGCGCGTGATCCCCAACTTCGAGCTGACCCTGCCGGACGTGACGGCGTCCGAGGACGTCACCGCACAGGCGCTGACCTGGGGGCTGGACAAGATCGAGGCCGCGCGGGCCTGGCAGGACCTCGGCGTCACCGGCACCAACACCAAGATCGCGGTGTTGGACACGGGCGTGGCGATCAACCATCCCGACCTGGCCGGCAAGATGTTCACCACCAACGCCCGCGACCCCAAACACCCCGGCGGCTGGGCGGAGTTCGACAACACCGGGCGGCGGGTCGACACCCTGCCTCGGGACACGGCGGCGCACGGCACGCACGTGACCGGCACCGTGGTCGGCGGCGACACCTCGGGCACCGCGATCGGCGTCGCACCTGACGCGAAGTACCTGCACGGCCTGATCATCCCCAACGGCCGCGGCTCGTTCGCGCAGGTCATGGCCGGCATGCAGTGGTCCGTCGCACCGACCGACATCAATGGCAAACCGGCGGGCTCACCGCCGGACGTCGTGTCGATGTCGTTGGGCAGCAACGGTTTCCTCGACGAGATGATCGCGCCGACACGCGCCATCCTGGCCGCGGGCATCGTCCCGGTCATCGCCATCGGGAACAACTGTGGCACTGCGGGCACCGCGAGCCCCGGCAACGTGTACGAGGCGGTCGCCGTCGGCGCCACGGACTCGTCGGACAACGTCGCCTCGTTCTCCTGTGGCGCCGTGGTTCGCAAGGACCAGTGGACCGCACCGCCGAGCGACTGGCCGGACACCTGGGTCAAGCCCAACATCTCCGCGCCCGGGGTCGACGTGTACTCCGCCGACCCGGGTGGCGGGTACGGCACGCTCTCCGGCACCTCGATGGCCACCCCGCACACCGCGGGCACGGCCGCGCTGATGCGCTCCGCCGCGCCCGACCTGTCCGTCGACGAGCTGTTCGCCGCGCTCGCCGGCACGTCGTTCTGGGACGACCGCAACTCGCCGGACCGGCCGGACACCCGGTTCGGGCACGGCCGGATCAACGCCTACGAGGCCACCGCGCGGGTCGTGGTGCGCTCCGGGATCACCGGCACGGTCACCGCGGGCGCCACCGGCGCTCCGGTCGGCGACGCGACGGTCGTCGTCTCGCCGGGCAACCGCACGGTGACCACCAACGCGGACGGCACGTTCAGCGCCCGCCTCGCGCCGGGCGCCTACAAACTGGCGGTGTCCGCGTTCGGCTTCGAGAACGCGGCGGTGTCCGACGTGGTCGTCCAGGAGAACTCCTTCGCGCCGGTCGCCGTCCCGCTCCAGTATGTCCCCAGTGGACAGTTGACCGGCACCGTGGAGTTCACCGAGTCCGGCCACGGTGTGCCGGGCGCGACCGTCCGCGTCCTCGGCGTGCCACGGGACATCTCCGCGACCACCGGCGCGGACGGGCGGTACACGATCCCACTCGTCCCGGCTGGCACCTACTCCGTCGAGGTCGACCACCCGTCCTTCGCCGCACCGGACCCGAGCGCGGTCACCGTCACCGCCGACGAGTCGACCACGGTGAACTTCGCCCTTGGCCAGCGACCGCCGTCGGTGGCCGTCGTGGCCAGCGCCGAGTCCGACGCCCAGGAGTACCTGGACCACGTGTTCACCCCGGCGGGCATCCCGGCGACCGTCTACTCCTACGACCAGCTCGAGCGGGCCGCACGACACCCCGTCGTGGTGATCGGTTACAACACCAGCGGGGGCAACTACAACGCGGCGCGGTTCCAGGCGATGCTGGATGCCACCGACGAGAGTGGCGCGGGGGTGCTCTTCCTCGACCACGCCACCGGCACCCTCAACGGCGTTGGCCAGCTGTCCAGGCACACCGGCCAGCCAGAGGGAACCTGGTCGACCGCGGGCTGGATCGACGGCGAGGACCTGCGCTACGAGGTCACCGAGGCACACCCCATCTTCGGGGACCGCGAGGTCGGCGACCTCGTGATGCTGGCCCCGGCCGACTCGCCACTGCCGAAATGGGCCGCCTGGTTCGCCGGCTACGAGGGCGACGGCCGGCGGATCATCGGCGCGTTGGGCCGCAACACCGGCATCGCCGGCGGCGGTGTCGCCATCGACCAACGCGCCAACAACCGGCACGTACTGCTGTCCATGCACGGGGCCGACCCCGCCTCCTGGACGCCCGACGCGAAGGAGATCTTCCACAACGCGATCGACTGGGCGGCACCCGAACCGCCCGCCGGCGCGCCGCACTTCGCCCCGTACGACCTGACCGTCAGCCAGGAGGCCGTTCAGGTCGGCGAGCCGGTCGACGTCACGGTGCGGGTGACGAACGTCGGCAGTTCGGCCGGCACGTACGACGCCGAGCTGACGGTCCGCGGCGAGCCGTTCGCGGTCACCCCGGTGACGTTGGCCGCGGGCGCGTCGACCACCGTGCGCTGGACGATCACGCCTGATTCCGTTGGCACGTACCCGCTCACCGTCGGGCACCTGTCGAG
The DNA here is from genome assembly GCF_054779715.1 of Actinophytocola sediminis. Lineage (NCBI taxonomy): Bacteria > Bacillati > Actinomycetota > Actinomycetes > Pseudonocardiales > Pseudonocardiaceae > Actinophytocola > Actinophytocola sediminis. Next base: position 162,009 of record NZ_BAAGXS010000019.1, on the reverse strand, counting down.
CTCGTTCCGGGTCCAGGCCTCGGTCGTCACCCGCCCGGCGGCACTCAAGCCGCTGGCCGGGGCGACCCGGGCCGGTCCATCCTGACCCGGGCGCGCCTCGGCGGATCAGGTCAGCCGATCGGCTGAGCCACGATCATCTGGAACCGCTCGAAGGTCAGCCGCACGGTGTTGTGCCGGGCATCGACGATGCCGAGCGGGGCGTCGGTGACGGGGTCGGTCAGGCGGTACCGGCCCCGGCCGAGGCCGCGCAGCTCGACCGTCCCGTCCCAGCGGTCGGCGTAGAAGGCGTAGTGCAGGGTGTTGTTCTTGGCGATGACGTGCGTCTCTGGCTTGTCGAAACCGATGTCGTACAGCTCGCCCCGGTACTGGCCGGTGGACAGCATGTTCTTCTGGTACAGGCCGATCCAGGTGCGCCAGCGAACCTCCTTCTCCGGGGTGAGCACGTACGGGTCGTCCGGCGAGGCCTGGGGGTAGGTGAACTTGGTCGACAACACCGCGCCCACGCCGTAGCTGGACGCGAAGTCGTCGCCGCCGTCGCTGAGCTCGACGTGGTCGCCCGCATAGCTGCTGCCAGGACCCATCAGCGCCTTCATGGTCTTGCCCTTGGTGCGGACCTGGTAGGACGACAACGGGTCCGAGGACGGGTACTGGTCGACGTAGGGCAGGTTGTGGAAGGCGAAGGCCGTGCCACACGGGCACAGCTCCACGACGGCGTCGCGGTTCGCCTTGTGCACGGCCTCGTACACCGCCTTCCAGAACCGCGCCACGCCTTCGGTCGACTCCTCGGGGCGGGCGTGCCCGTGCGCCGGGTTGTGGCAGGGCAGGACGGCATTGAGGTGCTGGCCGTCGATCTTGAGCCCTTCGTAGCCCCAGTCGCGGATGAACTTCCTTGCCTGCCCGACGAAGTAGTCCACGGTTGGCTGGTAGGCCGGGCACAGCGTGTAGGCGTCCCACCAGGTGACGTCCTGCTTGTTGCCGTCCTGGTCCAGCAACAGCATGTCGGGGCGTTGCCGGTACAGGTTGCTCTCGGGATCGGCAGCCAGCGGCGCCCACCACAGTCGCGGCCGCAGCCCCGCGTCCCGGATCTGCTTGGTGAACGCCCGCATGTCCGCTTCGCCGCGCGGGAACTTCTCGACGTTGATGTCCCAGTCGCCCTCGTTGGTCTGCCAGCCGTCGTCCAGGACCGCCCACTTGAGACCGACCTCGACCACCTTGGGCAGCGTGCCAACGATCTGCTCGACGGTGAACCCGCGTTCGTAGCCCCAGGCGCACCAGATGGGCTCGACCGCGGCGGCCGGCGTCGCGGGGGCGCGCTGGCCGAGGTCACCCAGGTAGGCCCGATAGCGTTGCAGCGGCACGAAATGGTCGCGCTCGTGGGCGGTCAGGAACGTGCTGTCGGTGGTCAACTGACCGCCCGGCCGCAGGGCGACGGGGGTGTCGCCCTCGACGGCGATGCGCGCACCGCCAGCCGTTCTGCGCACGGGCAGGCGCAGGATCCTGGCGACGGGCTCGACGTGGCCGACGGACAGACCGGCGCCCCGGCGCCAGACGGTCGCCAGCGGAGTGCCGCCGCCGTAGTCGGAGGCGTCCATCCCCAGCGAGTTCTCCTGCGCGAACCCGTCGGGCATCGGCTGTACCCAGTCCCGGCGGTCCTCGTGGGTGGTGCCGGAGAAGGTGTGGAAACCGTCCGGTGCGTCCAGCAGCTCGTGGGCGCCGTTGCGCCACCCGGTGACGTCCAGCACGGCACCGGACCGGTTGGTGTAGGTCACCTTCATGACCACCATCCCGGCGAGCCGCCGGAAGGAGGTCAGCTCGACGGTCTTGCGCACGCCCGCCTCGGCGTCGCCCCGGATCGTCACCCGGACGCCCGCGCCGTGCCGGGGGTGCCAGGTCTCGCGGGTCCGGTGGTCGCGGTAGGCGAACGTGTCGATCGTCCGGTCGCCGAGCAGCAGGACCTCGCTCGCGTCGAACCGGGTGACCCCGTTGCCCAGCAAGGACACCCGGCTGCGCAGCTGGTCGTCGAACTCCACCGTGATGGACGGGTCGCCCACCCCGACGAGGTGGGGTCCGCGGCCGCGCTTCGGGGTGGCCGCCGCCGTGCCGCCGCCGGCCAGCGCGGGCACGGCGGCCAGGCCGGCACCTCCCAGCGCCACCTTCAGTACGGTTCGCCGCTTCATGTCGGTCATGTCGAACTCCCCTTCGTCGCGGGTTCGGGCGTCAGGATCGGTCGGTGGGCAGCGCGGAACCCTTCGTGGGACCGGCGCCGCTCGTGACCGCGGTGCCGGTGTCGGCCTCGTCCGTGTAGACCATGAGGGTCGAGCCGCCGATGGCCAGGACGATGCCGATGAACCCGTACACCGACGGCACGGTCTGGTAGACGATCAGCGAGAGGATGATCGTGAGGACGGGCGCGAGCGCGTTGGTCACCGGCGCGACGATGCTGGCCTTGCCCCGGGACAGGGCCATCACCAGGAACAGTGCGCCGACGGCGTTGAGCAGCTGGGTGCCGAGCGTGAGGGCCGGGGCCTGCCATGGCGCGTCGCCGGGGAAGTCCCCCATCATGAACCACGCCACCGGCACGAGCAGCAGCCCGCTGATGGTCATCCACGCGAAGGTCGTCGCGTCGGGCACGCCGACGGTGGCGGCCTTCTTCATGTAGTAGGCCTGGACACCCCACGCGACCATGACGATCAGCGCCAGGATCAGCCACGGTCCGGTGGCGGCGTCACCCGCATCGCCGCTGACGCTGAACAGGACGACGGAGGCGAGCGCGGCGACCACGCCGACTGTCGCGAGTGGACGGATGCGTTCCCGCAGGATCGCCACCGCCATCAACACGGTGATCGCGGGCGAGATCGAGATGAGCGGAAAGATCAGGTACGCGGGGCCGATGGTGAGGGCCTTGAACAGCACGAGCTGGCCGCCTGCTCCGGTGAGGCCGACGACGAGGCCGTAGGCCGCCGCGACGGGCCGCCGGTCGAACCGCTGACCGCGCATGGCGACCACGGCCGGGATGATCATCGTGAACGCCCACAGGATGTACACCATCTCGTTGGGATAGTCGTACAACGAGGTCGGCGCGCCCGAGAACGCTCCCCACACTCCCCAGAACAGCACGAGCAGTCCGGCGTAGGGGATCCAGCGGTTGCCACCGCGGGTCCTGGTGGGGTCAGGCATCGTCGCCTCCTTGGGGAACGGTGGTCGCACGGGTCCGCAGCCGGTCGACGGCTTCGGTGCGCAGAGGCCGGCCGGACAGCCGGGCCGCGTACAGCGCGGCGCCAAGGACCGGCGGGAGCAGCGGGAGGCGCAGGTCCACCGGTGCGCCATCGAGGCGGTCGCGGAACGCCGCGCGCACCTGCTCGCTGGTGAACACGCCGCCCGACCACGACACCGGGACGATCTCACCGGGTGCGTAGCCGAGCCGGTCGATGGTGGCCAGCACGAGCTCCGCCAGCCGCAGGCCCGCCTCGCGGAGGATCGCGACGCACGCGGTGTCGCCCTCGGCCGCGGCCGAGGTGACGACCCTGGCCAGCGCCGCCACCTTCATCCGGTCGCCCTGCCACCGGTTGAGCACCACGTCGACGAGGTCGAGGTCGGTGGCGAGCCCGAGGTCGGCGGTCAGGTGCGCGCGCAGCGGCCCGGCGGGCAGCCTGCCGTCGGACATCCGCGCGAACGCGTTCAGCCCGCGGATCGCGATCCAGTAGGCCGAGCCCTCGTCGTCGAACAGCTCGCCCCAACCGCCGACGCGCAGCCCACGGCCGGCGCGCTCGCCGTAGGTCATGGATCCGGTCCCGGCGATCACGTTGACGCCGTCGACGGCACCGAGCGACCCGGCCCAGCCGGCGACCATGTCGTTGTCGCAGCGGTAGCGCTGGTGGCCGAACACCCGGCCCGGGATCGCGTTCAGCGTCTCGAGGTCGGCGCTCACCTCGCCGTAGCCGGGGAGCGCGACGAACGCGTGGCCGATGTCGGCCGGGGCGATGCCGGCCTGCCCGCACACCGACGCGACGCCGGCGCGCAGGACCTCCTCGACCAGGTCGACGCTGTGCCCGAGGTAGTAGCTGCTCGGGGCGAGCGCGGTGGCGAGCAGCTCGCCGTCCCCGGTCAGCAGCGCGAACGCGGTCTTGGTTCCGCCGCCGTCCACGCCGAGGAACACGCCTGCGTCAGTCGTCGAGGGCATGGATCGTGACTCCCTTCACCACCCGGTTCACCTCGTTGGCCGGGAACGGGTTGTCCGGGTCGAGCCCGAGCGCGCGCGAGGTGGCCAGGGCGACGTGCTGGGCGGCCAGCAGGAGCACCGGCGCGACGGTGGCGTCGAGCAGGTGCCCGAGGCCGGGGAAGGACCAGGTCTCCTCCTCGGCGTCGTCCCGGCAGCCGATGGTGATCACCTGCCCGTCGGGCAGGGTCGCGCGGAGCTCGCGGGCGATGTCGAGGTCGTAGCGGCGCGTGTAGGGGTCGTTGGACAGGTAGACGATGGCCACCGTGGTGTCGTCGAGCACGGACTTGGGGCCGTGCCGGAACCCCATCGACGACTCGAAGTAGCTCACCACCCGGCCCGCCGTCAGCTCGAGCAGCTTCAACGCGGACTCGCGGGCGAGCCCGGCCAGCGCGCCGCTGCCGAGGTAGACGAACCGGTCCGCGCCGTGCTCGGCCAGTACCCGCGCCCGCTTGGCCAGCTCCGGCAGGGCGGCCGCGGCGACCTCGGCGAGCAGCGCGACGTCCGGACGCGCGCCCAGCACGGTCAGCGCGGCCAGCATCATGCTGGTGACGCTGGAGGTCATGGCGAAGGCGCGGTCGTTGGTGCCGTCGGGCATCAGCACGGCGAGGCTGCGGTCTCCGCCGGTCGTCCGGTACAGCCGCCCGTCCGGGTTGCAGGTGAGGACCAGCTGCCAGGACTCGGTCAGCACCTCGTCGGCGAGCTGGATCGCGGCCAGCGACTCGGGACTGTCGCCGGAGCGCGCGAAGGAGACGAGCAGCGTCGGGGTGTCCTCGGCCAGGTGCTCGCGGGGGTTGCTCACCAGGTCCGTGGTGGCGACCGCGTCCACCCGGCGGCGCAGCGCCCGCGACAGCCCGGGGGCGAGGATCTGTCCGGCGAACGCCGACGTGCCGGCGCCGGTGAGCACGATCCGCAGGTCGTCGCGGGCCAGCAGGGGCGCGAGGAACGCGTCGATCCGCTGCCTGTCCCCGGTCAGGGAGTCCGCGAGCGTGCGCCAGACCGCCGGCTGCTGGGCGATCTCGCGAGCGGTCCACCGGTCCCCGGTCATGCCGCGGCCGCCCGCTCGCCGCACGCGTAGGCGTAGTCGCGCAGCACGTCGCGGACGTGGTCGATGGCCAGTGCGCGCGCCGACCGCGACAGCTCGCCGGTGCGCACCCGCCGGTACTGGCCGGGGAGGTGCTGGCTCAGCAGTGGCAGCGGAATGCCGGTCGTGTCGAGGTTGTGGAACAGCCGCGCCACCGCCGAGGAGACCGTCGGCCGCGGCCAGTAGTACCGCGACCGGTCGCTGTAGCTGTAGCGGCGGGCCAGCCGTTGCTGAGCGGGATCGCCGTCGTGGTACCCCGCCCACCACACGGGGTCGGCCACCATGGCCGCCTCCAGCGCGTCCCCGAGGCGCGACCGCTCCGTGCCGGGGACCAGCTCCTCCTCGATCGCCGCCAACGCGAACAACGCCTCCCGCAGCGCGAACGTCAGCCCCGGGCCCACCTTGAGGACGGCCCAGTGGTCGCGCACCAACCGGGCCAGCGCGTCGCGGGTCTGGTAGTCGGTGGAGTGCGCCTCGAACACGAGACCGGGGTACTCGGTGACCACCTCGCTCAGGCTCCATGCCGCTGCCGGCGCGTAGTCGAACACCTGGACGTGGTCGAACTCGACGCCCGGCTGCACCACGAGCGCGAGCACCCGCTCCCACGCCTGGCCGACGCCGGCTTCCGCGAACGCCGCACGGTGCTCGGCCACCGTCGCCCGCGCGGCCACCGGGGTGGTCGGGGTGAGTGACTCGATCGTCTCCCGCGCCCCGCCGGGCGCCGGGACCTCGGTGCCGATCACGTAGCCGAGGTCGGCGGGCACGTCGGCGGACAGGTCGGCGGCCGTCTTCTCGGCCACCAGGGCGAGCCGGGCGGCCCGCTCGGCGACCAGGGTGCCGGGAAGCGGGACCGGGTCGCCAGCGCAGGCCGTGCCGCAGTCCAGGTGGATCTTGGTGAACCCGGCCTGGACGTAGGCCGCCACCAGGACCTCGGCCCGGTCCATGGCCTCCGCCTGCCCGAGATCTCGCCAGCGCTGCGGTCCCAGGTGGTCCCCGCCGAGGGTGACCCGCGCGCGCGGCAAGCCCACCCCGTCGGTGATCCCGTGCACCAGCGCGGCGAAGTCGGCCGGCCGCATACCGGTGTAGCCGCCGTACTGGTCCACCTGGTTGGACGTCGCCTCGACCAGCAACACGCCGTCATCGGCCATCGCCTGGATGGCGGCCGCCTCGATGACCAGGGGATGCGCCGAACACACGGAGGTCACGCCGACGGCCGTGCCGGCGCGGTGCCTGGCGAGCCGTTCGCGCAGTGAAGTCATGTCGCGAAAAGTAGGGACGCGCCGACTGGTCTGCAATAAACCTGATACTGGTATCATACTGGTATGCCAGGGTCAGACCGAGGACTCCGACCCCTCGAACTCCCCCGCGGCGCCCTCGACCCGGCGTCGGTCCCGCTGTACGAGCGGATCGCGGGCCTGCTCTGGGACGACCTGCGCGCGAACGGCGCGCGCAGCGGCGACCGCCTCCCGTCCGAACGGGTCCTCGCCGAGCGCTACCGCGCCTCCCGCGTGACGATGCGCTCCGCGCTGGCCTTCCTCGCCGAACGCGGTGCCGTGCAGGCCGCGCCCGCCCGCGGCTGGTTCGTCGCGGGCGAGGTGACCGCCGCGACCGCGACCGCCCATGTCGAGGGTTTCGCCGACCACGCCCGCAAACACCGCATTCCGCTCAGCACGCGGGTGCTGCTGTCCCACGTCCGCCCGTGCACGGTCCGGGAGGCCCAACGCCTGCGCATCGCACCGGGCGCCGACCTGTTCGAGATGCGGCGGCTGCGCTCGCTCAACGGGATGGTCGTGACGCTGGAACACAACCGGCTGCCGCTGGCCCTGTGCCCGGACCTGGACACCACGGACTTCACCCAGGCCTCGCTCTACGCCACGCTGCTGACCGCCGACCCGCCCCAGATCCCGCGCCGCGCCGAGTACGCGGTGGAGGCGCGGCCGCCCAACCGCGAGGAGCTCCGGCTGCTGGAACTGGAGGGCACGTCCGTCCCGGTCCTCATGGCGCGCCAGCTCACCTACAGCCAGCACGGCCATCCGCTGGAGCTCACCGACCAGGCCTACCGGGGTGACCGCTACCAGTTCCGCGCCGTCATCACCTAGCCGAGCAGGTCCCAGCGGTTGCCGGCGACGTCGCGGAAGACGGCGAGCCGGCCGTAGGGCTCGGTCCGGGGCTCGGTGACGAACTCGACGCCCATGGCGCGCATGCGTTGGTAGCTGGCGTCGAAGTCGTCGACGCGGAGGAAGAAGCCGACCCGGCCGGCGTGCTGGTCGCCGACCGCGGCGAGCTGCCGCTCGCCGTCGGCGCGGGCGAGCAGGATGCCGGTCTCCGCGCCCGGCGGGCGGACGACCACCCAACGCTTGGGGCGGCCGTCGTTGGTGGTGGCCGGCGAGTCCTCGGCCAGCTCGAAACCCAGGGCCTCGGTGAAGAAGGCGATCGCCTCGTCGTAGTCCTCGACGATGATCGCGGTGAGTTGCAGGAACGCCATGGACGTAACGATGACAGCCCGTGCTCAGTCGGGATGGGACAGGTAGCGGGGGTTGGCCACGGTGAGCCGGTCGGTCACCGTGGCCCGGATGGCGGCCAGCAGCGCCGGGTCCGCGGCGTCGACGGCACCGGCGCGGATGGCGGCCGCGAGCCCGGCCTGGTCGGTCTGCGCCATGGCGGTGAGCCGCTCGTGGTGCCGGCGCCGCTGCTCGGGACCGAGCACCAGCTCCCGCCCGACGATGTCCATGGCGTTGGCGGCCACCCTGGCGAGGAAGCTCAGTCGGCCATCGGTGCCGGCCATCACCTCCTCACGCAGGAACATCGCCACCGCCGCGACGAGGTCCTCGGCCGTCGGCCGGCCGTGCAGGCCAGCCTCCGGTGCCGAGGACGTCCCCGGTTCGGCGGCCGGCTCGGCGGGCAACCCGAGCGCGAGCAGCAGGTCGTGCTCCTGTTCGCACACGCGCCTGCCGACCGCGGCGAGCTCGACCGACGGCGTCGCCCCGGACAGGTGCCGCTCGGCCAGCTCCCGGCAGCCGACCGCCCACCACGCGGTGCCGTAGATCTGCCACCAGCGCACGGCTTCCGCGTCCGGCCGCTCCCCCGCGACCTCGGCATAACCGTCGAGCAACTGCTCGACGGTACCGAACCCGCCGGCCGGCAGCGCGGACCCGAAACGCCAGCACTTGACGCACAACCACCCGAGGTCCTCCCTCGGGTCGCCGAGGTGGACCAGCTCCCAGTCCAGCACCGCGCGCAGGCCGCGCTGGTCGACGATGAGGTTGCCGGTGCGGAAGTCCCCGTGCACCACGGTCGGCGGCACGGCCGCCGGGCGGTGGTCGGCCAACCACCGCAGCGCGACCTCGATCACCGGCAGTGGCTCGCCGAGCGCGTCGTAGGTCTGGCGCAGGCTCTCCAGTGGCTCGACGGCGGCCAGCCCCGGCACGGTGTCGACCGGAATGGCGTGGATGCCGGCCAGCGTCCGGCCCAGTTCGGCCGCGAGCCCGCTCCTGGCCCGCGCGAATCCCGGGTCGCGCAGCAGCTTGCGGGGGATCGTCTCACCGTCGACGTGCTCGGTGATCAGGTACGGGGCGCCGAGCGGCCGCGGATCGCTGTCCGCGTCGACCAACGAGGGCACCGCGACGCCGGCGCGCGCGGCCGCCGCGATGGCGGCCGCCTCCCTGGCCATCCCCTCGGCGCGGGCATCGCCGGGCGGATCCCGCCGCAACACCAGCCGTCGCGGCGGGCGCCCCTCGGCGAGCACGCGGAACGACCACGTCTCCCGGCTCGCGCCACCGGTGAGCCTGCGCAGGTCGTCGATGTCGACCGGGTGGCCGAGGACGCCGCCGAGCCGCCGCCCGAGCAGCCCGGCCAGCTCGCCGGTGCCCCCTTGGCCGTGAAGGTCAACCATGACGCCGTTCTCCCGCCGGGTGTCGTTGTCCGTCCACAGTCGACACTCAGGGGTCGACCGCGCGCTTCCCCGGTCCGGCGAAGCCGAACAGGTAGCCGGCCACCTTCCTGATCTGGACCTCCTCGGCGCCCTCGGTGATCCGGTACCGGCGGTGGTGGCGATAGATGTGCTCGAAGGGCGTGTGCCGGGTGTAGCCGAGACCGCCGTGCACCTGCATCGCGCGGTCGGCGGCCTCGCACACCAGGCGGTTGGCCCGGTAGTTGCACATCGAGACCTTGTCGCTGATCTCCAGGTGGGGCACGCGGTCCAGTTCCCAGGCGGTCTTGCGCACCAGGCCACGCACCAGCTCCGCCTCGGTCTGCAACTCCACCAACGGCCACTGGATCGCCTGCCGGGTGGCCAGCGGTTGGCCGAAGGTGTGGCGCCGCCGCGCGTAGTCCACGCTCCGGTCGACGCAGTACTGGGCAGCGCCGACGCTGGCGGCCGCCTGCCGGATCCGGTTCTCGTGCACGAACATCTGCGCCACGGCCAGCCCGAGGCCCACCTCGCCGAAGACCGCCGTGCCGGCCACCCGAACGTCGCGCAGGACGACCTCCGCGTGATCGGTCGGCATGTTCATCGTCCACCAGTGGAAGTCGACGGAGAATCCCGGGCTGTCCGTGGGGACGATGAACGCCGTGATACCGCGTGCGTCCCCCGGCTCGCCGGAGGTCCTGGCGAACACGACGTCGTGGGTGGCCGAGTGCATGCCCGAGTTGAACCGCTTGGCGCCGTTGATGACCCAGTCGTCACCGGCCCTGGTCGCCGTGGTCTCCATCCAGGTCGCGTCGCTGCCGTGGTCCGGCTCCGTCAGCCCGAACCCGACCCGCTTTGTGCGGTTCAGCATCGGCTCCAGGAACTCCTCCCGCTGCGCGGCCGTGCCGTAGGCCAACATCATGTGCACGAACGGGAAGTTGCCGACCACCGACGACTCGTTCTGCAGGTCGTTGTGCAGCCCGAGCCCCTTGTGCGCCAGGTGTTCGCGCATCACGGCGAGGTCGAGGTTGCTGCCGTCGGAGCCGCCGACCTCCCCTGGCAGGCCGTACCGCATCCACCCGGCGGCGTCCGCGCGGCGATACATCTCACCGAGCAGTTCCTCCCATTCCGGCCGGGGCACTCCCCCGTTCTCGAAGTCGGTCCTGGCGTACTCCCGGCGGTGATCGAAGAACCGGTCGTTGTCGTTCTCCCGTTGCAGCGGGGTGATCTCCCGCTCGATGAAGGCGTCGAGTTCGGTGAGCCGCCGGACCAGCTCGGCGGGAAGTTCGAAGTCCACTCGCCCTCCTCAACGATCGCGCGGTGAGCACGGCACCGAGAATGGCACCCCGACCGGTGTCCGCGGAAGGGTGAGCTGGATCGTTGGGACACAAGGGAATCTCGAAACGGGGATGATGATCACGCGCTCCGTCGTGCCCCCTATCATGGCGCCGTCCCACTCCCCCACCCCGCGAACGCCATCGCTCCCGAAAGGGGTCCGCCGCCATGTCCGAGATCACCAACACCTACCTCGACCACGCCAGGAACGACGACGCCACACCCGATGCGCAGGCCGCGGCCACCGCCCCGATCGTCACCGACACCACCACGATCGACGCCGAGACGGAACCGGCCACCGACCCCGAAGCCACCAACCCGACCGCAGAGGACGACACCGCCGACGACACCAACGGGGACGCCGCGGACGCCAGCTACAGCGGCAGTGAGGAAGACGGCGAGGAAGACGCCGACGCCCCCGTTCCCGCGACGGCCGGCGAGTCCGGTGACGCACCGGCCGATGTCGAGACCGGCGTGATCGAGCCGGTTGACGCCGCCGCACCGACCGAGCCGGAGGCCGTGGCCGAGCCGGAGGCCACCGATGTCGCCGAGGCCGCCGCAGGCACCGCGCCGGCGACGCGCGGTACGACCACGATCGGCGACGGGGTCGTCTCGACGGTCGTGCGCGTGGTGGCCAGCAAGATCGAGGGCGTGCACCGCCTCGACGAGGAGGACAGTTCGGTCGCGGTCGACGGCGACACCGCCACGATCAGGATCGCGCTGGTGGTCACCTTCGGCCACCCGGTCAGGGCACTGGCCGAGCGGATCCGGATCGACGTGATCGACGCCGTCGAACAGTTCCTCGGCCTCGACGTCGCCGCGGTGGACATCCACGTCAGCGACGTCCACTACCCGGAAACCGCCTGACCAAGGTCGATGCGGACCTGGTCCTCGGCGCACGGCCGCCAGGGACCAGGTTCCCGGGTTCGACCGAGCCCGAGCCACGATGTTGACTCAGCGTGACCTCCCTGGTTCCCCGCCAGCAGTCGCCCTCGCCGAAATCCGCCCGGCCACCCGGCCAGGGCGCGCACGCGCCGACGAACCCCGCCGACATGGGATGATCCGCGCCGCTGACGTGACAGTCCCGAGGCAAGGCCTTTCCCGGGCCCATCGAACCCTCCACACCGAACTGATTCGGCCCACTTACCGCAGACCTCGTTGCTCTCAATGGAGTCTTTTGTGTTTTTCTGACTGACTTTTGTTGACTTATGACGAAAGTTGGCCTCTGCTGTGAGGTAACGCAGTGTCCACGCATCGGAGCGTGGCGCGCGTACGGCCTCCCGAGGGAGAAGGTCCATGCGGCTGTCCGTCGCCCTGCTCGCCGCGGTCACCACGGTGTTGATCATTCCGGTCAGCGCCTCCGCACAACCCGATATCCCGCCACAGGAACCCGGCATCACGATGCGGGTGTTCGACGTGCAGGTCATCCTCGACGACTACTGCACGCTCAAGACCGGCCAGACGCCCAACGTCGACAAGCTCATGCCGACGATCGACTGGACCACCAGCGCCGACTTCGGCCTGACCGACAAGTTCGTCACCGAGGTCAGCGGCTACCTCAACATCGACACCCCTGGTGAGTACCACTTCCGGATCACCAGCGACGACGGCGCCCGGTTGCTGCTCGACGGCGGCACGGTCGTCGACCATCCCGGCCGCCACGGCGCGACCCCCAAGGACGGGTCGACCACGCTCACCTCGGGCCCACACGCGCTGCGCATCGACCACTTCGACGGCGAGTTCGACCAACGCCTCAAACTCGAGTGGCAGCCGCCGGGCGCGGACGGCTTCACGCTCGTGCCAACCAGCGCGCTGAGCACCGACGCGGACGTCACGCGGGTCACCTCGCCGGGACGCAAGGAGTGCGAGGGCGTCACGGACTCCCCCGGCGACGGGCTGCCGCTCAACGACGTGCACCCCGACTACACGCTGACGAACCTGCGCCCGGACGGCTTCGAGCCGCAGGTGACCGGGATGGACTGGCTGCCCGACGGCAGGCTGGCCATCAGCACCTGGGGCGGGGACCGCGAGTCCGTGCTCGGCGAGGTGTACCTCATCGAGAACGTCACCGGGGACACCGACCCCTCCCGGGTGGCTCCCAAGAAGATCGCCACGAACCTCGAGGAGCCGATGGGGCTCAAGTACGTCGACGGCACCATCTACGTGTCCGAGAAGGACGGGCTGACCGCGCTCGTGGACACCAACGGCGACGAGGTCACCGACGAGTACCGGACGATCGCGACCTGGCCGTTCGGTGGGAACTACCACGAGTTCGCGTTCGGCCTGCTCTACGACAAGGGCTACTTCTACGTCACCACCGGCATCGCCATGGTGCCCGGCGGCGCGACCGCCGACCCGCAGCTGGTGCCCAACCGGGGGTCCACCCTCAAAATCAACAAGGACACCGGTGAGGTGTCCTATGTGGCCGGTGGACTGCGCACCCCGAACGGCATCGGCTGGGGTCCGGGCAACGACATCTTCGTCACCGACAACCAGGGCATGTACGTGCCGACCTCGAAGCTGGTGCGGATCAAGCAGGGCGCCTTCTACAACCACCACACCAACCCCGACGGCCCCTACGACGACCAGCCGGTGACCGAGCCCGTGCTCTGGATGCCGCACGGCGAGATCTCCAACTCGCCGAGCAACCCGCTCGTGCTGCCGAACGGGACGTTCAAGGGCCAGCTGGTGTTCGGCGACGTGACCTACGGCGGCCTGCAGCGCGCCTACCTGGAGAAGGTCGGCGGCGAGTACCAGGGCGCGGTGTTCCGGATGACCCAGGGGCTCGAGTCCGGGGTCAGCCGGATCAGCCTCGGCCCGGACGGGGCCATCTACACCGGCGGCATCGGCTGGGAGGGGAACTGGGGCCAGACGGGCAAGCTCAAGTTCGGCCTGCAGAAGCTCTCCTTCGACCAGTCCACCGCGTTCGACATCCACGCCATGAAGGCGATCGACGGCGGCTTCGAGCTGACCTACACCCAGCCCCTGTCCGACGAGACCGCGCAGGACCTCGCCGAGAAGTACCGGGCCGAGCAGTGGCGGTACGTGGCGACCCCGCAGTACGGCGGTCCGAAGATCGACCAGGAGGACGTGACGGTCACCTCGGCGACGCTGTCCGCCGACCGCACGAAGGTGACGCTGAAGCTGGCCGGGCTCAAGCCTGGGCACGTGGTGTACGTGCACTCGCCGCGCCCGTTCTCCTCGGCGTCGGGCGCCGAGCTGTGGAGCACCGAGGCCTGGTACACGCTCAACACGTTGCCCGACGGCACGACGGCACCGCCGGAGTACGAGGCGGAGGCCGCGCAGCTCGCCGGCGGCACCGGGTGGAACACCAACCACACCGGCTACTCCGGCGCGGGTTTCGTCGACCGCAACTGGGAACCCGGGGCGAGCACGACGTTCGCCGTGACCGCGGACAAGGCCGGCCGCCACGACATCAGGCTGCGGTACGCCAACGGCCAGAACAACGACCCGAGCCCGACGCCGAGGTCGATGAGCCTGTACGTCAACGGCACCAAGGTGAAACAGGTCTGGCTGGCCAGCACGGTCGCCTGGAACAGCTGGGCCGACCACGTGGAGACGGTGCCGCTGCGCGCGGGCGCCAACACGATCTCCTATCGCTACGAGGACACCGACCTCGGCCACGTCAATCTCGACAAGATCACGGTGACGCCGGCCAAGCGGACCACCCTGTTCGACGGGACGAACCTGGACGCGTGGGAGACCACGGCGGGCGCCCCGGCGACCTGGCCGGTGGCCGACGGCTCGGTGGAGTCGCTCGGCGGCGACATCCGGACCAGCGAGAAGTACGGCGACTTCCGGATGCACGTCGAGTGGTACGAGCCGGAGTACCCGCCGGAGGTGACCGGCCAGGCACGCGGCAACAGCGGTGTCTACATCCAGGAGCGCTACGAGCTCCAGGTGCTGGAGACCTTCGGCCTGCCACCGGCCAACAACGGCGCGGGTGCCATCTACCTGAAGAAGGCGCCGGACGTGAACGCCGGGCGACCGTCCGGGCAGTGGCAGACCTACGACATCGAGTTCCACGCGGCCAGGTTCGACGCGGCCGGCACCAAGGTGGCGGACGCGCGGGTCACCCTCAGGTGGAACGGCAGGGTGGTGCACAACAACGTGGCCATCGACGGCCCGACGGGGGCAGGCAAGCCGGAGGATCCGGCGCCCGGCCACATCCGGCTCCAGGACCACAATGATCCCGGTGCCAACCCCCGTTTCCGCGACATCTGGATCGAACGCCTGTAGTGGGTCGACCGTCGGCTGCCCGGCCAGTGTGGCCGGGCAGCCGACGGTCGGGTTCAGGCCACGCTGTTCGGCGAGACGGTCCTGGTCACGGCGCGCACCGTGTCGGCGACCTCGGTGACCGCCGCGGCCAGCAGGTCACTCGAATGCCTGGCGAACCCGATGATGAGGCCCGCGGCCGATGTCCGCTCCCGCACGAAGTAGCCGACGCCGCGCACCAGCACCCCACGCTCCGCCGCGGCGGACACCACACTCTGCTCGTTCACCCCGTGCGGCAGGGTGATCATCGCGTGCAACCCGGCGGCGACGCCGGTCGGCCGCGCCTGCGGCAGCTCGTTGGCCAACGCCTTGAGCAGCGCCTCGTGCCGCGCCTGGTACCGCTTGGTGATCACCCGCAGATGCCGGTCGAGCCGGCCGCTGCGGATGAACAGCTCGTAGGCGTGCTGGTCCAATGTGGACGTTCCGAGGTCGTGTTGGTGCCGTACCCGGTTCACCGAGGGCATCCACCGAGGTGGCACCGCCAACCAGCCAAGCCGCATCGCGGGGGCGAGCGTCTTGCTGACCGAACTGCCGTAGACCACGTGGTCGGGCCCCATGCCCTGCATGGCGGGTGGTCGGGGTGCGCGGTCGAACCAGTACTCGCCGTCGTAGTCGTCCTCGATGATCAGCCCGTCCACCCGCCGCGCCCAGTCGAGCAGCTCGGCCCGCCTGCGGGCGGAGAGCACCACCCCGGTCGGGAACTGGTGTGCCGGCGTGACCAGCACGGCCCGTACCCCGCTCGCCAAGAGGGCGGCCACGTCGATCCCCTCGTCGTCCACCGGCACCGGCACACAGAGCAGGCCGGTGCCGGAGATGAACCGGTGCTCGCCGGGATGGCCGGGGTCCTCCACCGCGATCGCCAGGTGACCCTGTTGGCGCAACGTGTGGCACAGCACCGCGAGCCCCTGGGCGAACCCGGCGGTGATCATGACGTGCTCCGGGGTGGTGCGGACCGCCCGCACCCGGCCGAGGTAGGCGGCCAGCTCACGGCGCAACTCGGCGACGCCGGCCACCGCCGGGTACTCGAGCTGGCTGGTGCCCGCCGTCCGCACGACCTCGGCGAGGCAGCTCAGCCATTCCTTGCGGGGAAAGGCACCGGTGTCGGGTAGTCCGGTGCGTAAGTCCCAGCGCACGGGCGGGTCGAGGGCGGGCGCGCCGGCCAGCGGCAGCGCGTCCGGCTCGGCCGAGGACTGCGCCAGGTCCGCCACCCACGTGCCCGACCGGTTGGCCGACGTCAGATACCCTTCGGCGATCAGTTGCTGGTAGGCCTCGACCACGACGCTGCGGGCCAACCGCAGGTCCGCGGCGAGCATGCGCGTGGACGGCAGGCGTACCCCTGGTCGCAGCTCGCCGATCTTGATCTTCTGCCGGATCACGCTTCGCAGCTGCTCACGCAGTGGGTTGCCGGGGTCTCGCCGGAGCGTGACCTGTAGTCGCCACATCTGGTCCTCCCATTCAGGGGTGAACTGGTCTACATCCATCTGGGGCAATCGCGTACTATCTGAACGGGGCGCCGCCATTGAATATGAAAGAGGGGGCCAGTTGGTGCGACAAAATATGGCACCGGAGAATATCAGGGTATTACTCGCGGAGAACCGCATGATAATGCGGATCGGCCTGCGGGAAATTGTCGAGAACACCGCTGATATGTCGGTGGTAGGCGAGGTGGCGGACAGTGTGGCCGCGGTCACCGAAATTCGGCGAACCCAACCCGCCGTCGTTGTCGTCGGGCACCTGCACGACTGCCAGGACTCGGTCCCGGCCACCCGCATGATCACCGCCGGCCACCCCGGGCCGGTTCCCCGTTTCCTCACGGTCATCGACGTACGTGCGGTACCCGCACCCCGGGCACCGCAGGACAGCACCATGAGCCTCCTCCCAAGCAGCGTCCGCCCGGACGAGCTGACCTCGGCGATCCGCATGTTATCCGCCGGTTACTCGATAGTCAGCGAAGACGAGGTCGAGGCCTCGCCGGCACGCTCCGGACGAGCGGCGACGCAGAATATGACCGGCCGCGAGCTGGACGTGCTCCGGCTGCTGGCCAAGGGCTGCACCAATACCGAGATGTCGAAACGGCTCGGACTCAGCGAGAGCACGATAAAGTCTCACGTTCAGAGCCTGCTCAACAAACTGAGCCTGAAAAACCGGGCCTGCGTTGTCATATATGCCTACGAGAAAGGGCTGGTCAAGGTCGGCGAGAATATCGACGGGATGCCGCCGCGATACCGGTTGGCCACCGCGCATGGGTGACCGCATGCCAAGCCCGCGCGGGATGGTGGGGGCCGCCACGGCGATGTTCTGCGTCGGCACCCTCACCGCCGTCTCACCGCAGCTGCACAGCTATCCGGTCTACGGAGGTCAGGCAGTGCGCTACGCCGCCGGCGCGCTGCTGCTGTTCCTCCTGATCCGGCTCAAGGGCCTGCCGAAGGTCCGGTTGACGCGCCGGGACGTGCTGCTCGTGGTGGCGCTGGCCGCCACCGGGCTGGCCGCCTTCAACGTGTTCATCGTGGAGTCCACCCGGCACGCCGAACCGGCGACCGTCGGGACCATCGTGGCCACCGTGCCGATCGTGCTCGCGCTGGTCGTACCGCTGTCGAACAGACAGCGGCCGTCGCCGAGGGTGGTGACGGCCGCGGTGGTGGTCGCCGGTGGCGCCGGACTGACGATCGGGCTCGGCGGCGCGACCCCGCTCGGCGTGCTGCTGGCCATCGGCGCGCTCGCCGGCGAGGTGGGGTTCTCCCTGCTGGCGGTGCCGCTGCTGCCCAAGCTCGGGGCGCTGCGGGTGTCGGCCTACTCGGCGGCGGCGGCCGTCCCGCTGCTGCTGATCGCGGCCCTGCTCGCCGACCCGACCGAGATCCTCCGCGCGCCGAGCGCGACCGAGACGGTCGCGCTCGGCTACCTGGCGGTGGTGGTCACGGCGTTCGCGTTCTACTGCTGGTACGACGCCCTGCCCCGGTTGGGGGCCGACCGTGCCGGGCTGTTCTCCGGTTTCCTCCCGATCGGCACGATCGTCGGGGTGCTGGCGTTGGGCACCGGCACGGTCAGCGGCTCGGACCTGCTCGGGGTGCTGGTGGTCGTCGTCGGGCTGCTGGTCGGGCTGTACGCGCCGGTCAGGTCGTCCGGGCGGGAGCCGGATCTGTCCAGTCCCGCTGATCGGACTGACGAAGCCGTTCCTCGGCGTTCTGACTGATGTGGGCCATCGCCACCCGCAGCACGGGCGGCGCCATCAGTGAGGTGACCACCGCGACCAGCGCGATCACCGTGTACGCCGCGACATCCAGCACGCCCAGACGCAGGCCGACCAACGCCACGATCAGCTCGACGGCACCGCGCGCGTTCAGGCCGGCGCCGATGGCCAGCCCCTCCCAGTGCCCCAGCTTGCCCACCCGCGCCCCGAGGTAGGCCCCGACGAACTTGCCGACGATCGCCACCACCAGCACGACCACGGTGGCGAGCAGGATGCCGGGATCGCCGAGGACGCTGAGGTCCATCCGCAACCCCGCGGTGGCCAGGAAGATCGGTGCCAGCACGCCGAGCACGACCGTGCGCAGCGGAGCGAGGCGTGCCGGGTCGACCAGCCGGCGCGAGCCGAGCAGGATGCCGGCGACGAACCCGCCGAAGACCGGTTCGAGGCCGATCGCGTGGCTGGCGGCGGCGCCGCAGAGCACGATCACCACCGCGGTCGCGATGCTGGGCGCCGGATCCGCCGAGCGGGCCGCGAGCCGCATCGCGTGGCGCACCAACGGTCTGCCGAGCACCGCGGCCAGCACGACGAAGCCGACCAGGAAGGCCACCGACCGGGCGAGCGGTCCGGCCGCGAGGCCGACGGTGGCCATGGCCGAGACCACCGACAGCAGGAACCAGGCGACGATGTCGTTGACCATCCCGGCGATCAGCGTCAACTGGCCGACATCCCGGTGCAGCAACCGCATGTCCGCCAGGGTCTTGGCGATCACCGGGATCGCCGACACCGCCATCGCGACGCCGAAGAACAGCGCGAACACCAGGCGGTCGTGCTGTGCCGGCAACAGTGAGGCCGGTGCCAGGTAGGCCACCCCGATGCCCAGGCCGAGCGGCACCACCAGACCGCCGATGCTCACGCTGGCCGCGACCGCCATTCTGCGCCTGGCCAGCCCCAGGTCGACGTGCGCGCCGGCCACCCCGACCAGCAACAGCACCCCGAGCAGGCCGATCGCGTCGAGCAGGTTGGCCTGCGCGGCGTCGGCCGGGAACAGCCAGTGCTGCACCGACGGGCTCAGCTGGCCGAGCAGGGACGGGCCGAGCAGCACACCGGCGAGCAGTTCGCCGGCCACCGGCGGCAGGTTCAGCCGACCGGCGAGCCGGCCAAGGCCGATGGCCAGCGTCAGCAGGGCGGCCAGCTGCACGAGCAGAATGAGCACCTGGTCGGGGGCGAGCGGCGGGGGCGGGGTCATCCGGCGGTCACCAGCCCGTCGGCCAGCGCCGACAGTCCGCGCCGGTCGATCTTGCCGTTGGCGGTACGGGGAAGCTCGGGGACGGGACGCACCGCGTCGACGATCATGTGCCTGGGCAACCCGGCCGCGCAGTGCTGTTTGACCTCGAGCAGGTTCGGTCCCGCGCCGCCGGTCGCGGGCACGACGAACGCGACCAGCCGGGAGTCCAGACCCGTGCCGGCCAGCACGACGACCGCCTCGTCGATGTCCTGGTGGGTCTGCAGCACCTCCTCGATCTCGCCGATCTCCACGCGGTGGCCGCGCAGCTTGACCATGCCGTCGCGCCGGCCGAGGTACTCGTAGCCGCCGTCGACACGCCGCACGACCCGGTCGCCGGTGCGGTAGGGCTGCCCGTCGGTCGGCGGCCGGCCCCAGTACCCGAGCATCACCGTCGGCCCGGCGACGACCAGCTCGCCCTCCTCGCCGGGTGCCGTGCGCGTGCCGTCGGCCCGCACCGACCACACGCGGTCACCGGAGCAGGCCCGTCCGATCGGCACCGGGCTGGTGCGTTCCGGGGCGAGGTCGGCGTTGGTCACCTCGTGCCAGGTGCACACGTTGGTCTCGGTCGGGCCGTACAGGTTGAGGAACCGGGCGGCCGGCAGGTGGGCGCGCAGCCTGCGCAG
Source organism: Actinophytocola sediminis (assembly GCF_054779715.1). Taxonomy (NCBI): domain Bacteria; kingdom Bacillati; phylum Actinomycetota; class Actinomycetes; order Pseudonocardiales; family Pseudonocardiaceae; genus Actinophytocola; species Actinophytocola sediminis. The sequence goes on along the minus strand of NZ_BAAGXS010000019.1, from coordinate 142,076 downwards.
ATGTCCGATCGGGTACGGCTCGCCGGCGAAGATCACCGCCCGCAGCGCCGGCAGCCGGGCCGCGAGCAGGCCGCCGTCGCGGGCCATCATCACCAGGACCGACGGGACCGAGTACCAGACCGTGATCTCGTTGTCCTCGACGAAGGAGACCAGCAGGCTCGGTGCGTAGGCCAGCTGCGGCGGGATGAGGTGCACCGACGCGCCGGCGCGGAAGGCGACGTAGAGGTCGAGTACGGACAGGTCGAAGTGGAACGGGGCGTGGTTGGCGAACCGGTCGGCCTGGTGGGCACCGAGCTCGCCGGCCATCCAGTCCACAAAGGACAGCGCGTTCCGGTGGGAGACGCAGACGCCCTTCGGCGTTCCCGTCGAGCCGGAGGTGTAGAGGATGTAGGCGAGGTCGTCATCGCCGGTCCCGGGGTCGGGCGGTGGTTCGGCCGGCACGGTCGGCGGCGGGCGCTCGGTCAACAACGCGGCGCGCACGCCGACGGCACGCAGTAGCGCCGCGCGGTCGGGGTCGGTCAGCACCACGCGGGGAGCGCAGTCCCTGATCATCGCCGCCGCCCGGTCGAGGGGATTGAGCGGGTCGATCGGCACATAGGCGGCGCCCAGCCGGAGCACGCCCTGCATCGCGGCGACCGCCTGTACCGACTTGTCCAACCACAGCGCCACCCGGTCGCCTCGGCCGACCCCGGCCTCGGCGAGCATGCTGGCCGCCCGGTTCGCCTCGTCGTCGAGCAGTGCGTAGCTGACCTGCTCGTCGGCGGTCACCACGGCCAGCGCGTCCGGGCTCCGCCGCGCGCTCATGGCCACCAGCTCGTGCAGTCTCACAGGCCCAACTCCTCAGCGATCTGTTCGAGTTGCATCTCGGAGGTTCCGGAGAAGATCGTGCTCGGCAGGGCGTCGCGCAGCTCGCGTTCGATACCGGCGTCCACCCGGACGCCCGCCCCGCCGAAGATCCGCAGTGCGGCCAGCGCGGTGTCCACCGCGCCCTCGCTGACCGCGAGCTTGGCCATCGCGGTGTCCAGCACCGCCCGTTCGCCCCTGTCCAGCCGCCAACATGCCTGCCACAGCAGCAACCTGGCCGACTCGAGGCCCAGTCGCAGACGCGCGATGCGGTGGGAGACGCCCTGGTTGGCGCCGATCTGCCGGCCGAACTGGCGGCGGGTGCTCGCGTGCGCGACGCACCGCTCGATCAGCCGCTCGGCCTGGCCGAGGTAGGCGGCGAACAGACAGGTGCGTTCCCAGCGCATCGAGCTCTGGAAGATCGCGGCACCCCGCCCTTCCGCGCCGATCCGGTCGCCGCCCTCGACCCGGCAGCCGTCCAGCGTGACGGTGCCGGCCGGGCAGGTGCCGAGGCCGAGCTTGGCGAACGGCTCGCTGACGGTCAGCCCGGGGGTGTCCCTACGCACGACGAACGCGCTCAGCCCGAGGTGCCCGAACTCGGGGTCGGTGCTGGCGTAGACCAGGAACACGTCGGCGATCGGGCCGTTGCTCACGAACGTCTTCGTGCCGGTCAGCAGGTAGCCGTCGCCGTCGCGCACGGCCCGCGTGGCCACCGAGGTGACATCCGATCCCGCGCCGTCCTCGGTGATCGCGTTGGCGCCGATCCACTCCCCCGAGCACAGCTTCGGCAGTACCCGCGCGCGCAGTTCCTCGCCGCCGTGTTCGGCGATGGGCATGGCGCAGGCGAACAGGTGGGCCATGGCGGCGAACACCAGCCCCATGTCCTGGCTGCCCCGGCCGAACGCCTCGGCTGCTCTCGCGGTGGTGAGGAAGCCGTGTCCCTGGCCGCCGTACCCGCTCGGCACGCTCAGCCCGACCAGGCCGAGCTCAGCGCACCTTGCCCAGTCGGCACGACTGAGGAACGGTCCGGCCGGGGGTGGCCATTCGCTGGTCCTCTCCACGATCCGCTGGTACGTGCTGACCTGTTCGGCCGACCATTCGAAATCCACGACTGGCGATGCTATGAGTATTGCGCCGGTCCCGTCCTCCACCGATGTGCCGCCATCTTTCGAACACCGTCCTCACCACAAGTGTCAGGTCATTTGGGAGGAGCGAATTCAGCGATTCGACGGAGGTCGACCAGCATGCGTGGTCGCTAGCATCGGCCGTATGTCTGATCCAGAGGTGCTTGACACAATCCGAAAATGGTTGGTGGATCAAGTGTTGAACGCCAGCGTCGACACGATCGAACCGGACGCGCCGCTGCTGGAATGGGGAATTCTCAACTCACTGAGCACCACCCGGCTGGTCGGCTTCATCCGCGACCAGTTCGGGATCGACGTGCCGCCGGAGTCACTGGTCGGCGCCAACTTCAAGGACCTGAACAGCATCACCGCGCTGGTCGTCGGCCTACGCGACGACCGATAAGGAGGCACTGTGTCCGATGTGGACTACGACGTCGGGATCATCGGCGGCGGCCCTGCCGGCTCGACCATCGCCTCGTACCTGTCCATGGCGGGTCTGCGGTGCGTGATCTTCGAGGGCGAGGTCTTCCCGAGACCGCATGTCGGTGAGTCGCTGATCCCGGCCACCACACCGGTACTGGCCGACATCGGCGCGTTGTCGAAGATCGACAACGGTGACCTGACCCGCAAGGGCGAGTTCCCCCGCAAGTACGGCGCGGCCTGGACCTCGGCGGTCTCCGGCGAGATCCCCGATCTCGGATACCAGCTCTCGCACGGGTTCCGCAACGCCGAGATCCAGTTCAACCTGCGTGAGCAGCCCGGCGTGACCCAGGAGTACACCTACCACGTCGACCGGGGGTTGTTCGACCAGTTGCTGTTGCAGCACGCCGAGTCGTTGGGCACCAAGGTCTACCAGGGGGTCCGCGTCGCGCGCGTCCAGTTGGACGACACACCGCCGAAGGTGGTGTTCTCCATGGGACGGCGCGAGGTGTCGGTCCCGGTCGGCATGGTGGTCGATGCCAGCGGCCGGCAGACCTTCCTCGGCCGGCAACTGCGGGTCAAGGTGCCCGACCCGGTCTTCAACCAGTACGCCGTGCACACCTGGTTCGACGGGCTCGACCGGGCGGCGCTGTCGGCGGACAAGGAGCAGACCGACTTCATCTTCATCCACTTCCTGCCGATCACCGACACCTGGGTCTGGCAGATCCCGATCACCGACACGGTCACCAGCGTCGGCGTGGTGACCCAGAAGAAGCACTTCACCGCGGCCAATGCCGACTGGGAGACGTTCTTCTGGGACTACATCGGCAGCCGCCCCGACCTGCGGGACGCGTTGCGCCAGGCGGAGCGGATCCGGCCGTTCAAGCCGGAGGGCGACTACAGCTACGCCATGAAGCAGATCTGCGGCGACAACTGGCTGATGGTCGGCGACGCCGCGCGCTTCGTCGACCCGATCTTCTCCAGCGGGGTCAGCGTCGCCATGAACAGCGCGCGCATCGCGTCGTACGACATCATCGCGGCGGCGGAGAACGGCGGGTTCCGAAAGCAGGCCTTCACCGGGTTCGAGACCAAGATGCGCAACGCGGTCAAGAACTGGTACGAGTTCATCTCCATCTACTACCGGTTGAACGTGCTGTTCACCGCGTTCGTGGCCGACCCCCGCTACCGGATCGACGTACTGAAAATGTTGCAGGGTGACGTGTGGGACGGCTCGGTGCCCGCCGCGCTCACCAAGATGAAGGAAATAACCAAAGAGGTGGAACAGAACCCGGACCACCTGTGGCACAAGCATTTGGGCACGCTGCGCGCACCGACCGCCGACCCGATGTTCTAGGCAGAAGGACCCGTGATGAAGAAATTCGTGCTCAGTGAGCAGGACATGCCCGAGCAGTGGTACAACATCCTGCCGGATCTGCCGACGCCGCTGCCCGGCTACCTACACCCGGAAACACACGAACCACTGCAGGCGGCCGACCTGGAGCAACTGTTGCCGCAGGCGGTGATCGAGCAGGAGTTCTCCCAGGAGCGGTGGATCGACATCCCCGAGCAGGTCCAGGACGTGTACCGGATCTGGCGACCGACCCCGCTGGTCAGGGCCGAACGGCTGGAGCGGGCGCTGGACACCCCGGCCAAGATCTACTTCAAGTACGAGGCGGCCTCTCCCCCCGGCTCGCACAAGCCGAACACCGCGGTGCCGCAGGTCTACTACAACGCCAAGCAGGGCGTGCGCCGGGTGACCACCGAGACCGGCGCCGGCCAGTGGGGCTCGGCGCTGTCGTTCGCCGGCAGCCTGTTCGACGTCGAGGTCACCGTCTACATGGTGGCCGCGTCCTACCAGCAGAAGCCCCACCGCCGGCTGCTCATCCAGAACTGGGGCGCCGAGGTGTTCTCCTCCCCCACCACCCGCACGCAGGCCGGCAGGGACATCCTGGCCAAGGACCCGGAGTCGCCGGGCAGCCTCGGCATCGCGATCAGCGAGGCGGTCGAGGACGCCCTCAGCCGCGACGACACCCGCTTCGCGCTCGGCTCGGCGATGAACCACGTTGTCCTGCACCAGACCGTGCTCGGTCTCGAGGCCAAGCGGCAGTTGGCGATGGCCGGCGACTACCCGGACGTGGTCGTCGGGTGTGTCGGCGGCGGTTCCAACTACTCCGGGCTGGCCTTCCCGTTCATGGCCGACCGGTTGTCCGGCGAACGGCCGAACACCAGGTTCGTCGCCGCCGAGCCCGCCGCCTGCCCGACGCTGACCCGAGGCGCCTACCGCTACGACTACCCGGACACCGCCGGACTCGGTCCGCTGCTGTACATGCGGACCGTCGGCCACGGCTTCATCCCGCCGCCGATCCACGCCGGCGGGCTGCGCTTCCACGGCGACGCGCCGACGCTGTGCCTGCTGCACGACCAGGGTTACGTCGAGGCGCGGGCCTACCAGCAGAACGAGGTGTTCCGCGAGGCGATCCGGTTCGCCAGGCACGAGGGCTTCGTCATGGCACCGGAGTCCTCGCACGCCCTGCGCGGCGCGGTGCAGGAGGCGATGGCCGCCAAGGAGGCCGGCGAGGCGCGGACGATCCTGTTCGGCTTCTCCGGTCACGGCCACTTCGACCTGGCGGCGTTCGACTCGTTCCTGGCCGGCACGCTCGAGGACTTCGAGATCCCGGCGGGCGAACTCGAGGCGTCGCTCGGCGAACTCCCGAACATCACCGAAAAGGTGTGAGGTGCCAGCATGATTCTCCATGAGGAGGCGCGCCGGTGACGGCGGGAGTCGGCTGGGTGGACGTGCACCACCACAGCTATCACCCGGAGCTGGCGGCCGCGCTGCGCCGGCACGGGATCACCGAGATGGCGCCGGGGGTGCCGGTGCCGACCTGGACCCTCGCCGACTCCCTACGCGTCATGGACGGCAACGGGATCGACGCGGCGGTGCTGTCGGTGCTGCTGCCCGATCCGGTGGCCGCCCTGCCCGGCGGGCAGGGCGGCGAACTGGTCCGGCTGGCCAACGAGCTGTCGGCCTCGGTGGTTCGGGACCGGCCGGACCGGTTCGCCACCCTGCTGACGCTGCCCCTGCCGGACGTGCCGGCGAGCCTGGCCGAGATCGCCCACGGCTTCGACGAGCTCGGCGCGGACGGGGTGGTGGTCAGCGCCGGCCTGCCCGGCGGGCTCTACCTCGGTGATCCCACCTTCGAGCCGGTGCTGGCCGAGCTGGACCGGCGCGCGGCGGTGGTGTTCCTGCATCCCAACCCCTCCAGCCGGTGTTCCTGCAGAGGGGGACCGGAGCTGACCTCGCGGGTTCCGCCGCCGCTCGTCGAGTTCGTCATGGACACCACGCGCGCGGTGGCCCAGCTGGTGTTCTCCGGCGCGCTGCGGCGGTATCCGAGGCTGCGGGTGGTGCTGGCACACGCCGGCGGCACCATCCCGTACCTGTCCTGGCGACTGGAGCTGGCCAGTACGTGGGTACTCGCCGGCCGGGACGGCGGTTCCGAGGACGTCGGCGCGCAGCTCGCCGGGCTCTACTACGAGACGGCGCAGTCCGCCGGCGCCGGCGCGCTGGCGTGCCTGCGCGCGGTCACCGACGACGCGCACATCCTGTTCGGCACGGACTTCCCGTTCATGACCGACCCGGTGGTGGCCGCGACCCGCCGCCGGATCGGCGAGGCTCCCGGGCTGGACCAGAACCTGGTCGGCCGGGACAACGTGCTCGCGCTGTTCCCCCGGCTGGCGGCCGAGCTCGAGGTGGGGCAGCGTGCGCCATCTTGAGGACTTCCAGGTCGGCGACGTGTTCGAGTTGGGCAGCCGGTCGGTCTCCGCCGCCGAGATCGTCGAGTTCGCCACCCAGTTCGACCCACAGCCACGCCATCTCGGCGGCGACCAGGACGACGACCTGATCGCCAGCGGCTGGCACATCGCGGCGATTCTCATGCGCCTCTACGTCGACGCCGTACTGCGCGACAGTGCGGTGGAGGTCTCCCCCGGGGTGGACGAGCTGCGCTGGCTGCGACCGGTCCGGCCGGGGGACGTGCTGACCGGCCGGATCACCGTTCTCGGGGTCACGCCGTCGCTGTCCCGCCCCGACTGCGGCATTCTCCGTTCCCGCGCCGAGCTCACCACGGCGGGCGCCCTCCCGATTCTGCACGCCACGCTCTACGGCCTGATGCGCAAAGGTTGACTCACGGTCGTTGCGAGGTCACCCGAAACTAGGTTACGGTGACTTAGGTGTGGATCGAGATCCTGCTGCTCTCCCGGCTCGCCAAGGAGCCGATGCATGGTTACGAGCTGCGCAAAGCGGTGGAGGCCTCGGCCGGGCGTGCCCTGTCGAACAACTCGCTCTATCCGACGCTGCGGCGGTTCGTCGACGCCGCGGCCGTGACCCGTAGCGCGGAGGAGCAGCAGGCCAAACCGCCCCGGCACGTGTACACGATCACCGAGGTCGGCCGGGAACTGTTGCACGACATGCTCGCCGACTTCCCGGAGGAGCTGGCCCTCAACGACGAGGAGTTCCTCGCCAGAGTGGGGAACTTCAGCTGGCTGCGGCCAGACGAACGCGCCGAGGTGCTCGACACCCGCGACCGCGCGATCGCCGCCGAGGCCGCCCGGTTGGCGGCCATCGCCGCGCGGCAGGCCGATTCCTGGAGCCGCGCGGTGCTGGCGCGGGTCGGTCGCACGCTCACCGAGGAACGAACCTGGCTGGACACTCTTCGCCAAATGGAGGAACCTGGATGACCGCCGCTGAGACCACCACTCCGGAGACCGACGCGCCCCGGCTGCCCTTCGACCGGCGCAACGCGCTGGAGATCGCGCCCCTGTACGCCAAGCTGCGCAGCCGGTCGCCGATCTCCAGGGTGGTCACGCCGGCCGGTGACCTCGCCTGGTTGGTGACCTCCTACGACAACGTCCGCGAGGTCTTCCGGGACAACCGGTTCGGCCGTTCCCATCCCGCGCCGGAACAGGCGGCCCGCATCTCGCGGGCGGCACTGCAGTCGGGGCCGAGCGGGAACTACGACACCGAGGAACACGAGCACAGGCGGATGCGCCGCATGCTCGCGCCCGCGTTCTCCGCCCACCGGATGCGCGCGTTGACCGAGCACATCGACGAGCTCACCCAGCGCTGCCTCGACGACATGGCCGCCGCGAACGCCGCGCGCCCCGGTGAGCCGGTCGACCTGACCGAACTGCTGGCTTTTCCGTTGCCGGTACTGGTGATCTGCGAACTACTCGGCGTGCCGTTCGCTGACCGAGGCCATTTCCGCCAGTTGTCCGAACGCATCGCGCTGCTCGACGGCGGCGCCGACGGCGAGGCGGCGATGGCGGAGTTCATGGCCTACACCGCGAACCTGGCGGCGGTGAAACGTCAGGACCCGCAACCGGATGTGGTCACCGACATGGTCACGGTGCAGGCCGAGGACCCGACCTTCACCGACGAGGACCTGTCCCGGCTGGCCGCCGGCCTGCTGTTCGCCGGCCACGAGACCACCTCGACCCGGATCGCGCTCGGCACCCTGTTCCTGCTCAGTGACACCAGCAGGCGCGACCGGTTCGTCGCCGACCCGGACGGGCAGGTGCAGCCGACCGTCGAGGAGATCCTGCGGCTGTCGGCCACCAGCTCCACCGGCGGCCTGCTGCGCTACGCCCACGATGACGTCGAGATCGGTGGCGTGCGCATCGCCAGGGGCGACGCCGTACTGGTCTCCGTCGACGCCGCGAACCAGGACGCGGCCGCCTTCCCCGACCCGAACACGTTCACCGCCGACCGCTCCCCCAACGTGCACGTCGCCTTCGGTCACGGCGCCCATGTGTGCATCGGCGCGAACCTCGCCCGCATCGAGCTGCGGACGGTGTTCCCCGCGCTGTTCGGCCGCTTCCCGACGATGCGCCTCGCCGTCGATGTGGACGACATCGGCGTACGCACCAACCGGATCGCCGGCGGGGTCGAGAGCGTGCCCGTCCTACTCTGAGGCGGTACCCGGGTCGGAAGTGGCCGGGCAGCGCACGTCGTGCCGGGGCAGCCGGCCGGTGGTGAGGTAGCCGCCGGCCGTCTGCTCGACACAGGTGTTGGGGTACTCGCCGAGCACCGCGTGGTGGCTGACCGGCACGGTCACCAGCCGCGACCGGGGCAGCAGCGTGCGGGTGGCCAGGGCGCCCGCGTAGGGCGTCGCCGGGTCGCCGGTGGAGTTGATCAGCAGCAGGGAGACCTGGCCGCCGGTCGCCGAGGGCAGCGGCTCGCGCGGGACCGCCGGCCAGAACGCGCACGGCGAGATGCTCGACATGGCCGGCCCGAGGAACGGGTAGGCGGCGCTGTCGGCCGCGAACTCCCGCCGGTACCGCTCGACGTCGCGCGGAAAGGCGCGGTCACCACACTTGACCAGCCAGAAGACGGCGACGAAGTTGTCCGCCGGCGCGCCGGGGGGCGCGGCGTCGGAGCGGAGGCCGGCCAGGAAGGCGATGTCGGCCGGCAGCGGCTGGTGGGCCCGCACCGTGGCGAGGAACCGGCCGAGCAGGGTGAACCGGTTCTCCGCGTACAGCAGCCGGAAGCTGATCGCGCGGAGGTCCGCCGCGGTGAACCGCAACTCCCCGGACGGGATCGGGCTGACCGCCGCCTCGTCGATCAGCGCGTCGAAAGCGCCCCGCACCGCGGTCGGATCCGCGCCAAGTCCGAAGGTCTCGTTCCTGGCCGAGGCGAAGGTGCCGAACAGCCCCAGCATCCGTTCGAAGTTCGGCCCCCACTGGCGGTCGGCCCGCCTGCCCGACCACTCCGGGTGGACGTTGCTGTCCAGGACGAAGCGGTCCACCCGCCGAGGGAACAGCGCGGCGTAGGCGCGGCCGATGGTGGTGCCGTAGGAGTACCCGAGGTAGGACAGCTTCTGCTCGCCGAGTGCCGCCCGGATCCGGTCGACGTCCCTGGCGACGTTCGCCGTGGTCGCGTACGCCAGCACGTCGCCGGCCGACCGCGCGCACTTGGCGGCGATGGACCTGGCCCTGGCCACCTCGGCGTCGAAACCGCCCGGTCCCGGCCAGTGCGCGGTGGTCATCTCCGCCGGCGTGAGGCCGCAGGTGGCCGGCGTTGACCGGCCGACGAACCGAGGGTCCATCCCGATCACGTCGTGCGTCGCGGTCACCTCCGGCTGGCTGGCCAGCAACTGGGGGACGTACTCCGGCATTCCGAGCCCACTGCCGCCGGGGCCGCCAGGGTTGGTCAGCAGCACGCCGCGACGCCGGGCCGGATCCGACGCCGGCAGCCGCGAGATCGCGAGCTCGATGGTCGCGCCGCCCGGATCTCGGTAGTTCAGGGGCACCCGCAGCGTCGCGCACTCCAGCCGGCTGTCCGGGGTGCTGCCGCACGGGCTCCAGACCAGCGACGGTGACTCGGCGGTCGCGGTCGCCGGCACCGCGCCCAGCAGGAGCAGGATCGCCGCCACGGGCGCGATATGACGCAGCACGGCCACAACGTAATAAGGCCCCCGGCCACCGTCAACGGCCCGGCGCGAGGAAAGCGGCACCGCCGTGATTCCACGGCGGGGGTGTCCGAGAGAGAGGGACCGCGGACTGAGTGTGAGCAGGCGTCCGGCGTTCGAACAACTTCGATCAGAATCGTCGGCAAACCACACTCCTTTTGGCACAGTGCGCTCTACCATGCGGAAAGCGGACCGCCGGCCGACGTTGTCGCTGGTGAGACGCGCCGGGCTGACGGCATGGGGGCATCAGCAACATCGAGCGCGGTCGGATCACACGGCCACGGCGGATGTCCGGATGTCCGGACGTGTCATGAGGGGTTCAGCGGGTTGCGAGCGGATCTGGATGTGTTCGACCGGGTACACGAGGCGTTCGAGGAGCAGGCGAGCAGGACACCCCATCGCTGTGCGCTGGTCGCCGGCGACGAGCGGCTGACCTACGCCCAGCTGGACGCGGCCGCGAACGCGGTCGCGCACGCCCTGCTCGATCGCGGGGTGACCCGGGGTGACCTGGTCGGTGTGTGCCTGCGCCGCGGCCGGTGGCTGGTGCCCGCGCTGCTCGGGGTGTTGAAGGCGGGGTGCGCCTTCGTGTTGCTGGACCCGGACGCTCCCCCGACGCACGGCACGTCGATCGTCCCCGACGCCGGGCTGTCGCTGGTGGTGGTGGACGACGCGGGTCCGGCCGCGCTCGCGGACGTGCCGGCGCTGGCCGTCGGGGACGTCGACCGCGCCCGCACGACCGCTCCGGGCGTGCGGGGTGCCGGCACGGACCTCGCGTACGTGAGCTACCCGTCCGGCGCCACCGGCCGGGCGAGCGGCGTCCAGGTGGCGCACCGCGACGTGCTGGCGGGGGCGACCCCCGGCGACGAGTCGCGTGGCGTGCTCGGCGCGTCCGTCGCCGAGGTGTTCGCGCCGCTGGTCACCGGCGGGAGCCTGGCACTCGCGGACACCCTGCGGGACGGGCCGGCCGCGGCGGGCCTGGGCCGCGAGACCTACCCACTGACCGGCACGCAGCGGGACCTGTGGACACTCGCCCAGCTCGGCTCGACCGGCACCGCGACGACCGTCGCCTGGCGGCTGCGGCTGCACGGTCCGGTGTCGGTGCCCGCGCTGCGCGACGCCGCGGACGCGATCGTGGCGCGGCACGAGGTGCTGCGCGGCCGGATCGGCGACCGCGACGGCGAACCGGTCATGGTGGTCGGCCCGCCGGTGCGGGTACCGGTGGACGTGCACGACCTGCGCGGGCTGGCCGACACGGACCGCCGGGCCGGGGAACTGGCCGGGGCCGCCGCCCGGCACGCGTTCGACCTCACCACGGACACGCCCCTGTTGCGGATCACGGTGCTCCGGCTCGCCGACGACGTGGCCGACCTGGTCGTCGTGTCCGACCACATCGCCACGGACGGCGCGTCCGTCGGCGTGCTCATGGCCGAACTGGCCGGCACGCCAACGGCGTCCTTCGCGCAGGTCGGGGCGGTGGCGCTGCGGGAACGCGCGCTCGCGGACGTGCCGGGCGAACGGAACCGGCTGGTGGCGTACTGGTCGGACGCGCTGGCTGGGGCGACTCCGCCGGACGCGCTGTTCGACCGCGCCGCGCACGGTGCCCAGCGGTTCCTCGGGGAGCGGATCAGCAGGCCGCTGCCCGGGTCGCTGTGGTCGGCGGTGCGCGCGCTCGCCGAGTCGGCCGGGGTGACGCCGTTCGCGGTGTACCTGTCGGCGCTGGGGGTGCTGGTCGGTGAGCTGGTGCGCGGCCAGGACGTGCTGTTGGGGATGGCGGTCGCGCGACGGGACCTGCCCGAGGTCGAGCACACCGTCGGGCCGCTGGCCGACGTGCTGCCGGTCCGGTTGCGGCTCACGCCGGACACCTCGGTCCGCGATCTGCTGCGCACGACCATGTCCTCGGCGGTGCGCGCCCTCGACCACGGCGGTCTGCCCGGCGGTGAGCTCGCCGGCCTGTGGGACGGCGACCGGCCAGCCGGGGTGCCGCTCACGCCCGTGTCGATCGCGGTGCAGCCCGACGGCCTGCCGATGTCGGTGCACGGACCGGGCACCCGGCTCGACCTGCTCGGCGAGTTACCGACCGGCGGCAGCCACAACCCGCTGACGGTGTTCGTGAACACCCACGTCGACGGCGCCGAGCTGATCGTCGAGCACGACCCGTCGTGGATCTCCCCCGCCCGCGCCCGCTGGTTCACCCGTTCCCTGCTGCACCTGCTGCACACCGTGGTGTCCACACCGGACACTCCACTGTCCGCGCTGAACCTGGTGGCGGACCGGGAACTCACCGAGTTGACCCGGTGGGGCACCGGCCCCGGGCTGCCCGCGCTGGACGCGCGCGACGTGCCGGACGCGGTCTGGCGCACCGCGTCCAGGACACCGGACGCGATCGCGGTGTCCTCGGCGGGTGGGCAGCTCACGTACGCGGAACTGGTCGGCCACGCCGACTGGATCGCTCGGGTACTCCACGCGTCCGGGGTGGCGGCCGGGGACACGGTTGGGGTGTGCCTGCCGCGCGACGAGTTCCTGCCCGCGGCGCTGTTGGCCGTGTGGCGGGCAGGTGCGGCGTATCTTCCGCTCGACACCGAGCAGCCGGTGGCGCGGTTGGTCCAGCTCGCGGGCGAGGCCGGCCCGCGGGCCGTGCTCACGCGCGGCGCGGCGCTGCCGGTGGCGACGGCGGTCGCCGACGCGGTGCCCGGCCTGCGCGTGGTCAGTGCGGACGAGAGCGCGGACGAGAGAGTCGACGGCGTGGCGTTCGCGCCGGTGCTGCCAGCGGGTGACGCGCTGGCCTACGTGCTGTACACGTCCGGCTCGACGGGGCGGCCCAAGGGCGTCGAGGTCAGCCACGCGAACCTGCACGCGTTCGTCCGCTCCCGGGCGCGCCGCCCCGGCATGACACCGAACGACGCGATGCTCGCGCTCGCGCCGCTCGCGTTCGACGTGTCCGCCGAGGAACTGTGGTGGCCCCTCGTCACCGGTGCCCGCTGCGTCGTCGCCGACCGCGACTGCGCCGTCGACGGCCACCAGCTCGCGCGGCGGATCGCCGAGAGCGGGGTCACTGTCGCCGAACTTACGCCGACGAGCATGCGGATACTGCTCGCCGCCGGCTGGCCGGGCGCCCCCGGGCTGCGGCTGATGCTCGGTGGCGAGGTGCTCGACCCGGACCTCGCCGCGACGGTACGACCGCTGGTCGCCGAGCTGTGGAACGGCTACGGCCCGACCGAGACCACGGTCTCGGCGGCCATGCACCGGGTCGTCGGCGACGAGCACGCACGCGTGCCGATCGGCTCGCCGATACCCGGCGTCCGGCTGTACGTGGTGGACGAGGCGGACCGGCTCGCACCGCCCGGCGCCGTCGGCGAGCTGTGGATCGGCGGCACCGGCGTGGCGACCGGCTACCGGGCACGGCCCGAGCTGACCTCGGCCGCGTTCGTCGCCGACCCCGTGCGGCCGGGCGAGCGCTGTTACCGCACCGGTGACCTGGTCCGGTGGCGTCCGGACGCGACGCTTGAGTTCCTCGGCCGCGCCGACGGCCAGGTGAAGGTGCGGGGCAACCGGTTCGAACTCGGCGAGGTCGAGTCGGTACTGCGTGGACTGTCCGGTGTGGACGACGCGGCGGTGGTGGTGGCCGAGGACGGCGTGGACGCCCACGTGGTCGGCTATCTCACCCCCGCGTCCGTCGACGCGGCGGCCGTCGGACGCCAGGCGCGGCGGCTGCTGCCCGCATACATGGTGCCGAGCGCGTGGCGCACGCTGGACACGCTCCCCTTGCTGCCCAACGGAAAGCTCGACCGGCGCGGGCTCCCGCCAGCACCTGTCGCCGACCCGGCCGCGGCCGCGCCGCTGTCGGCCGCCGAGGCGGCCGTCGCGCAGGTGTGGCGGACGTGCCTGCGGGTCGACAGGATCGGCCCGGACAGCGACTTCTTCGCGCTCGGCGGCCGGTCGCTGGCGGCGACCCGCGTGGTCGGCCTGCTGCACGCGCGACTGGGCCGCCGGATCACGGTACGGACCCTGTTCGACCACCCGGTGCTCGCCGACTTCACCGCGCGAATCGCCGAGGAGTCCACCGGTGCGGACCGGCCGCTCGTCGCGCGTGCGGATCCGGCCGCGCCCGCGCCGCTGTCGTCCGCGCAGCGCAGGCTGTGGTTCGCCGCGGCGCTCGATCCGGGCAGCGCCGCCTACAACTCCCCCACGGTGCTGCGCATCCGGGGCGAGCTGGACGAGTCACGGCTGTACCTGGCGGTTCGCGGGCTCGCGGCGCGCCATGACGTGCTCCGCAGCCGGTTCGCCGAGGTCGACGGGGAACCGGTCGCACTCCCCGGACCGGCCGCCGCCGTTCCTCTGTCCACTGTGGACGTGACGGAATCGGAGCTGGCCGAGGAGGTGGCCGCCGAGATCGCGCGGCCGTTCGTACTGGACGCGGCGCCGCCACTGCGCGCGGTGCTGTTCCGGCTCGCACCGGACCACCATGTACTGGCGCTCACCTGTCACCACATCGCGACCGACGCGGTGTCCCAGCGAATCCTGCTGTCCGAAATGGACCTGTTGTACCGCTTGGCACCCGACGACTGGCCGCCGCCACCGGCACTCCAGTGCGCCGACCACGCCGCGTGGGAGCGCACGCAGCACCGGGGTGCGGGACTCGACTGGTGGGCGCGGCGGCTCGCGGACCTGCCCGCGTTGCGGCTGCCGACCGACCGTCCCCGCCCCGCCGTCGCCGACTGGACCGCGGGCGAGGTCGGCCTGCGACTGCCCTCGGCGGTCGTCGGCCGGGTCCGGGACCTGGCGAGCGCGGCCGGGACCACCCCGTTCACGGTGCTGTTCGCGGCCTGGCAACTGCTGCTCGCCCGGCTGGCCGGGGTCACCGACTTCGCGGTCGCGGTACCGCACAGCGGTCGCCGCACCGCCGAGCAGGACGAGTTGGTCGGCTTCTTCGTCAACACCGTGGCCGTCCGCGCCGAGCTGCCGGCCGACGTCGGGTCGGGCCGCGACCTGGTGGCCAGGACGCGTGGCGCCGTGCTCGACGCGTTCGCGCACGCGGAGGTGCCCTTCGACGAGGTCGTGCACCGGCTCGCGCCGGAGCGGGACCCGGCGAGCACCCCGGTGTGCCAGGTGATGATGAACGTCCTCGACGAGCCGGCGACCGCGACACTCGGCGACCTGGCCGTCGCGGTGCTGCCGCAGCCGGCCACCACGGCGCTGTACGACCTGAACCTGGAACTCACCGACGCCGGGGACGGCTGTGCCGGCTCGCTCGTGTTCCGCACCGACCTGTTCGACCGGAGCACGATCCAACGCTGGGCCCGCTGGTACGGCACCCTCGTCGACCGGCTCACCGCCGCCCCGGACGTCCCTCTGTCCACACTGGACATTCTCGACGAGACCGAACGCGCCGCACTGATCGCCTGGGGCACCGGGGAACCGTTGCCCGCCAACCGAACCGTGGTCGCCGACGTGCTCGCGCAGCGGCCGGCCGCGGTGGCCACGTCCTCGCCAACCGGGCGACTGTCCTATGCGGACCTGGCCGGGTGGTCGGCGAGGGCGGCCGGTGGTCTGCTCGCCGCCGGTGTCGCCACCGGTGACGTGGTCGGGGTCTGTCTGCCCCGCGACGAGTACCTGCCAGCCGGGCTGCTCGCGGTGTGGCGGGCAGGCGGCGCGTACCTGCCGCTGGACCCCGGCCAGCCCGCCGACCGGATCGCGGCGCTGGCCGCCGACGCCGGGGTACGGGTCGTCGCGGCCCGCGGCCAGGCGCTGGAGGTGGCCCGCGCCGCGCTGGCGCACCTGACCGTCGTGGACCTCGACGCCCCCACCACGACCGCACTCGCGCCGCGGGAGCCGAGCCCGCAGGACCTCGCCTACGTCATCTACACGTCCGGGTCGACCGGCAGGCCGAAGGGCGTTGCGGTCACGCACGCCAACCTCGCCGCGCTGGTCCACGCGTTCCGCGAGGTCACCGACGTGCGGCAGGCGGACACCTGGCTGGCGGTCGCACCGCTGGTGTTCGACACGGCCACCGGCGAGATCTGGACGACGCTGAGTGCGGGCGCGCACTGCGCGATCGCCGACCGGGACTGTGCCGTCGACGGGCACGCGCTGGTCCAGCGGCTCGTCGCGACCAGCGCGACCCGGTTCAACCCGACGCCGACCACGCTGCGGATGCTCGTCGCCGCCGGACTGCCCGACCTGCCGGGACTGCACGTGCTCGCCGGCGGCGAAGCCCTCGACGGCGCACTGGCGCGGCAGATCACCGCCAGGGTCGCGAGCCTGCGCAACTGCTACGGCCCAACGGAGACGACCATCACCGCGACCACCCACCTGGTGACCACCGCCGACCTCGCGGCCGACCGGCCGGTGCCGATCGGCGGACCGCTCCCGGGCACGCTGCTCACGGTGGTCGACCCGTTCGGCCAGGCCGCGCTGCCCGGCGCGGTCGGCGAGCTGTGCGTCGGCGGCGCCGGCGTGACACCGGGCTACCGGGACCGCCCGGAGCTGACCGCGGCCGCGTTCGGCACCGACCCGGTGCACGGGACCCGCTGCTACCGCACCGGTGACCTGGTCCGCTGGCGCGCCGACGGCGAGCTGGAGTTCCACGGCCGCGCCGACCACCAGGTGAAGATCCGCGGCAACCGGGTGGAGCTCGGCGAGGTGGAACACGTACTGCGCACCGTGGCCGGGGTGACCGACGCGGTGGTCGTGGTGCGTGCCACCGAAGGCGAACCACACCTCGTCGGCTACCTCACCCCGTCCACTGTGGACACCGAGGCGGTGGCGGCCGCACTGCGCGGACGATTACCCGACTACGCGGTACCGCACCGGTGGCTGCCACTCGACGCGTTCCCCACCACCGCGACGGGCAAGGTGGACCGGGCCGCGCTGCCCGCGCCATCGGCACCGGCGCGGGCGGACAGTCCGCTGGCATCGGCGGTCGAGGAGCTCGTGGCGATGACCTGGGCCGAGGTGCTCGGCCGAGGGCAGGTCGGCGCGCTGGACAACTTCTTCGGACTGGGCGGCCATTCGCTCGCCGCGACCAAGGTCGTCGGTCGCCTCGGCGAGGCGCTCGGGTTCCCGATCCCGGTGCGGAGCCTGTTCGACCGGCCGGTGCTGCGGGAGTTCGCGGCGGAACTGGAACGGATCGCGCTGACGGCGCTGGCCGACGACGCTGACGACACCGACGACCTCGGTGTCGTCCCGACGGGGAGCCTGGCATGACGGACTCGCTGGTCACTCCCGCACAGCGGCGCACGCGCGAGCTGCTTGCCCGCCGCGCCGCCGCCGCACTGCGCGGCGCCGCCCCCGTCGCGGTGCCCGCGATCCCCCGCCTCCCCCGCGACGGGACACCGGTGCCGCTGTCGTCCGCGCAGGCCAGGTTGTGGTTCCTGGCCCGCTTCGAACCCGGCGGCCACGCCTACAACCTGCCGATCGTGCTCGAGCTGACCGGGGAGGCCGACGACACCGCGCTGCTGGCCGCGGTCGGTGACGTCGCCGACCGCCACGACGTGCTGCGCGGCGTGTACCGGGAGGTCGACGGCGAGCCGATGCGGTGCGCCGGGCCACCCGTCCCGTTGTCCACAGTGGACCTCACGGCGGCGGAGCTGGACGCGGCGGTGGCCGCCGAGGCCGCCCGGCCCTTCGCGCTCGACGAGGCGCCACCGATGCGGGCCGTGCTGTTCCGGGTCACCGCCGGCCGGCGGGTGCTGGCGTTGACGTTCCACCACATCGCGATGGACGCCCCGTCGGCCGCGGTCGTGCTCGACGACCTCGCCGCCTGCTATGCCGCCCGCCTCGGCCTGCGCGACGTGCCGCCGCCGCCCGCGCTCCAGTACGCGGACCTGGTGGCCTGGCAGCGTTCCCGGCCGGATACCGCCGACGCCGACCTGGACTGGTGGTGCGCGCGGCTCGCCGGGCTGCCACCGGTGCTGGAGCTGCCGACCGACCGGCCCCGTCCGGTCGTGGCCGGGGACCAGGGCGCCGAGATCGACGTCGAGGTGCCCGCCGCGCTGACCGCGCGGTTGCGCGAGATCGGCCGCACCACCGGTGTCACCCCGTTCATGGTGTTCCTGGCGTGCTGGCAGACCCTGCTCGGCAGGCTGGCCGGGACCACCGACGTGCCGGTGGGTGTCCCCGAGTCCGGCCGGCGCCACCCCGACGCCGAACGGGTCGTCGGCTGCTTCGTCAACACGCTGGTACTGCGCACCGACCTGGCCGAGGCGACCACCGGCCGTGAACTGCTCGCCGCCGCCAGGGACACGACGCTCGACGCGTTCGCGCACACCGACGTGGCGTTCGAGCGGATCGTGGAGCGGGTCGCGCCGCGGCGCGGACTCGACGCCTCACCGGTCTTCCAGGTGATGCTCAACGTGCTCGACGACGAAGGGCGGCCACCCGAGCTGCCCGGGCTGACCGCGCGGGTCAGCGAACCGGCGATGCGCACCGTCAAGTTCGACCTGACCCTCGCGCTGTCGCGGTCGGGCGATGGCTACCGCGGCGGCCTGGCCTACCGCACCGACCTGTTCGACCGCGGCACCGCGGCGCGGATCGCCCGCTGGTTCGTCACGCTCGTCGACGGGATCACCGCCGACCTGGACCGGCCGGTCGCCGAGGTGCCCGTCGAGGTGGTGACCGGCCCGGTACTGGCGGGGCCGGCACCGGAACAGACCGCGCACCGCCCGGTGCACACGCTGATCGAGGACACCGCCGACCGCTGCCCGGACCGGGTCGCGGTGGTCGGTGCGACCGGCGCGCTCACCTACCGGCGGCTCGACGAACGCGCCAACCGGCTCGCGCATCGGCTGCGGGCGCTGGGCGTGCGGGCCGACGAGCCGGTCGGGCTGCTGCTCGAACAGGGCACGGACGTGGCGTGCGCGGTGCTGGGCGTCATGAAGGCCGGTGGCGCGTACCTGCCGATGGACACCACCTACCCACCGGCGCGGGTGGCCGCCATCCTGGCCACCGCAGGCTCGCGGATCCTGCTGGCCGAGCCCGGTCTCGACGTGACCGTCCCCGGCGTCACCGTGCTGACCGTCGACGACGCGGTCGCCACCCAGCCCGCCACCCGGCCGGACGTGCCGGTCGCCGGGCACGACCTGATCCACGTGATCTTCACGTCCGGCTCGACCGGTGCGCCCAAGGGGGTCGCGGTCGAGCACCGCAACGTCGCGCACTACCTGGCGGGCATGATGCCCCGGCTCGGCGACGTAGCCGGCACGTCGTTCGCGGTCGTCTCCACCCCGGCGGCCGACTTCGGCCTCACCTGCGTGTACGGCGCGCTGACCACCGGCGGCACCGTGCACCTGGTCGACCGGGACACCGCGATGGACCCGCAGGCCTTCGCCGAGTACCTGGCCGAGCACCCGGTCGACGTGCTCAAGTGCGTGCCGAGCCACCTGGAACTCCTTGCCCGGCACGGAGATCTCGCCGCGGTGCTGCCGAGGCGGCTGCTGATCCTCGCCGGTGAGGCGTGCCCGTGGTCGCTGGTCGAGCGGGTCGAGGCGGCCGACCCCGGCCTGCGGGTGCAGAGCCACTACGGGCACACCGAAAGCACGATGATCTCGCTGACGTGCGACGTCGCGTCCGTCCCGCCGGCCGAGCGCACCGGATACGTGCCGCTCGGCACGCCGCTGCCCGGCGTCGTCGGCCAGCTCGTCGACGCGCGTGGCGCCGTCGTGCCCGCCGGGATGACCGGTGAGCTGGTGATCGGCGGGCCGCAGATCACCCGTGGCTACCTCGGCGACGACGCCCAGACCGCGGCCCGGTTCGTGCCCGACCCCCTGGGGACCGGCGTGCGCTGCTTCCGCAGCGGCGACCTGCTGCGCGTGCGTGCCGACGGGACCGTGCAGTTCCTCGGCCGCGCCGACGACCAGGTGAAGGTGCGGGGCCACCGGGTGGAGCTGGGCGAGGTCGTCGCCGCTCTGCGCGACGTCGACGACGTGGCGGAGGCGGTGGTGCTGCCGGTCGGCGACGGGCTGGACCGCAGGCTCGCCGCGTGGGTGGTGCCGGACGAGGGCACCGATCTGAACGTCGCGGCCGTGCGGCGCACGATGCGCGACCGGCTGCCCGACTACCTGGTGCCCACGTCGATCACGGTCCTGGACCGGTTGCCGCTCAACGCGAACGGCAAGATCGACCGTGCCGCGCTGCCCGACGCGGCCGCCCCGCCACCCGCCGTGCGCCGGCCGGTGGCCACCCCGGCCGAGCGGCTCGTGGCGCGGATCTGGGGCGAGGTGCTCGGCATCGCGGACGTGGCGGCCGACGACGACTTCTTCGCCGTGGGCGGCCATTCCTTCGCGGCGGTGCGGGTGGCCGGGCGGCTGGGTGAGGCGCTGCGCCGCGACGTGGCCGTACGCACGGTGTTCGAGCACCCGGTGCTGGCCGACCTCTCGGCCGTGCTGGCCGCCGACCCCGGCGGCGTGTTCGGCGGCGCGCCCATTCCCGTGCGGCCGGACCCCGAGGCACCCGCGCCGCTGTCGTCCGCGCAGGCGCGGCTGTGGTTCCTCGACCTGTTCGAACCCGGTTCGGCCTACCACGCCGACCTCACCCTGCGCCTGCGTGGACCGCTGGACACCGCGGCGATGGCGCTGGCCGTGCGGGACGTGGCCGCGCGGCACGCCGTGCTGCGCAGCGTGATCGAGGAGCACGACGGCGACCCGGTGGCCGTGCCGGTACCGGCGGACCGCGTCCCGGTGTCCATTGTGGACATAACGGCGGACCGGGTGGCCGCGGCATGCCGGGCCGAGTTGGCCCGGCCGTTCGCGCTCGACCGGGAGCCGCCGCTGCGGGCAACGCTGTTCCGGGTCGCCGCCGACGAGCACGTGCTCGCGCTCACCGTGCACCACATCGCGACCGACAACTGGTCCCGCGGCGTCATCGGCACCGACCTCGCCGACGCCTACGCCGCCCGGCGCGCGGGGTCGGCACCGGACGCGGCCCTGCCCGTGCAGTACGCGGACTACACCGCCTGGCTCGCCGGTCGCCGGCGCGACGAGGACCTCGACTGGTGGTGCGACCGCCTCGCCGGGCTCCCGCCGCTGCTCACGCTGCCGACCGACCGGCCACGCCCCTCGGTGGCCGACTGGTCCGGCGGCCACGTCGACTTCGCCCTCCCCGGCACGCTCACCGCACGGGTGCGCCAGGTCGCCGCCGAGGCCGGGGTCACGCCGTTCACCGTGCTGCTGACCTGTTGGCAGGAACTGCTCGGCAGGCTGGCCGGGACCACCGATGTCGCGGTCGGCGTCCCGGAGTCCGGCCGCCACCACCCCGACGTGGAGTCGACGGTCGGCTGTTTCGTCAACACCCTGGTGCTGCGCACCGATCTCGGCGGCGACCCGACCGTGCGGGAACTGCTCGGCCGCGCACGGGAGACCGTGCTCGGCGCGTTCGCGCACGCCGAGACCACCCTGGACCGGATCATCGAGCGGCTGCGACCGGACCGGACGGTCGCCGCGACCCCGATCTTCCAGGTACTGCTGAACGTGCTGGACCAGCCAGCGACGACGCCGAGCATCCCCGGCGTCGAGGTGAGCGCACCGCCAACCTCGGGCGAGCAGGTGAAGTTCGACCTCAGCATGGTGCTCATCAACGACGGTGACACCTACCTCGGCGGCCTCGCCTACCGGGCCGACCTGTTCGACGCCAGCACCGCCGAGGAGATCACCGCCGGCTTCCAGGAACTCCTGGCCGCCCTGTTGTCCAATGTGGACCAACCAGTGGCAACGGTCGGCCCGGCACGCGACCGGTCCCACCCGGTCGCCGAGACCACGGCGGCGCGCGCCGCCGTGCCGGTGACCGGGGCCCGCGCGCCGGAGACGCCGACCGAGCGGCACATCGCACAGGTGTGGGCACAGGTGCTCGACGTACCCGAGGTCCGTGCCGATGACGACTTCTTCGCCCTCGGCGGGCATTCCTTCACCGCGGTCCGCGCGGTCCGGCTGATCGACGAGCAGCTGCGGGTCATCGACCTGTTCCTGCACCCGACCGTCCGCGAGCTGGCCGTCCACCTCGACGCCGGGCAGTCGACCGGCGACGGGCGCCTGCTCCACCGCCTGTCCCCCGCCCGCGCGGGCATCCCGGACGTGACGCTGGTCTGCGTGCCCTACGGCGGTGGTTCGGCCGCCGTGTTCCAGCCCCTCGCGACCGAACTCGCCACCGCGAGCATCGACGTGCTCGCCGTCGAGCTGCCCGGCCACGACGTCGCCCGGCCGGACGAGGCGTTCCGCACCGTCGACGAGGTCGTGGACCTGCTGGCCGACGAGATCGGCCGGACCGTCACCGGCCCGGTCGCGGTGTACGGGCACTGCGTCGGCTCCGCGGTGGCCACCGCGCTCGCCGCCCGCCTCGAAGCCGACGGCCGCACCGTCATCGGGGTGGTGGTGGCGGGCAGCTTCCCGGCGGCCAGGCTGCCCGGCAGGCTGTCGGCCTGGCTGCAACGCCGGTTCCCCCGCGAACGCTGGGTGGCCGACCGGCTCTACCGGGACACGCTGCGCGCCACCGGCGGGCTACTGGACGACATGGACGAGTCCGCGAGCGCGGCGATGCTGCGTGCGCTGCGCCACGACGCCGGACAGGCGCAGGCGTGGTTCGGCCGCGCACTGGATCCCGGAGCGCAGCACCAGTCCCGGCTCACGGCGCCGGTGCTGTGCGTGGTCGGGTCGAGCGATCCCGCGACCGAGCTGTATCAGGAGCGGTACCGGGAATGGGGCGCGTTCGCCGACCGGGTCGAGCTGGCCGTGCTGCCAAGGGCCGGGCACTACTTCCTGCGCCACCAGGCCGCCGAGGTCGCCGCCCTGCTGGCAGACCGGCTGACCAGCTGGGCGGCCGGTGACCTGCCGCCCAGGGTCGACGACGTCCCGGTCGCCGCTCCCGAGGCCCGGCGCGGGCTGCGCGCGTTCTACGCGGTGGCCGGTGGCCAGGCCGCGTCCATGATCGGCAACGAGCTGAGCGCGTTCGCCCTCGGCGTGTGGGCCTACCAGCGCAGCGGTCGCGTCATCGACCTCGCGCTGGTGGTGTTGCTCGCCCGCGTGCCGAGCATGCTGCTGACGCCGGTCGGCGGCGCGCTCGCCGACCGGGTGGACCGCAGACGGATCATGCTGGGCTGCGACCTGGCCAGCGGCGCCGCGATGGCCGTGCTCGCCGTGCTGGTCGCGCTGGGACGGCTCGACCTGGTGGCGGTGTGCGCGATCGTCGGGGTCATGTCGGTGGCCTCGGCGTTCCACCGGCCCGCCTACCTGGCGGCCATCGCCCAGCTGGTGCCCAAGCCGTACCTGCCGCAGGCCAACGCGCTCGCCGACATCGGTGCCGGGCTGGGCACCATCCTCGGGCCGGTGCTCGGCGGTGTCCTCATGGGACTGTCCGGGCTGACCGCGGTCGTCGTGGTCGACGTGGCCACGTTCGCGATCGGCGTCGGCACGCTGGTGGCGGTGCGGTTCCCGGACAGGATGTTCTTCACCCAGCCAGAGCCGTTCATGAAGGCGGTCACCGGCGGGTGGAAGTTCGTGGTGCGCCGCCGGCCGCTGCTGGTGATGATCGGTTACTTCGCGGTGGTCAACTACTTCACCGCGGTGATGTGGGTGGGGCTCACCCCGTTGGTGCTCTCGATCGGCTCGACCGGCGAGCTGGGGTTGGTCAGCGCCGTCGGCGGGATCGGCGCGGCGGTCGGCGCGCTCGTCGTGATCACCTGGGGCGGCACCGCGCGCCGCGCCACCGGCATGATCGCGTTCGTCATCGGCTCCGGGATCGGGGTGCTGCTGATGGGGGCGTTGCCGTCGGTGATCGTGGTCGCGGCTGGCCTGTTCGTGCGGCTGGCCTGCATGAGCATCGGCAACGCGCACTGGCTGTCCATCATCCAGACCAAGGTCGGCCAGCAGCTGCAGGGCCGGGTGCTGGCGATCAACGTCATGCTGGCGACGGCCATGCAGCCGCTCGGGTTCCTGACCGCGGGACCGCTCGCGGAGTGGCTCGGCGGGTTCGCCACGCTGATGGTGGTCTCCGGGGTCGTGCTGGTGGTGTGGGGAGTGCTCGGCCTGCGGTACCGGCCGCTGCACGACATCGAGGACCTGCTGCCGGACGCGGCTCCCCCGGCGGAGCTCGACGCCGACCTCGACCGCACGCAGGAGCTCGCCGACCGGCACCTGGCGCGGTGAGGCCGATGCCCTCCCTGGTCACCTCGGCCGACATCCGCGCCGCGGCCGAGCGGATCCGGCCCGCCGTGCACCGCACACCGCTGGTGGGTGGCGGCGGTTTCTGGCTCAAGCCGGAGAACCGGCAGCGGACCGGCTCGTTCAAGGCACGTGGTGCGCTCAACGCGGTCGCCCGGCTCACCGCGGACCACGTCCTGGCGCAGTCGTCCGGCAACCACGGGCGTGCGGTGGCCTACGCGGCCGCCCGGCACGGCCTGCGCGCCACGGTCGTCCTGCCCGACACCGCGCCCGCGCTGAAGGTGGACGCCGTGCACGCGCTCGGCGCGCACGTGGTCGTGGTGCCGCCCGCGCTGCGCGCGTCCACCACCGAGGAGCTGGCGGCGCGCACCGGGGCGGCGGTCGTCGGGTCCACGGACTTCGACGTGATCGCCGGGCACGGCACGGTCGGCGCGGAGATCGTCGCGGACCTGCCGGACGTGCGCACGGTCCTGGTGCCGGTGTGCAACGGCGGCCTGCTCGCCGGGGTCGCCGCCGCGGTGAAGGCGGTCTCCCCCGGCATCCGCGTCGTCGGCGTGGAACCGGCACTCGCCGGGGACGCGGCCGAGTCGGTGCGCCTCGGCAGGCTCGTGCGGTGGCCGGTCGAGCGGACCTACCGCACGATCGCCGACGGGCTGCGTGCCCCGGTGCTCGGCGAGCTCGCCTGGCAGCACGTCCTGGCGCTGGTGGACGACATCGTCACCGTCGAGGAGGACAGCATCGTCGCCGCGCAGGCGTTCCTGGCCGACCGGTTCGGCGTGCTCGCCGAGCCAAGCGGCGCGGTGGCGACCGCCGCCCACCTCACCGGGCGGTCCGGTGGCGCCACGGTGGCGATCGTGTCCGGCGGCAACGTCGCCCCGCCGGCATGCCGGCCGCCCACCGGGGCGCGGAGAGCGGGCGTTCCCTGACCGGTGACCACCGTCGGCCCGACCTGCGGGTTCGTCGTTGTTCTCGGCTAAGGTCGAGCAGCAGCTGAACCGCGCGTCACCAGACGGGCAGCATCCCGGTCCGGGTCGGTTCACGTGTCCAGGGAGCACCCGTGACGGAGGAACAGCCGCCGAGTCCGGTCGGCGCCCGGTCCTACGACGAGCTGGCTCAGCGGCTGAGACAGGCGTTGGCCTGGGCGGGGTTGACCCACCGCGAGCTGCACCGGCGGGTACGGCGGCTGCGCACGGCCAGAGGGACGGTCGACCTGCCCGTCTACAACACGGTGTACCGCTGCCTGCGGCCGGGACGCAAGCGGATGGACGTCGAACTGGTCGTCGACATCGCGGCCGTGCTGCTCGGCATGGACGTCGCGGCGGAATGGCGGCAGGCGCACCGGGTGATCACCGGAAACGCCACCGAGGCGGCCGTGATCGGCGTGGCCGACCAGCTGCCGGCCGGGGTCGGCAGGTTCGTCGGCAGGCAGGCGCAACTGCGCCAGGTGCTGGGCGCGGTGCCCGACGACAGCGGCGTGTGGGTGATCTCCGGAATGGCCGGGGTCGGCAAGACCCGGTTCGCCAGCGAGGTCACGCGGCTGCTGGCCGAGCGGGGCCGGTTCACCGACGTGCGGCTGGTGGTGAACCTCCGCGGCTTCGACGCGGATCGGCCCGCCGCGGACCCGGCCGCGGTCCTCGACGGCTTTCTGCGCCGGCTCGGGGTGTCCGGTGGCGAGATCGGCTGCCTCTCCCTCGCCGGCCGCAGCGCGTTGTTCCGCCGACTGCTGGACGGACGGCGCGCACTGGTCCTGCTGGACAACGCGGCGTCGGTCGACCAGGTGCTGCCGTTGTTGCCGGCCGGCCATGGCTGCCTGGTGTTGGTCACCAGCAGGCGCCGCCTGGTCGGGTTGGGGGCGGCCGGGAACGTGGCGCTGGAGGTGTTCACGCCGCGGGAGTCGGTGGAGTTGCTCCGCGACGGCGTCGGCGCCGAGCGCGTCGACGCGGAGCGGGGCGAGGCGGCCGACATCGTCGAGTTGGTCGGCCGGTTGCCGTTGGCCCTCGCGCTGGTGGCCCGCCGGTTGGCCGCCTCACGGGAGTGGACCATGGCCGACCACCGCGACCGCCTGGTCGAGCTGCGGACCATGCTGCGGCTGGACGACGGGGTCGAGGTCGCGTTGCGTACGTCCTACGACGAGTTGGCCGAGCCGGACCGGGTGCTGCTCGGGTTGCTCGCCCTGTACTCGGGACGCGATGTCGACGAGCACGCGGCGGCGGCGCTGGCCGGCGTCGAGGTCGGCGTCGTCCGTCGGCAACTCGACGACCTGTTGGCGGCCAACATGGTCGCCACCCGGGCGGCCCGGTTCGAACTGCACGACCTGGTCCGGGTGTTCGCCGAGAAACGCGTGCGGGAGGACGTCCAGGCTCGGGTGCGCCGGGCCGCGGCGGTTCGGCTGCTCGACTTTCAGCTGGCCACCACCAGGGCCGCGCTCGTCACCTGTTACCCACACGAGGCGCAGCGGTGGGCCGGCCTGCCCCGCCCCGCGGTGCGGGGACTCGCGTTCGGCGGCGCGGACGAGGCGATGGCCTGGCTGGAGACCGAGCGGGTCAACCTCGTCGTCGCGTCCGGGTGGGCGCCGGCCGAGGGGCGCGCCGAGCACGTGACCCGGCTCGCGTGCGTGATGATGAGCTATTTCGAGGCCCGGGTGCACGTGAGTGACGCGCTCGCCCTGTTCGGCAACGCCATCCTGGTCGCGTCCGGCGCCGCACGCGGGCATGTGCTGAACGGGCTGGCCATGACCCACTGGCAACTGGGGAAGGCCGCTGAGGCACTCGACATCCTGGAGGACGCGATCAGCGAGTTCGCCGCCGCCGGCGAGTCAGATTACGCCGACAACCTGGCGGGCAACGTGGGCCTGCTGTTGACCAGTCTCGGTGACTATCGCGCCGCGTTGCCCTGTTTCCGGCGGGCCATGGACTTCGCGGTCGCCAAGAACAACGAGTCCTTTCGGGCACGGCAGTTGTGCAACATCGGCCTGGCCGAGCTGCGGCTGGGGAACTACTCCGCCGCCGTCGACAGTCTGACCAGGACCCTTGAGGTGACCAGGTCGGTCGGTGACCACCTCTGTGAATGCCGGGCGCTGGACGGTCTCGGCACCACGTTCTGGCGCATGGGAAAGGACACCGACGCACAGGCCTGGTACGTGCAGGCACTCGACGTGGCCAGGCAGACACACAACCGGGCCGACGAGGGCAAGGTGCTCAGCCATCTCGGTGTCCTCACCGTCGCGGCCGGACGGTTCGACGACGCGTTGGCGCATCACCGGCAGGCCATCGACCTGGCAGGCCAGCTCGGCAGCAGGGAAGGAACGCTGGCCGCGAGCAACGACCTGGCGGCGACCCTGCTCGCCGCCGGGCGAGCCGCCGACGCCGTACGCTGCCTGCGGCAGCTGCTCGACTCGGCGACCGGGGCGGACAGCCGCTACGAACTGGCAAGAGCGCACAACGGACTCGCCGACGCGCTGTTCGCCGAGGGTGATCCGGTCGCCGCGCGGACACACTGGCAGTCCGCGCACGCCGCGTTCACCGAGATGGGCGTGCCGGAGGCCGTCGAGGTCCGCGAGCGTCTCGTCGCCGGCCAGAGCTGACGCGTCGCACATCCGCGACCCAGGCCGGTTCGTCCCCCCAGCCATCCCACGACCCCATGTCTGCAAAAGACCTGGTCGCAGCCGTTTTCACGTTGGGTATCGTCATCATCCAACAGGTGAAGTTGGCGGAGACCGTCATCGCGGCGATGAGCATGGACGATGCCCCGAAGTGTGAGCTGCGAAAACTCCCCGGTGAAGGAAAGAGTCGACTGTACGACCACCCCGCCGAGGCCGTGTGATCCAGCGTGCAGGAGGCGATGACAGTGTCCGACGAGATGATCGTCAAGCAGCCGCTCCCGACCGTGCGGCTCCAGCAGTTCGATGACCTCGCGCTCCGGGCCGCGGAGAAGGGCGGGAACCCGGTTCTCGCCGAGATCGCCCGGGACGTCCGCGCCGGTCGACTGACCCTGCGCGAGGCCGCGGCCAGTTCCGCGTACCACGACACGTTCGCCGAGGGCGCGGCCAAGGCCATGACGTCGTTGCGCGAGCTGGGCCCGATCGAGGACGGTGACGACGAACGTTCCCTGGAGCAGCGCCTCGACGACCTGGTCGCGGGACTGTCGGAGTGGGAGCGGGAGATCGTCGAGCAGCCCGGCCCGACCGACACCCCCGCCCCCGAGCCCACCCCCACAGCCACCGATGATTCGTACTTCGACGGCACGTCCCTCATGGTCGGGCCCGAGGTCTACCGGACCGGCACGCCGGCGCACCGGACGCGGTGGAACCGCCGGTGGTGATGACCCGACCGCTGGTTGGGTCAGAAGCCGGGGAACACCCGACGCAGCTCGTCGAGCGTGACACCGCCCTCGACGGTGACGCCGTTGGCGTACGGCGCCTTGAGCCGGCCGCTGACCAGCCGGACGAACGCCTCCGCCGGCCCGTTGAACGTCGCGGACGGTGACTCGAGGTGGTCCACCACGGTGACCGCGTCGTCGATCACCAGCCCGGCGCCGGGGATCGCGACGGACACCGGGTCCGGAAGCTCGGCCGGCTTCGCGAGGAAGCCCAACAGGAAGCCCATCGGCCCGGCCAGGAGGTCGACGAGCACCGCCGCCGAGTCGGCGTCCACGCCGGCACTGGGGTCGACGGCCACCCGCACGTCCCACGAGTGGTTGGCCACCTCGCTGAGTCGCATGCCAAGGGCGGTCAGCAGCGGGACCGGCTCCGGCAGGAAGCCGAGGTCCACGGTCAGCGAGGAGCGCTGCTCCGGCGTGAGCGCCTCGACCAGGTCGAGCCAGCGGCCGTTGTGCTCAAGGAAGCCCTCGGCCTGCGTACGCGGCGCGGACGCGTCCCAGCGGGCCCAGATCGTCTGGTTGTCCTCGACCGCCACGGTCTCTCCGGCGGCCGAGGCGATCGGCGCGCGACCGATCTCCGCACCGCTGCCGAGGTGGGACAGGACCTGGGCGACCGTCCATTCCTCGGCGCCGCTGGTGGCCGCCAGCTGGTCGTCGGTGAAGGTGGTGGCAAGCCCGGCGAGCGTGTCGTGCTCGGAACGGAGGGCGGCGATCGTGCGGTCCACGAGTTGACTCATGCCATGCGCAACTCCGGAACGACCGCCTGTGTTCCGCTGATCAACGCGGAACCGACCACACCGGCTCCGCGGCGCTGATACCGCCTTCCCCGCAGGTACCCCCCTTCCGGATACTGGCGGGATGCGCGTGGAGATCAGTGTTGAGTCGTTGGCCGGGGTGCGGGTCGCGGCGGCGGCCGGAGCCGCGCGGGTCGAGTTGTGTGCCGGGCTGTCCGATGGCGGGCTCACACCCAGCGCCGCGCTCATCGAGGCCGCCGCCGAGCTGGCCGAGGTGCACGTGCTCGTTCGGCCCCGGCCCGGCGGGTTCCACTACGACCCCGACGAGCTGGACCTCATCGCCC
This sequence comes from Actinophytocola sediminis, assembly GCF_054779715.1. Lineage (NCBI taxonomy): Bacteria > Bacillati > Actinomycetota > Actinomycetes > Pseudonocardiales > Pseudonocardiaceae > Actinophytocola > Actinophytocola sediminis. The sequence continues at coordinate 112,624 of NZ_BAAGXS010000019.1, read as the reverse complement.
GGGATGTCGCCGGCGCCCGCCGGTACGGCGCGGCCGGGGTCGTGGTCGGGGCGCTGACCGCCGACGGCCGGATCAGCGACTCCTGTGCCGCGTTCGTCGACGCGGCGGACGGGATCCAGACCACCTTCCATCGCGCCATCGACGTCAGCGCGGACTCCCGGCAGGCCCTGGACCGCATCGCCGCGCTGGGGTTCACCCGCGTGCTGACCTCCGGGCGGCGCCTGTCGGTCCTCGACGGCGCGCCGCTCATCAGCGAACTCGTCGGCCGGACCAGTGTCGAGGTGATGGCGTGCGGCGGGGTGCGGGCCGCCAACGCCGCGTGGGTCGTCGCGCAGACCGGGGTCCGCGACCTGCACGCGGGACCCCGCAGGCCAACCGGGACCGCCGCACCGGGCGAGGTGTCCTACGCCGGTCTGGACGTGCCCGCCGGCCACGACCGCTTCGAGACCGACCCGGACGAGGTCAGCGCGCTCTGTGCGGTCACGAGCTAGCTAGAGGGTGATCCCGTGGCCGCGCAGCCATGGGAGTGGGTCGATCTTGTTGCCGCCCTCGTGGACCTCGAAGTGCAGGTGCGGGCCGGTGGACTGGCCGCGGTTGCCCATGGTGGCGATCTGTTCCCCGGCGGCCACCTGTTGGCCGACGCTGACCAGGGACTCGTTGATGTGGCCGTAGACGGTGATCTCCCCGGAGGGATGCTGGACCCGGACCCACAGGCCGAACCCACTCGCCGGGCCGGAGTCGATGACCTCACCGGCCATCGCCGACAGAATCGGGGTGCCGATGCTGTTGGCGATGTCGATGCCGAAGTGGATGGTGCCGCCGCGGGCGCCGTAGCCGGACGTGAACGTGCCCTGGGCGGGGCGGACGACCTCCCCCGAACCGCCAGAGCCGCCCGAACCGGCGCTGCTCAGCTCGGCGCGGCGGTCGGCGAGGCGGGAGGTCTCGGCCTTGGCCTCGTCCTGGACGTCGACGGCGGTGCGGTAGGCGCGTTCGGCGTCGGTCCTGGCCTTCGCGGCGGCGTCGCGGTTGGTCACGGCCTGGTCGAGCGCCGACTGTGCCTGGCGGTCGGCGGTGGACCTGCGGTCCACCGCCTTGCTGGTGGAGTCCAGGACGTCGACGTACTCGGCGGACAGGGCACGCAACATCGACGCGCGGTCCAGCAGCTCCCCCGGGCTCTCGACGCCGAGGTAGGCACGGATCGAGCCGATGGTGCCCTGGTGTTGGAAGCTCGCGGCGGCGAACTCGTCGAACTCCAGCCTTGTCGCCTGCTCGTGCTCGGTGGCCGCGCTGGCCTCCGCCCTGGTCCGGTTCACCGCGCCGGCTGCGGCCTTCGCGGCGGCCTCGGCCTTCTTGTGGCGCTGGTCGGCGACGGCGAACGCCTCGAACGTCTTGGCCAGGCGGGCCTGCGCCGCGTCCAGCTCCGCCTCGGCCGCGGCCAACTGGTCGTCCACCGAGGGCTGGGCAGCGGCGGACGGCATGATCATCATCGAGGCGACGGTCGTTGCGGCCAGCAGGACCACGAACGTGGCTCGCGTCTGTCGTCGACGCGCACCCATGGGAGCTCCAGTGCGGGTTCGGGGCACGCGGCGCGGGGACACCGTTGCGCACCCGGGGGCGGGGTGCCGCGACTATGCGGCACCGGCCACCCGGAATCCACCCGATTAGGACATGTGTCACAACATTCGGATAACATGAACCATTCGGGGGTTGACTCCGGGCGCCTGGTAGGCAGTCCGGAGACGAGATCTGTGGGCCCGCCTGGTCAATGTGCGGGCACCGACACGCAGACCATCGTGGTGTCCTCGATGGCCTCGACGATCCCCGGCGCCTGCTCCGGCACGTGCACGAAATCGCCTGCCCGCACAATCACGGCGTCGCCTTCGGCCCCCACTCGCAACGCTCCGCTGAGCACCACCCAGACCTCCGCGTACGAGGCCGGCAGGTCGGCGCGCGCCCCCGCGTAGAAGAACGACGTATAGGCACTCATCGACCCGCCGGCGTCCTTGTCGAGGGCGGGCGCGATCAGGATCCGGTCGCCGAAACGGACCGCGTCCTCGCCGATCGCCGAACTGAACCCGCGGACCCGCGGGGGCGTGCCAGCCATGCGCAAGACCTCCCAGTCGTGTTCGGGAAACGGTAGAACCTCGACCAAGGCCGAGGTCAAGCGTCCGCGGCGAACTAGAGCGCTTTAGTGCTAGCGCGGTACCCTCCCCATGACCGGAAGAGGGTGGGTCCACTGGCGAGGCAGGCCGATCCGGCGCGCGGCGGGCGGAAGGCGACGATCAAGGACGTCGCCGCGCGGGCCGGGGTGTCTCCCTCGGCGGTGACGATCGCGTTGCACGACAAGCCGGGGGTCTCGGTCGCCACGCGGGAGCGCATCCTGGCGGCCGCTCGGGAACTGGGGTGGCGGCCGAACCTGGCCGCGTCCTCGCTGGCCGGACATCGCGTCCACACCGTGGGTCTGGCGATCGCGCGGCCGGCGCGGCTGTTGGGGCTGGAGCCCTTCTACATGGAGTTCATCTCCGGGATCGAGAGTGTGCTCAAGCACCGGTCGTGCTCGCTGCTGCTGCGACTGGTGGAACCCGACGAGGAAGTCGAGGTGCACCGCGAGTGGTGGCAGGGCGGTCGGGTCAACGGCAGCATCCTCGTGGATCTGCGGGTGAACGACCCGCGGGTCCCGGCGTTGAGCGGGATCGGGCTGCCGGCCGTCGTGGTCGGGCACCCGAGTCTGGCCGGGCCGTTCACCTCGGTCTGGACCGATGACGCCGCCGCCATCGAGGAGGCCGTGCGTTACCTGGCCGCGTTGGGGCATCGGCGGATCGCCAGGGTCAGCGGGCCGGCCGAGCTCGGGCACAGCGTGCTCCGCACCGAGGCGTTCACCTCGGTCGCCGGGCAGTTGGGGCTGGAGGCCAGCACCGTCGTGGCCGACTTCTCCGCCGACCAGGGCAGCCGGGCGTGCCGGGGCCTGCTGGCGGCGGCCCGGCCGCCGACGGCGATCGTGTTCGACAACGACGTCATGGCGGTGGCCGCGCTCGGGGTGGCGGCGGAGTTCGGGCTGTCGGTGCCCGGGGACCTGTCGGTGCTCGCGTGGGACGACTCCCAGCTGTGCCAGCTCACCCGGCCGACGCTGTCGGCGATGCGACACGACGTGTTCTCCTTCGGGGCGCAGGCCGCGCGGACGCTGTTCGCGGTCATCGACGGCGCGCCCCCGGCCGCCAGCCAGCTCGCGCACGTGCCGAGCCTGGTTCCGCGCGGGTCCACCGCGCCACCGGTTCACTAGTGCGTTTTAGTTCGGCATTGACGTTGTTACTACGGAAGACTTACCGTCTATGGGATAGAGCGCTCTAGTTCGGATCGCCGACCCTGCAAGGCAAAGTCCGACATAGAGGAGAACCTCGTGCACCCGAAAGCGTTCCGTCGACGGCTTGGCGCGGCCACCGCGGTCGTGCTCACCGCACTGGGAGTCCTGTTCGTGGCACCGCCCCGGGACGCGCTGGCGTTCCCGGCATCGTCCCGCCAGCAGGTGATCGACTACCTCGGCTCGATCACCGGCCGCCACATCGTCTCCGGGCAGCACAACAAGGAACCCGCCAGCCTTCCCGGCCAGTACACCCAGCAGGTCAAGGACATCACCGGCCAGTACCCCGGCCTGTGGGGCGGCGACCTGATGTTCCGGCCGGAGGACGTCGCCAATCGCCAGCGGGTCATCGACCAGGCGAGGACCGAGTGGGCCAACGGCTCGCTGGTCACCCTGACCTGGCACGTCTGCACGCCGACCGGCGCCAGCACCTGTCAGTTCGACGGCGGCGTGCGGACCAACATCACCGACGACCAGTTCGCCCAGGTCGTCACCGACGGCACCAGCCTCAACAACGCCTGGAAACGACGGCTCGACGAGGTCGTGCCGTACCTCCAACAGCTGAAGGCGGCGGGGGTGCCGGTGCTGTTCCGGCCGTTGCACGAGATGAACGAGTCCTGGAACTGGTGGGGCGACCGGCCGGGTGCCGACGGCGGCGCGCGGCTGTACCGGATCACGCACGACTACCTGGTGGGCAAGGGGCTGGACAACCTGGTCTGGGTGTGGAACGTGCAGGACAACCCGGCCGGGAACTGGGCGGCCTACTACCCGGGGCACCAGTACGTCGACGTGGTGTCGCTGGACGTCTGGTACAAGGGCTACCCCAGTTCGGCCGACTACCAACAACTCCAGGGCATCGCCGCCGGCAGGCCGATCGCGGTCGCCGAGACGGGCAAGATCCCCAACGCGTCCCTTCTGGACAGCCAGACCCGCTGGACATACTTCATGGTCTGGTCAGAACAGTTGCGTGGCAACAACACCAACACCGAGATCCAGGCAGGCTACTTCCACCCACGAGTGCTCAACCAGGGAGAGTTCACCATCCCCGGGGCGTAGGTGGCATGCCCTGAATGGGTCATTGGCGACGTTCAACGTCCGCAACGACCCATTCAGGGCATCCGCTTGTCAGTGGGGCACCGCCAGGGTTTGGTGGTGGCGGTACTGCTGGACGTTCACCGGTGCGGGCAGGCCGGCGTACAGGTCGGCCATGGTGTGGCGCATGCCCTCCATGTGCTGGTCGTGGGCCTCCTTGCTCTCCCAGGCGGAGTACAGCAGCGTCGAGCTGCCGTCGAGCGCGATGTGGAAGCTGCCCTCCACCGGGGACCCGATGTCCGGGATCGTCCGGAGGCGCTCCAGCAGGGCGTCGATGTGCCGTTCGGCGTCGGCGTGGTCCTCGCTCGTGCGGATGACCGTGTGGTAGCACGTGGCCCGCGCGTCGGGTGCCGCGTCCATGCCGTGGTGGAGCCGGTACCGAAACGTCGTACTGCCCGGCATGAGGGAGTCCGGCAGGGCACTGTCCGAACGGAACTGGTACACCGCGAGGAGCGTGGTGTCGTCGAGGCTGGTGAAGATGTTCACCGACAGCAGGCCGGCGGGCCACGGGGCGCGCTGCCAGTGCGTGCCAAGGCTTTCCGCGGTGTCCCACAGCGATTCGCCGGGTGTCACGGTGGTCAGTTCCACGGCCGTCAGCGCGGCGTCCTGGCGGTCGAGCGCGGCCGGGGCGGCGGCCGACGGGGTCGTCGTCACGGCCGCACCTCCGGGATGACGTCCAGCGCCAGCTCGTAGACCATGGGGTTCGCCCTGGCGTCCAGGTACTCGTCGTCCATCATGCGCTGGACCGACGCGCGCCACTCTGGGTTCTTGCGGGCGTCGGCGAGCGCGGTGCCGCTCGCCCAGCGGGCGACGTTGATGAACCGGAACCGGGCGTCGTCGGCGAGCGCCCGGTACATCTCGGCGCCGACGAACCCGGGCTGGCGGGACATGACCGTGGCGTTGTCGCGCCAGCGTTCGAGGAACCGCGCGGCCTGCGCCACCGGCACCTCGAACACGTTGATCATCGTGACCGTGTCGGTCCCGATCGCGTCGGTCAGCCCGACGGCCTCGCCGGGGTCGCGCCCGACCGTGGAGCGGGCGAGTTTGACGGTGTCGTTCATCGTGTCCTCCTCGGAGAAGTGGCGGCCCGGGCCGCCGTGATCGTGTGACAACGACCCGGGCCGCGCACGCGCACGACACCGCCGCCTCGTGAGCGGTCGGGCGCCGAACGCGTCCCCGGGCGCCGGTTTACCGGCCCTCGGTGCGACTGTTGACGAACTCGATGACCAGTCGTGGGGTGGTGAGCGTGTCGATGTCGTCGTCGGACACCTCGATACCGACGTCGTCCTGCAGCCGGGTCATCAGCTCGTACACCGCGAGCGAGTCGTAGCCGAGCTCAGCGAAACTGACGTCCACAGTGGACTCGGTGATCGCCGTGCCGGAGTCGGTGCCAAGGCACGTGGCGATCGTGTCGCCGAGCTCGGCGACGGTGAACGGGGACATCAACGCACCTCCGGAGTGGGTTTGACGGAACCGGTCTCGGCCCCGACCACGACCGCGAGCTGTCCGGCCACGGTGACCCGCAGCTCGTGCCGGGACGGGAAGGCGCGGCCGGACACCCGCAGTGGCACCGCGTGGCCCGGCCCGACGATGACCGGTGCGCGGAACGTCGCCGTCCACGCGGTCACCGGCACCGGGCCACCAAGGACGGTGGCCAGCACCCGCAGGGCGAGCCCCACGGTCAACATGCCGTGCGCGACCACGCCGGGCAGGCCCGCCTCGGCCGCCGCTGCCGTGTCGAGGTGGATCGGGTTCGGGTCGTCCGCGGCGGCCGCGTAGCTGGCGAGGTCGGTGTGCCGCACGGGTACCGCGAACGGTCCCCACTCCGGTTCGTCGGCGACCGGCGCCGTCGTCGGCCGCCCGGTGCTCGTGCCGGGTGCCACCAGAGTGGTCAACGCCGTGCACACCGGCCGCCCCGCGCCGTCGCGCACCTCGGTGTCCACTCTGGACACCACCATGCCGCCGACGGTGCGCCGGTCCCGCAGCCGGGCCCTGGCGTCGAGCACGTCACCAGCCCGGATCGGCCGGTGGTGGGTCAGCTCCTGGCCGCGATGCACGGTCCCGGAGTAGGCCGGCCCCAGCAGCTCCCGGACCGCCCGCAGCACGGGGACGATGGCGAACGTCGGCGGCACCGTGTCCCGGGGTTCACCGAGCACGCTGGCGAACGCGCTGATGGCCGAGTCCCGTACCGGCATCGTGGTGACGATCATGGTGGTCATGGCGCCAGCACGACCTGTCCGCAGTAGGCCAGCCCGGCGCCAAAACCCAGCAGCAGCACCGGTGCGCCGCTCGGCACGGAGCCACTGTCGAGCACCCGGGACAACGCCAGCGGCACCGACGCGCTGCTGGTGTTGCCCGCGTCGCGCACGTCGCGGGCCACCACCGCGTCCGGCGCGAGCCCCAGCTCGGCGGCCATGATCTCGATCATCCGCAGGTTCGCCTGGTGTGGCACGAAAGCCGCCAGGTCGGCCGGCCGCAGACCGGCGGCCGCGATGGCTTTCCGAGCGGCGGGCAGCACGTCGGTCATCGACCACCGGAACACCCGTTTGCCGTCCATCCGCAGCGTTGGCCGGGGTTCCGGCGGGTCGTCCCAGAGGCTGGTCATCCGCAGCGCCTCGATGGCGCCGCCGCTGCCGCGCACGGCGGGCCCGATTCCCGGCTCCGCCGACGGCCCGACCACCGCGGCGCCCGCGCCGTCGGCGAGCAGGAACGAGGTGCCCCGGTCGTGCGGGTCGGCGACGTCGCGCATCCGTTCCACGCTCACCACCAGCACGTGGTCGGCCTGGCCGAGGGCGATGGTGTCCGCGGCCGACGCCAGCGCGTGGCAGAACCCCGCGCATCCGGCGCCGAGGTCGAACCCGCTCGCGCCGTGCGCGCCGAGCCGGTCGGCGACCGCGTTGGCCAGTGCCGGCACGTGGACCTTGTTCGAGCAGGTCGTCACGATCACGTGGTCGACCTGGTCCGGGGTGAGCCCGGCGTGCGCGAGCGCCTTGGCGCCCGCCTCCGCGCCCATCATCGGCAGCGTCTCGTCCCACGCGGCGAACCCGCGCGCCGTGATGCCGGACCTGGTCTCGATCCACTCCTCGGTCGAGTCGATCAGCTCGCAGATCTCGGCGTTCGACACCGATCGTCGCGGCCGGTAGGCGCCGACCCCGAGCAGCCGGCTGTGCCCGCGCCGCGGGATGGTGAGCGTCTTCCCGGTCATGGCCGGCCTCCTGGGCTGGTGGGAATCGGGTTCGACCGGGTTCTCCTGGCCGAACCAGCGGCGCAGCGCACCGGGCAGCGACCCGCATGCGCCGGACAGCCAGGCGATGTGCCCGTCGGGCCGGACGAGCAGCGCGGACGGGGAACCCGGCACGGTAGCCAGTTCGGCGGCCAGTTCGGTGATGTCCACTCGGTCGGCCCACGGTGCCGCCGCCGCGCGCAGGTGGTCCGCGTCGCCGGACACCAGCAGCGCACCCCGCCCGGGATTGGGCAGGCGGCAGGTCGCCCGCGTGCCGACGAGCGGATGGTCATCGCCCAGGTCGTAGCGCACGTCCAGGCCACCGACCAGCGCGGCGAGGTGGCCCTGGACCGCAGGGTAGGCCGCCAGCTCGCCCAGCAGCGTCCGCAGCGGCTCCACCTCCCGGCCGCCGAACAGCACCTCGGCCTGGGCCTGGATGGCGGTCAGGGTCCTGGCGCCGACGGCGTGCCGCTCGTCGTGGTAACTGTCCAGCAGCTCCTCGCGCGCCCGGCCCGCCACCCGCGCGGCGAGCTTCCAGCCGAGGTTCGCCGCGTCCTGCAGGCCGAGGTTGAGGGCCAGGCCGGCGATCGGCGGCTGCTGGTGCGCGGCGTCGCCGGCGAACAGGATCCGGCCATGCCGGTAGCTGGTCAGCTGCCGGACGGCGTCGGTGAAGTTGTTGACCCACACCGGTTTGCCGGCACCGAGGTCGTCCCCGACCACCCGCGCCCACATCCCGACCAGCTCGCTGAACCCGCCGGCGGCCGGCCGGCCGAACTCGTGCACCATCACCCTGGTCAGCCCGCCGGGCAGCCGGCCCGCCGTGGCGAATCCCCGGGGCAGCCGGTGGAACCGCCGGCCGGGGATGTCGATGCCGGCGATGTCGGCCCGGAACAGCTCGCGGGTCGCCGGCCTGCCGGGGAACTCGGCGCCGACCAGCGCCCGCACCGTGCTCTGTTCGCCGTCGCACGCGACGACGAAGTCCGCGCGCACGGTGACCGGGCCCCGTGCGCCGGACGCCACGACGTCCACTCCCGACCCCGTGTCGGTCAGCGCACACACCTCGTACCCTCGGCGGATGTCCGCGCCGAGCCCGCCGGCCCAGTCCTCCAGCACGCGGGCCGTCGTGGCCTGTAGGACCTTCCACTGTCCCGGGTAGCCGGTCGGCGCGGCCAGGCTGACCGGGATGCCGCCGAAGTGCCCGGTGAGCTCGTTGGGCGGGGAACCCAGCCGGGCCACCAGGTCACGCCCGTCGAGGAGCTCCATGGTGCGGGCGTGCAGCGTCGAGGCGCGTGACTCGGTCGTCGGCTCGGTGCGGGTCTCCAGCACGACGACGTCCGCGCCGCCGAGCCGCAGCTCACCCGCGAGCAGCAGACCCACCGGTCCCCCACCGACGACCACGACCTGGGTCACGTCCGGCACCACCGTCACCGCCTCGCTTCGGCGTACGCCCTGGCGTGGTCGAGCGTGGCCCTGCTGTTGGCGGACAACGAGTTCGCGACCAGCTCCCGCGCGGCGGCGGCGTCCGCGCCGGGACCGAGCAGCGCGAAGTTGTCCTGGTTGAGCACCACGGTGTGCCGCGAGGTGGCCACCACCCCGTCACCGGTGTCGCGAAACGACCAGTACCCGGTGTGCAGCCGCATCAGCGGTGGCAACGTGACCTGTTTGTAGGCGATCCCGTGGGACGGCAGGCACACGCGGTGGGACCTGGTGGTGTGCGTCGACCCGTCGCGGGCCAGGGTGTCCATCTCCAGCAACTGCACGCCGGGCGCGGACTCGGTCAGCCGCACCGACGCCACGTGCGGCAACCGCTCCGCCCACCGGTTCGCCTCGTACACGAAGTCGTACAGGTCCTTGGCCGCGCCGTCGACGCGCACGCTGTCCGTCAGGGAGAACGTCAGCTCGTCGGTGCCCGGCTCCGCCGTGGCCGCCAGCGCGGCCAGTTCGGCTTGGGAGTTGGTGTCCACGGCGCGGTCGATGCGCTCCAGGTCCACCGGGTCGTCGTCGACCGCCCGGTAGGTGTGTCCGAGCCGGACGCGGGAGCTGTTGTCCGTCAACGGTTCCACCTGCCAGCTACCGGTCATCGACGCGACCGGCGGTGGCGAGATCTCCTGGCGGAACTCGATCCGCCGCGCCGTGGGGTCCAGCACGCGCAGGGAGGTCCAGTCCCGCACGTCCCCGTTCGCGGTGGCCCAGATCCGGATCCGCTCCGTCCCGTCGGTTTCGTCAAGGCGTCGCACATGGATGGTCGGCGGGAAGATCCGCGGCCAGTTCGCCACGTCCGCGAGCAGCCCGTACACCTCGTCGGCTCCGGCGTCCACCACGATCTCGTGCTCGACGTCGCGCACAGCCATCCCCTTCCTAGAAGTTGCCGAGACCGCCGCAGACGTTGATCGCCTGCGCGGTGATGGACGCGGCCGAGGCGGACACCAGGTAGCCGACGAGCCCGGCGACCTCCTCCGGTGTCGAGTACCGGCCGAGCGGGATCTTCGCGAGGAACCGCGCCAGCACCTGGTCCTCGGTGAGGTCCAGCCCGGCCGCGTGCCGCTGCCGGATCTGGGCCGCCATGGGGGTTTCCACGTATCCGGGACACACCGCGTTGACGGTGACCCCGGTCGGCCCGAGCTCGTTGCCGAGCGCCTTGGTGAACCCGACCACGCCGTGTTTGGACGCCGAGTACGGCGCGCCGTACACCACCCCCTGCTTTCCCGCCGTGGACGCGATGTTGACGATCCGGCCGTGGCCGGCCGCCAGCATGCCGCCGGTGGTGAGCACCGCGCGGGTCAGTCGGAACACGCTGGTGAGGTTGGTCGCCAGCACGTCGTCCCACAGGTCGTCGGTGAGCTGAGCGGTCACTCCTCCCCCGCTGCGGCCCGCGTTGTTCACCAGCACGGACACCGGGCCGAATCGGGCGAGCGCGGCCTCGACGAACCGCGGCACCGCCTCCCCGGACCGCACGTCCAGCGGGACGCCGTCGACGTCGTATCCCTTCTCCCGCAACGCTTTCACCGTCGCGATGACGTTCTCCTCGGTCCGCGCGCCGATGAACACGCGGTGGCCGGTGGCCGCGAGCTGGTCGGTGACGGCGAGTCCGATACCGCTGGTCGCCCCGGTCACCAGGGCCACGGGGTGTTCCCCGGTCATGGTTCCTCCCGTTCGTGTCAGGCGGCGCCGAGCCGCTCCAGCGCCCGGCACCACGCGGTCCATTCACCAATTCCCTTGCCAGGCAACAGGGTCTCCACCGTGCACTGTCCCGACCGGACTGTGGGGTGCCCTCGGGCCGGAGTGGACAGCCCGGTGCCCGGCCCGGTCTCGATCAGCCTGCCCGCGCCCTCGGTGAGCACAGTGGACAGTGCGGGCCAGAACAGCACGGGTGCGCTGAGCTGCCCGGCCCAGAACCCCGGCCGGGTGGCCTCGGCCGCGGTCACCGCGCGCGTCGTGTGCGTTGACCGGATCTGGATCCGGGGCGGGCGCAGGGTTTCCGCCGCGAGGACCTCGGTGAACCCGCGGACCACGCCGGCGACCGATGGCGAGTGCCACGGCTGGTTCGCGGCGAGCCGCCGGCAGGTCAGGCCAGCCGCCCGCAGCGCAGTCTCCACCCGCGCGAGATCGGTCTCCGGGCCGGCCAGCACGGTCTGCCTCGGCGCGTTGTGGGCGCCGACCACGACCCGCTCGCCGGTCCACGGCGCGACCTGCTCCGGCGTGGCCGCGACCGCGAGCATGCCGCCGGCCGGGGTGCCCGCGATCGCGTGTCCTCTACGGACGATGACGCGCGCGGCCGTGCGCAGGTCGAGTACCCCGGCGACCGCGGCCGCGGCGAGCTCGCCGACACTGTGGCCGATGAGGATGTCCGCGGCCACCCCGCGGGCGATGAGCGTGCGGGCCGCCGCGTACCCGACGAGGAACAGCAGCGGTTGCGCCAAGCGGCCGTCGTCGGCGCCGGCCACCGGCCCGCCGGCGAGCCAGCCGGCGCGCAGCCGCCGGCCGTCCGTGCCCATCGCGTCGAGGAACTCGTCGACCACCTCGGCGAACCCGGGATCGCGCCGGTACACCTCGACGGCCATGCCGGGGTACTGCGCACCCTGGCCGGGGAGCAGCAGGACGGTCGCGCCGCGCACGTCAGCCGTCCGTGCCCGCGGTCACGGACAGGTGGTTGTTGACGATGCCGACCAGCGCGCGCGGGTTGCCGGCGTCGGTGAGCACCGAGTCGTCGAGGTCGACCCCGAACTCCTGTCTGATCAGCACACTCGCCTCCAGCAGCGCCAGCGATTCCAGCCCCAGCTCGTGGAACGGGACGTCGACGGTCTCCTCGGCGACCCCGCCGTCCTCACCAGCGGCCAGCCGCAGGATGCGGGCCAGGTCGGCAACGGTGAACTCACGGTTCATCGGTTCTCCTCCAGTGCGGTCATCGTGGACGGGCACGGATGATGGCCACGGCGTTGAAGCCGCCGTACCCCCTGGCGAGCACGGCCGCGGTGCGCAACCCCGCCCGCACCGGCCGCCCGGTGACCAGCTGCAGGTCGTAGCCGGGCGCGCAGGACACGTTGACCGTCGGCGGGATGACGCCGTCGCGCAGCGCGAGCAGCGCCGCCGCGACGTCGAGCGACGCCGCGCCCGCGGCCAGCCGCCCGGTCATCGTCTTCGGCGCGGTGACCGGGACCTGGCCGGCACCGAACACGTCGTTGATCGCGTCGACCTCGATCCGGTCCAGCTCGGGCAGCGCGGCGGCGTCGGCGAACACCACGTCCACCTCGGTCGGGGACACCGCGGCGTCGTCCAGCGCCAGCTCGATCGCCCTGCGCAGCCCCGGTTCCCGCCCGCTGCCCGGCCGGGGATCCATGGTGGCCCCGTAGCCGGCCAGCTCGCCGTACACCCGCGCGCCTCGCGCCTCGCTGAACTCGGCGTTCTCCAGCACCAGCAGCGCGCCGCCCTCGCCGTAGACGTGCCCGCCAGCGCCCTCGTCGAACGGCAGGTAGGCGCGGCCGGGATCGACGGCCGTGCTCAGCCTGCCCGAGGCCATGAGCGAGACCAGCCCGAACGAGCAGATGGCCGACTCCATCCCGCCGGTGACGACCATGGTCGCGCCGTCGCGGAGCTGGCGGCGGGCCTGGGCGAGCGCGTCGAGGCCGCCGGCCTGGTCGCTGACCAGTACCCCGCTGCGCCCGCGCAGTCCGTTGCGGATCGAGATCTGCCCGCTGTTCACCGCGTAGAACCAGGCGTAGGACTGGTAGGCGCTGACGTGTTTGGCGCCCTTGCTCCACATGTTCTGCATGACCCGCTGGCCGAACTCGAAGCCGCCGGTGGAGCTCGCGGTCACCACCCCGGCGCCCAGCTCCGGCAGCTCTCCTGGCCGCAGTCCCGAGTCGGCCAGCGCCCAGTCCGCGGTGACCAGTGCCAGCTGGGTCATCAGGTCGGTCTGCGGGATCAGCCTGCTCGGCAGGTGCTCGGCCGGGTCGAACCCCGGCACCTCGCCGGCCAGGGTGACCGGGTAGGGGCCGCCGTCGAACCGGGTGAGCCGGCCGATGCCGCTGTGGCCCGCGAGGGTGGCCGCCCAGTACTGCTCGGTGCCAAGGCCGTTGGGCGCGGCGACGCCGATGCCGGTGAACACCGCCGCGGTCACGCCGCCCGCCCCGGCGCGGCGAGCACCATCGCGCTCTGGAACCCGCCGAACCCGCTGCCGAGGCTGAGCACCACGTCGGTCCGCTGCTCCCGCGCGGTCAGCGGCACGTAGTCCAGGTCCAGCTCGGGGTCCTGGTCGTACAGGTTGACCGTCGGCGGAATGGCGTCGTGCTCGATGGCCAGCGCGGACGCCGCGACCTCGATCGAGCCGATGGCGCCGAGCGAGTGCCCGACCACCGGCTTGATCGAGGTCATCGGCACCCGGTAGGCGTGCTCGCCGAGGCTGCGTTTGACCGCGTTGGTCTCGTGCAGGTCGTTCTGTTTGGTCGCCGTCCCGTGCGCGTTGACGTAGCCGATGTCGGTGGCGTTGAGCCGCGCCTGGCGCAGCGCGGCGTCGATCGCCTCGGACATCTCCTCGCCGTCGGCGCGCAGGCCGGTCATGTGGTAGGCGTTGGACCGCGACGCGTAGCCCGCGATCTCGGCGTAGATGTGCGCCCCGCGCCGCCTGGCGTGCTCGTACTCCTCCAGCACGATCCCCGCGGCGCCTTCGCCGAGCACGAAACCGTTGCGGGACCGGTCATACGGGCGGCAGGCGTGCGCCGGGTCGTCGTTGTAGGTGCTGGTCGCCTTGATCGCGTCGAAGCAGGCGACGGTGATCGGGGAGATCGGCGCGTCCGCCGCGCCGGTGACCATCACGTCGGCGGAGCCGTCGCGGATCAGCTCGGCGGCGTACCCGACCGAGTCGATCCCGGAGGTGCAGCCGGTGGACACCACCGAGCCCGGCCCCTCCGCGCCGGTGTCCCAGGCGATCTCGGTGGCGAACGAGCTGGGCACCACCACCTCGTACAGGTGCCGGGAGGCGTAGGTGTGGTCGACGGCGGTGAGCCGGCCGTCGTCGCTGAGCACCCGGTACTCGTTCTCCAGCGCGATGGTCGCGCCGACCGCGGTGCCCATGGCCACACCGATCCGGTGTGGACCGAGCGTCGCGACGTCGAGGCCGCTGTCGGCCATCGCCTCCCTGGTGGCCACGACGGCGAACTGCGCTGCCCGGTCCATCCGGCGGATCTCCTGCGGCCGCAGCCCGAGCCGCTCGGCGTCGAAGTCGACCTCGGCCGCGATCCGCGACCGGTAGGGCGCCGGGTCGAACAGGGTCACCGTCCTGGCGGCACTGCGGCCGGCGCAGACCAGGTCCCAGAACTCCTTGACGCCGATCCCGCCGGGCGCCACCACCCCGAGGCCGGTGATGGCGACACGTCGTTGGCTCATGGTTGTTGCTCCCAGTTGTAGATCCGGGTGGCGATGGCGTCGGCCGGGGAGCGCCAGGTGTCCGGGTCGTAGGCCACCAGGTGTGGCCGCAGGTTCGCGCTGATCGCCTGGAACCGCTCGTCGGTCTTCGCCGCGTCGATCCGCTCGCCGCCGTTGTCGTCGGCGAAGTCCTGGAGGTGGAAGTAGAGCCCCTGGTAGCTGAACAGTTGCCGGCGCAGCGTGCCCATCCGGTAGGGCATGTCGGTGTTGTCGAAGTCGCCGAACAGCGTGGCGACCTCGGTGGTCGAGTCCGTCGCGAACCTGGCGACGATCAGCGTGCTGTGCATGTCCGATCACTTCCGTTTCGTCTGGTCACGGGGTGGCCCGAACCACCGGCGCAGCACCGTCGGCAGGTCGGTGTCGCTGCCGGGGGCGGCCCAGGCGACGTGTCCGTCCGGCCGGACGAGCACCGCACCGGTGCCCGCCGCCCGCGCGGCGGTCCGGTCGTCGGCGGGCGTGCCGGCGCACAGGTCGATCCGGTCCGCCCACAGTGCCGCCCGGTCGAGCAGGACCTGGTTGCCCGTGAGGTCGAGCAGCAGGCCGCGGGCCGGGCGCAACAGCTCCGTCGTGGTCACCTGGCCGTCCGATGTGGACAGAGTCCAGTGCGGCATGCGCAGGCCGAGCAGGGGATGTGTGCCGCCGCCGGTGTCGTAGCGGATCTCGATCCCGGTGACCATCGCGGCCAGGTGGCGCCGGACCTCCGGCAGCGCGGTGAGTTCGGTCAGCACCGCGCGCAGCGGCCCGACCTCGGGACCGGACAGGATCAGGTGGCCCTGCGCCTGGGTGTTGGTGAGCAGCCGCTGGCCGACCGGGTGCCGTTCGTCGTGATAGGTGTCCAGCAGGGATTCCTGGCTGGTGCCGCGCACCACGGCGGCCAGTTTCCAGCCGAGGTTGACCGAGTCCTGGATGCTCGTGTTCATGCCCTGTCCGCCAGCGGCCAGGTGCACGTGCGCCGCGTCGCCCGCCAGCAGGAACCGGCCGCGGCGGTAGGTGTCCGCCTGCCTGGCCACATTGCCGAACGCGCTCACCCACACGGGTTCGCCCGCGGAGACGTCCTCGCCGGTGACCTGCCGCCAGGCCCGCGCCACCTCCGCGTAGGTCACCGGCCCTTCGCGGTCGGTCGGCCGGCTGCCCGCCTCGCTGACGATGAGCCGGGTGACGCCGCCGGGCATGACCCCGGCCATCACCATGCCCGCCGGCAGGGTCCTGCCGATCATCCTGGGCGCCACCTGGATGCCGCGCACATCGGCGAGCAGCAGCTCCCTGGTCGCGTCGGTGCCGGGGAAGTCGAAGCCGCCCACCTGCCGCACCACACTGCGGCCACCGTCGCAACCGACCACATAGGACGCGCGCAGCCGCTTCCCGGCCGCGGTGACCTCGGCGTACTCGCCGGTCTGGGTGACGTCGGTGACGGTCACCCCCCGCCGCACGTCGGCGCCGAGCTCGAATGCCCACTTCTCCAGCACCGTCTCGGTCTGCGACTGCGGCACCGTCCGCGCGGCGGGGTGGTCGCCGTCGAGCTCGCCGAAGTCCAGTGGGATACCGGCGAAGTGGCCGAGGTCGCCGGTGTCCAGCTCGCCGAACCGGGACAGCAGCCCGCGCTGGTCGAAGATCTCCATGGTCCGGGTGGTGAAGCCGACGCCGCGGGACTCCCCGCTGCGGTCGGCAAGGCGTTCGAGCACGGTCACCGCGGCTCCGGCCAGCCGCAACTCCCCGGCCAGCATGAGCCCGGCCGGGCCCGCGCCGACGACGATGACGTCAGAGTCCACAGTAGACATCCCTCGGTGGTTTCGGTGCACGAGAATGTGCACGGAATACGATGGGTGCGCCACAGAAATTCACGCGACAAATGTGTCTTCGATGATGCTGGGAATCTGCCCGACACTGGGCGATCGATATTTGAAGTTTGCGGCGCGAGGCGAACTCGAGTCAAGAGCGACCGGGGTCCGCTGTGGTACCACCAAGCCTTCCCTGTGATGGGGGTCACAGTGCACCGGGACCGGGTTGTCCGGCTCGGCACTATCGATCGTCTGTCGCACGCAAACCCCCGAAAAAACGAGAGGCGGCAACCTGCCATGGAAAGGCTCGCAGGCAAGACGGCACTGGTCACCGGAGCAAGTCGCGGCATCGGTCGGGCGATCGCGCTGCGCCTCGGCCGCGATGGCGCGCTGGTCGCGGTGCACTACGCCGAGAACGAGACCGCGGCGAAGGAAACCGTCGCCGCGGTGGAGTCCGACGGCGGCCGCGCCTTCGCCGTCGGCGCGCGGTTCGGCGTTCCGGGCGACGTGCACGAGTTGTTCCAGCAGCTGGAAGCGGGACTCAAGGAACGCACCGGGGAGGCGCGCTTCGACATCCTCGTCAACAACGCCGGGATCGCCACGTTGGGCGTGCAGCCGGAGGAGCTCACCGCCGAGGAGTTCGACCGACTGGTGGCGATCAACGCCAAGGCGCCGCTGTTCATCGTGCAGCGGGCACTGACCGTGTTGCGCGACGGCGGCCGGATCATCAACATCAGCTCCGGGGTCACCAGGGTCGCCCAGCCCGACCAGGTCGCCTATGCGATGACGAAGGCGGCGATAGACCAACTGACCCTGCATTTCGCCCGCCACCTCGCGGCCCGCGGGATCACCGTCAACAGCGTGCTCGCCGGGATCACCGACAACGGCTCACCGGTGTTCGACATCCCCGAGGTCGTCGCACAGCTGGCGCGGTTGTCGGCGTTCAACCGCGTCGGTGATGCCGGCGCGATCGCCGACGTGGTCGCGTTCCTCGCCTCGGCGGACGCGCGATGGGTCACCGGCGCGTGCCTGGACTCGACCGGCGGCACCCTGCTTGGCTGACCGGTGCTGAGTGGCCGCCGCCTGGCGGCCACTCAGCACCGCTGGCTCAGGCCATCGCGTAGGAGAGATCGGCCCGGCCGGAGATGCCGAGCTTGCGGTAGGCGTTGGACAGGTGCTGTTCCACCGTGCCCACCGACAGGTGAAGCTCTCCGGCTATCTCTCTGTTGCTCTGCCCCGCCCTGGCCAGCCGGGCGACCCGGTTCTCCTGCGGGGTCAGCGCGGTGGCGCGGTGAGTGCCCGTCAGCCGCTCGATCGCCTCCCCCGCACGGTCCAGCAGTACCGGGTTCTGGTGGGCGGCGGCCACTTCCTGCGCGACGGCGTACGCGCCGCGGGCCTCCTCCTTGGCCGACCGTTCGGCGAGCACGGTGCCCAGGTCGTAGTAGACCTGGCCACGCTCGCTGCGCACCGGCCCGGTCGACGCGATCACGGCCGCCTTGCGTAGCCGGGGCAGGCTGTGCTCGTCGCGCTGGACCAGGGCCAGGGCGTGCAGCGCCTGGCCACGCAGCCACGCGGTGCCCCAGGTCTCGGTGTTCTCCAGCTCCCGCCGCGCCAGCACGATGGCGAGATCGTTGCGGTCCAACGCGAAGGCACTCACCGACGCCTTGGACCGCCAGCGGATGACCGCCGAGTTGCAGATGCCGAGCGCGGTCAGGATCCGGCCGCACGCCATGAAGTGCTCCAGGCTGCGGCGGAACCGGCCGGTGGCGAAGTCCAGGCTGCCCCGCGCGGCGAGCGTGAACGCGGTGTCCAGCGGGGTGACCCCGACATCGGTCACCCCGCCCGGCTCCAGCAGGTCACTCGCCTCGTCGAACTCGCCGAGCTCGGCCAGCACCTCGACCAGCCACACCGTGGCCACCACGACCAGGGCCGGGCTGCCCGAGCGCAGGACCACCTTGCGCAGCAACGTCGCCGCGTTCCTCGGGTGCCCGGACAGCGCGAGCACCCTGGCCCGGAGTGCGGCGAGGCGCTCCGGGTTGCCATGCGCGGACAGCCACGTCCTGGACTCCGCCAGCTCCGCGCAGTGCTGCCCGGCCAGTTCCAGTTCCTCGGCGTAGATCAGGGTGAGCGTGGCGTACCAGACCGCGTCGGCGTCCCGGCGGTTGGCCAGCTCCAGCGCCCGCCTGGCGAACGCGACGGCGACGTCGCGCTGCACGCCGCTGCTGGCCAGCTGGTAGGACTTGACCGCGTAGCCGAGCGAGTGCGCCTGCCCGCAGCAGCCGGCGCAGGCCAGCGACTCCTTGTCCGCGCTTGGCATTCCCGGCGCGTCGACGATGTGGCGCAGCCACTGTCCACATGCGAACTCCGCGCCGGTCATCGTCTTGTCCGCGCCGTCGAGCACCAGCCGCGCGGCGTGCGTCCACTTCCCGCGCCGCTGGAGCTCCTGACGTTGGGTACGGAGGTTGCGTAGGTAGGCACTGTGCGCGCACGTGGTTGTCCCCGACACGTTCATGTCTCCCAGGTTGGTGTCCGGCTCAGTCGAGCGAGGTCGTGGAGAGCTCGCGGCGGCCGGAGATACCCAGCTTGCGGTAGGTCGCCGAGAGATGGAACTCGACCGTGCGCCGGGCAACGGACAGCCGGTCGGCTATCTCGCTGTTCTTGTATCCGGCGCCGGCCAGGATCGCGACCTTGCGTTCCTGTTCGGTCAGGGCGTGGGTGGTGACCGCGCGCAGCGCGGCGCCCGCCCGGTCCGCCCAGTGGGGGTTGTGGCACTCGGTCGCCAGCTCGATCGCCCGCCGCAGCATCCGTGCGGCGCTGCCGCGGATGCCCTGCCCGGACAGGTGGTTTCCGAACGCGATGAGCAGTTCAGGTGATTCGTTCCGCGCGTGGGCCACGTCGAGCAGGCCGGCGGCCTCGTCGGCGAGGTCCGCGGCCCGCTGTCCGCGCGCGAGCAGCGCCTCGACCGCGAGCGCGCGGCCGATCGCGCGGGGACTGCCCCAGCGCCGCGCGTAGCCGAGCTCCGTGCTCGACAGCGCCGCGGCCCGGTCCACCTGCCCCAGCACCAACGCGGCCCGTGCGGCCGGCGCCGCCCACGAGATCACGGCCGGGTTGGCCAACTCGCGGGAGCCGAGCTCACGGCCACACGCCAGAAAGTCGGCCAGGCCCTCCGCGACGCGCCCCTCCGCCACCGCCGCCGCACCGCGGGCCGCGAGCAGGTCCGGCCAGTTCGGCAGCATCGCCGGGAACTCGCCGGTGTAGTTGTGTTCGGCCAGCACGCGCCAGGCGGCGGCGACCTGGCCGGTGTTCACCAGCGCCTCCACCAGCCAGGCCACCGTGAGGCCCCGCATCGCGACGTGTACCGGCCGCGCGAGGAGCCGTTCGAGCGTCACCGTGGCCGCCGCCGCGTCCCCGAGCAGGAACGCGATCCGGCCGGTCAGCAGTTCCATCGCCTGCCTGGCCAAAATGGAAACGGAATCGTTTCGCATTCGGTCCAGCAGGAAGGAATACTGGTCGGCGAGCACGATCTCGTCGGCGTAAATGAGCGACATTATCGCGTACCACTTACATTTCGAACTGGTCGCGCATTCCTCGCCGGTGAGCGCGCGCCGCGCGTGCTGGACGACGACGGCGCGGTCGCCACCTCGGACGAGAAGGACCGCGGCCCGCGACGCGGGGCACCGCGACGCGAGATCCGCCGAGCTGGTCGATGTTGGGGGATGACCTTCCAGACGAGCGACGAATACGCCGAACAACGCGTCGATGCCGTGAGCCGAGGCTGCCGTTGACGGCCCAGAATGCCGTCGCGAACCCATTGTGTGACCCCCATGTCTCAGTGAGTGACGATCCCACTCTACTCATCGATACCACCGGGCCGGGGCCCCGGCGAGCCGCCATACGGGCGACCTGACGGGCCGCGCTGCGGGCCGACCCTGAATCGATTGTGACCTACATCATGCCGGCTTGGCGTGCCGGGCCGTGCCCGGCAATCTCCAAAGGCACGGCCTCTTTCTTTCCTCCGCCGGTTCTCCCACTTCACCTCCGTCCGCTTGTTCGACGATCATGCAAGGAACGGCGATGACCAGCACGGAAAAAAGAACGCACGACTATCCGTTCAACGACGAGGCGGGCACCGAGATCCACGGCCGGTACGCCGTGGTTCGAGAACACGACGGGCTGACCAGGGTGCAATTACCGCACGGTGAACCGGCGTGGCTGGTCACCCGCTACGCCGACGCCCGGTTCGTGCTCGGCGACTCCCGGTTCTCCAGGGCGGAGTCGCAGCGCAGCGACCTGCCGAGAATGTCGCGGCACAAGCGGGAAGTCGGCGTGCTCATGTCCGCCGACCCGCCGGACCACACCCGGCTGCGCCGCCTCGTCGGCAAGGCCTTCACCATGCGCAGGGTCGAGCACCTGCGCCCCGGCATCGCCGGCATGGCCCGCCGCCTGCTCGACCAGATGCGGCGGTCCGGCGCGCCCGCCGATCTGGTGGAGGCGTACGCGTTGCCCATCCCGGTCGAGGTGATCTGCGAGTTGCTCGGCGTGCCGATCGCCGACCGTGTCGCGTTCCGCGCGTGGAGCGACGCCGCGCTGTCGACCAGCGGGCTGACCGCCGCCGCCTACGAGCAGAACATGGTCGAGCTGCGGGACTACATCACCGAGTTGGTTGCCCGGCACCGGGCACAGCCGCGCGACGACCTGATGACCGCGCTGATCGAGGCACGGGACACCAGCGACCGGCTCAGCGAGTTCGAGCTGGTCGACCTGTGCATCGGAATTCTGGTGGCCGGGCACGAGACGACCGCCAGCCAGATCCCCAACTTCGTGTACACGCTGCGGGAACAGCCAGGGTTGTGGGACCGGTTGTGCGCCGACCCCGGGCTGGTGCCCGGCGCGGTGGAGGAACTGCTGCGCTACATCCCGCTCGGCGCCCGCGCCGACTTCCCGCGCTACGCCACCGAGGACGTCGAGGTGGGCGGCACGCTGGTACGGGCGGGTGACCACGTGCTCGTCGCCATCGGCGCGGCCAACCGGGACGGCGGGCGGTTCGCCGACCCCGACCGGCTCGTCATCGACCGGAAGGACAACCACCACGTCGGATTCGGGCACGGCATCCACCACTGCGTCGGCGCGCCGCTGGCGCGGGTGGAGCTCCAGGAAGCCATGCGCACGCTGGTGACGGAGATGCCGACACTGCACGTCGTCGGGGAGATCGAGTGGAAACGCCGGATGTTGGTCCGGGGTCCGAGACACATGTGGGTGGAGTGGTGAGCGTGACACGATCGGTGGAAGAAGTCAGCACGGAACTCGTCAAGTTGCAGCTGCTCAGTAACGCGTACATGTGGTCTTCCCTGTTGCGGGCGGGAGTCCAGTTGGGGGTGGTCGACGCCATCCCCGACGAGGGGCGGTCCTCGGCGGAGGTCGCCCGTGCGCTGGACCTGCACGCCGACGCGACGCTGCGGCTGCTGCGGGCGCTGGCCGCGGTCGGGGTGCTGCGCGAGACCGAACCCGGCACCTTCGCGGTGACCACGATGGGTGAACTGCTGCGTGGCGGCCACGCGGCCGCGGCGCCGGCCTTCACCGAGTTCTTCACCGACCCGATGTGCACCCGGCCGTGGGAGAACCTCGCGCACACCGTCCGCACCGGCAAGCCGGAGTTCGACGAGCTGTTCGGCAAGCCGTTCTTCGCGGGCATCCGGGCCCACAACGAGCTGTCGGCGTTGTTCGACGCGTCGATGAGCCAGGAGACGCAGGCGGTCAACGTGGCCGTGGCGAGGACGTTCGACTTCGGCCGGTTCTCGACGATGCTCGACATCGGCGGCGGCGACGGGAAGCTGCTGGAGTCGGTGCTGCTGGCCCATCCCGCGCTGCGCGGGGTCGTCTTCGACTCGGCCGAGGGCGGCGCTCGGGCCACCGCCCGGTTCGCCGAGAACGGGCTGGCCGACCGGGCGCTGGTGGAGACCGGCGACTTCCTGGCGGCCCTGCCCGGCGGCGCCGACCTGTACTGCGCCAAGAGCGTGCTGCACGACTGGGACGACGAGCGGGCCGCGACGATCCTGCGCAACTGCCGGGCGGTCATCCCGGCAGACGGCAGGCTGCTCGTCGTCGAGTACGTGCTGCCCCCGGCCGTGGACGGCGAGGTGCCCGACCACTACTACCTGAGCGACCTGAACCTGATGGTGCTGACCGGCGGCCGGGAACGCACGAAGGCCGAGTTCGAGCAGCTGTTCGCCACGACCGGTTTCGCGCTGGTGGACATCACCCCGCTGGACGTCGACACCCGGTACTCGTGCCTGGTGGCCCGTCCGGTCTGAGGCGCGGTCGTCATGCCGCCGGCGCGACGCCGGCGGCATGACGCCCTAGCCGCATCTGGTCGGCCAGTCAAGCCAACTGTGGCCCGTCCTGCGGAGTGACCCACGGAAGAGCATGACCCGGCTCATAGGAATCTTGTCAGAAAAGTCCGGACAAATGACGATGGAATGGGGCTGGTGTAGCCGATACCGAAATTCGGGGATAAGTTGACCGGAATTGTCACCGGCGCTAGGGTCGGCGGCCATATTCCGTTGTAGAGCAAGGAGTGAGCCTCGTGGCCGTCGTAGTGGTAGTGGGTGGCGGATATGCCGGAACGGCAGTCGCCAAAGCGCTGGACGAGGTGGCCGACGTGGTTCTCGTCGAACCGCGGGACGCGTTCTTCCACAACATCGCCGCGTTGCGTTCCGTGGTCGACCCGGACTGGCTGGACCGGGTTTACCTTCCCCTCGGCAAGCTGCTCACCCGAGGCAGGGTGATCCGCGACCGGGCCGAGTCGGTCGACGCCACGGGAGTCACCCTCGCGTCGGGCACCCGCCTCGCCGCCGACTACATCGTGCTGGCCACCGGGTCCCTGTACCCCTTCCCGGCCAAGACCGACCTGGTGGACAGCGCGGCGGCGCGGGCCAAGGTCGCCGCCACACACGACGCGCTGAAGCGGGCGAAGGACGTGCTCATCCTCGGCGCGGGTCCGGTGGGCCTCGAGCTGACCGGCGAGATCACCACCACCTGGCCGGACAAGCAGGTGACGATCATCGACCCGGCCGACGACGTGCTGGCGGGCGCCTACGCCCCGGAGTTCCGCGAGGAACTGCGCCGGCAGCTGGCCGACCTCGGCGTGGACCTCGTGCTGGGCACGCGGCTGCGGGAGGCCCCCACCACCGAGCCGGCCACCAACCAGCGGTTCACCGTGACCACCGAGACCGGCCGGGAACTCAGCGCGGACATCTGGTTCCGCTGCTTCGGCATCACCCCGCAGTCCGGCTACCTGGCCGAGGAACTGGCGGCGGCCCGCCGCGCGGACGGTCACCTCGAGGTGACCGACGAGCTTCGCCTGCCCGGCCACGACACGGTTTTCGCGATCGGCGACATCACCGCGATCCCGGAGACGAAGCTGTCGTTCGCGGCCCGCCAGCACGCCGAGGTGGTCGCGACCAACATCCAGACCCTGATCGACGGCGGCAGCGCGCTGACCGCCTACAAGCCGGAACCGACCGGGATCGCCGTCCCGCTCGGCCCGGAGGGCGGCGCGGCGTACGCCCCCACCATCGGCCTGCTCGACTCCGCGACCACCTCCCAGCTCAAGGGCGCCGACCTGGACGTCGACAAGCTCACCTCGTTCCTGGGCGGCTGACCGACTTTTCTCACCGGCCTGGTCGACCGCGCGGTCGGCCAGGCCGGATTTCGTTGTCACGCGGTCATCCCGGTCCTCGGCTGTCCGGCCGGAAGGCGGCGGCGTTCTCCGTGACCCAGCGCTCGAAGCCGCCTGCCGGGCGGCCGGTGATCTCCTCGACCGTCGTGGTCACGCCGGGGCTGTCGAGGTAGCAGGCACCGCGCCCGGAGAGCTGGTCGGGAGCCTTGCGGATGCTGGCGATCTCCTCGAGATCGTCGTACTCCTCGAAGTCGATGGTCCGGCCGATCGTCCTGCCGATGATCGCCACCTTGTCCGCACAGGTCAGGTCGGCCGGTCCGGTGAGTGCGTAGGTCCGGCCGTCGTGGCCGTCCTCGGTGAGCGCCACGGCGGCCACGGCCGCCACGTCGGCCGGGTCGATCACCGGCGACGGCCGGCTGCCGGCCGCCCGCCGGACCACGCCGCCAGCGCGGACCTCCTCGGCCATGCCCAGGCTGTTCGAGGCGAACTCCCAGGGGCGCAGCACGGTCCCGCGCAACCCGAGGTCGCGCAGCTGCCGTTCGGCGGCGAGCGACGCGCCGCCGACCCGTCCGTCCGGAAAGACCTGTGCGTTCAACGAGGTGACCAGCACGACCCGGCAGCCGGCCGCCGCGGCCAGTATTCCGCTGGCGTCGCCGGAGTCAAGTCCGAGAAAAAGCTGATCGACACCGTCGAACGCCTGTCGGAGAAATGATTCCCTACCGAGATCGCCCTCGATTATCTCGACCTTTTCTGGTAATATCGCGCGCGCCTTCCGACGGCTTCTTGTCACGGCCCGCACCGTGACTCCGGAATCGGTGAGGCGACGCACAAGTGGCCTGCCCATGTTTCCGGTCGCACCCGCCACCAAGATCATGACCACTCCTCCGCATTTCACTCGGATCGAGTTATAGCGGCAAATACCAGAGGCGTCAAGATAAACTGCTTTTCCACTGTGGTGCGACCCTTGGTGCGACATGAGCTAGGTCATAGTCGACTTGGCCGACGCGCTCGTCCGGCGAATTATCGCCCCTATGGCAGACGAGATACGCGGCGAGCAGCCCGATGTCCAGTCTCTCGTATCTATGGCTTTCGGTTTCATGGCGACCCAGACATTGCGCGCGACAGTCGAACTGGGACTGCTCGACGCGTTCGGCACCGAAGGTCGCACACCGACCGAGATAGCCGGCGATCTCGGGATTCCGCCGGACACCACGATCCGGCTGCTGCGCGCCCTCGCGGCACTGAACATTCTCGCCGAACCGGAGCCCGGCGTGTTCCGGCCGACGGCCACCGGCAACCTCCTGCGCACCGACCACCCGAACTCCCTGGGTTCCTTTGTCACGATGTTCGCCGACCCGCTGATGGGCCGGGCGTGGGAGAAACTGGCGGACAGCATCCGAACCGGCAAGTCCACCTTCGCCGAGGTGTACGGGCAACCGTTCTTCAGTTATCTCGCCACCGACGCGGACAAATCCGCGCTGTTCAACCGGACGATGGCCACGATCAGCCGGCTGGCCGCCGGCGATCTCCTCGCCGGCTTCGACTTCGCCCCATTCCACACGATTCTCGACATCGGCGGTGGGAACGGGACCACCATCGGCACGATTCTGGCCAAGCACCAGCACCTGCGCGGTGTCGTGTACGACTCGGCGGCGGGCAGCGCGGGCGCCCACGCCCAGCTCGACGAACTGGGCGTGGGCGACCGATGCACCGTGACCGCCGGTGACTTCTTCGCGGAAGTCCCCTCGGGCGCCGACCTGTACCTGTTGAAGAGCGTCCTGCACGACTGGGACGACGACGAGGCGTCGCTGATCCTGCGCAACTGCCGGTCCGCGCTCCCCCCGGCGGGCCGCCTGCTCATCGCCGAGCCGGTGCTGCCGGAGACCGACGGCCGCTACGACCGGCCGGAGACGTACTTCGACGATCTCAACATGCTGGTGAACGTCGGCGGACGGACGCGCACGATCGCCGAGTTCGAGCGGCTGTGCGCCGGCGCGGGTCTCGAGGTGACTGTCGCGAAGCCGCTGTCGCACGAGCCGGAGTTCCTGATCGAGGCGAAACCGGTCTGAGCCAACAGATATCGCAGGAGATATGAGCATCGACGAACGCGTAGCGATCATCAGCGGTGGCGGCCGCGGCATCGGTGCCGCGACCGCGCGCGAACTGGGCCGGCTCGGCTGTCACGTCGTGGTCAACTATCTGCACGACCGCGCCAGTGCCGAGGCGGTGGTGAAGGACGTGGTGTCCGCCGGCGGGTCGGCCGGCGCGTTCCAGGCGGACGTCACCGACGCCGCCCAGGTGGACGCGCTCGTCGAGACCGTGGTGCGCGAGCATGGCCGGATCGACGTTCTGGTGTGCAATGCCAACGTCGAACAACCCACCCCGGAACCGCTGCCCGACCTCTCCTGGGAGCAGTTCTCCCGCAAGATCCACCGCGAGCTCGGTGCGGCGTACTTCCTGACCAAGCGGGTACTGGAGACGATGGTGGCCCACCGGCGAGGCAGCGTCGTGTACCTGTCCAGTATCGGCGCGGACCTGATCGCCGAAGGCCTGGCGCACGGAGTCGCCAAGGCCGCGCTCAATGCCTTCAGCCGCAACATCGCCGAGTACGCCCGGCCCCATGGGGTCACCGTCAACACGGTCTCGCCCGGCCCGGTCGGCACCGACGCCGTCGAGGGAGTGCTGACCGACGCCGAACGGCGCTATATCGCGGAACGAACGGTCTCCGGCCAGCTCCTCGTGCCGGCGGACGTGGCGAGAGTGATCGGCATGCTCGTCGACGGGGGCTCGGGTTCGGTGACCGGGCAGGTGATCACGGTCGACGGCGGCCTCACCCTCCAGGCAAAACAGCTCAGGCAAGGGAGCGTCTCGTGACTGTGCGGGTCGTGGTGGTTGGCGGCGGCTACGCCGGCACCACTGTCGCCAAAGCGTTGGCGGATCACGTGGACGTGGTCCTCGTCGAGCCAAGGGACCTGTTCTTCCACAACATCGCCGCGTTGCGGGCCCTGGTGGACCCGGCGTGGCTGGACCGGATCTTCCTTCCCTACGACCGCCTCCTCCAACGCGGGAAACTGCTCCGCGACCGGGCGGTCAGCGTGGATCCGGCAGGGGTGGACCTCGCCTCCGGTGACCGGGTGGACGCGGACTACGTCGTCCTCGCGAGCGGCTCGTCCTATCCCTTTCCGGCCAAGACCGAGCTCGCGGACAGTCGCGCCGCGAAGGACGAGATTCGGCGGACCCATCGAGCGCTGGCGCGGGCCGAGAACGTCCTCCTGCTTGGCGCCGGACCGGTGGGCATCGAACTCGCCGGGGAGATCAAGCACGTCTGGCCGGGCAAGCACGTGACAGTCGTCGATCCGGCCAGTGATGTGCTCGCGGGCGCGTTCAGTGCCGAGTTCCGGCTGGAGCTGCGCGGCCAGTTGGCCGATCTCGGCGTCGAGCTGGTTCTTGGCACGTCGTTGCTGGAGCTTCCTCGGCCGGCCGCCGGCGCGGTCGGCCGGTTCACCGCGACAACGCTGTCGGGTCGGGTGCTCGACGCGGACATCTGGTTCCGGTGCTTCGGGACCACCCCGGTGACCGACTATCTGACGGCAGGCCTGACCTCCGCCCGGCAGGAGAACGGTCAGCTCGACGTCACCGGCGAGCTGCGCCTGCGTGGTCAGGACACCGTGTTCGCCATCGGCGACCTCACCGCGATCCCGGAGGCCAAGCTGGCGCGGGTGGCCAGGCAGCACGCGGACGTGGTCGCGGCCAACATCCGGACCCTGGCCGACGGCGGAGCGGACCTGCTCGTACACCAGCCAGTGCCGGCGGAGATCGCCATCCCGCTCGGGCCGAAGGGCGGCGCCTCGTACGGACCCACCGTGGGGGTACTGGATGCCGCGACCACCTCCCAGCTCAAGGGCGCGGACCTGGACGTCGACCGGATCGCCGACTTCCTTGGCAGGTAGCCCAACGGGGCCGATGTCGAGTACGGTCGGTTGGCACCGTTGGCGAACCGGGGGTAATCGGTTGTCCGCGAAGATAACGATCTGCGTTGTCCTGGCCGCTGTGCTGACGGGATGCACACCGGCCCCACCGGAGGAGCCACCGGCGCCAGGCACCGGGCCGACCACGCAGCCGGCCACGCCGCGAACCACCCCGTCGCCGCTCCCCGAACCGGTGGTGACCGCACTGCCGCCCGCGCCGCCGGCGATCGCCCGACCGCTGGACGCGCGCCGGTACGCCACCGAGGGCACGGTGTGCGACCTGCTGACCGACACCCAGGCCGTCGAGTTCGGTCTGCAAAGCACCGCGAACCCGTTCCACGCGAGCGACGACAGCCTGCTGACCTGTAGCCGCAACGGTTTCGGCACCGAGCGGGACGTCGAGTACAACCTCTGGCCGGACTCCGACGTGTTCGCCGCGCAGTTCGGCGACCGGAGACGGCAGGGCGGTGCCGACGTCTACCTCGTGGACATCGCCGGTCAACCAGCCGTGGTGAACGGGAGCGATCCCCAGCCGGCCTGCCAGGTGACCGTCGGGCTCGCGGAGCGTCAGGGCATCGAGGTGTTGGCCAGCGACGGCAAGGACCTCGCCTGCGCGCTGGCGGTGGCGGCGGCTGAGCGGATGGTACGAAACATCACCGGATAGGGGTGGTGCACGTCCACCGGCCCAGACCACCGGTGCGGTCTCGGATCGCCCGGGCGGTCTGGATGTTCCACTCGGGATCCAGCGCGGTGAGGTAGCCGCCCCGGTGCTCGAGGATGACCTCGCCGTCCGTGAGCTGGAACAGACCCCAGGTCCGCGCTCCGTCGTCGTCCCTGATCACCCAGTGCGGGTCGAGGATGGACAGGCAGCGGACCAGGTCGACCACGCGGTCGGGTTCCTCCGGGAAGACCTCGCGCAGCCGGCGCTCCACCCGGTCGGCCGGCCAGACGTCGATCCGCGCGCGGTCCGCGCGCAGCGCGTGCAGCGTTCTCTCGTCCGCGACGCCGGTGCTCGGTATCCCTTTGTACAGCTGGAAGACGCCCACCTTCATTTTGGTGTAAGGGCCGTAGACACCGTCGACGGGCAGCTGTAGTCCGGCGCGTACCAGCCACGACTGGGCGTCCTCGACGCAGGCACCCACGTCTCCCATGCGCAACGTGGTGGGGCACGGGGCAGGCGGCTGATCGACGCCGGAGGCGGTCAGGAGGGCGAGCAGGAAACAGGCCAACAGCAGGACGCCGGCGGTGCGTGACCGGTGGCGTCGGCGACGATCCGGCGTAGCCGACTGACCGCCACCGCTGGGATCCGCTGCCGGTGGCCCGTGGACCTGGTGGGTTGCCGGGCTTCGTCCCGCGGTGGCCAACTGGTCGCGTGCGGCGAGCCACCTGTCGACCTCGTCCGGTCCGCAGCCTGCTGCGCGGGTGAACGCGCTGACCAGGGCAGCGCGGGGCAACGTGGCCCGGGTGAGGGCGGACGCCAGCGTCGCGAGCGGCAGCACGTCGCCATTCGCCTCGGCTTTGGCGACGAGTTGCCGGTGGGTCAGTCCTGACTCGTCTTTCAAGGACCGCAGTAGTTCGACGAACTCCTGACTGGTGGCCGCCGTGCTCGGGTCCAGCGCGGCGGCGGACTGATCGGGAGGCCCGATTTCCGAGGACGTCCGCCATGCGTGTCGCCAACTCACGCGCACCCCAGGGGACGCGACGGTAGCTCCTCCATGAGTCACACAGCGTAGTCCGCGCGCGTGTTCGGATCGCGGTGCGCTCTGTTCCGATCGCACGCGAACAGCCGTGCGCTATTGCCGACCAGCCGAGCGGTGGACATCCTCGACACCATCCCAACGCCGACCAGGAATGGGGAATCACAATGTCAACGCGGTTCGGCGTGCTGGGCGATGTGGAGGCGCGGTCGGGCGACCGACTGGTGGACCTCGGGCACGCCCGGCAGCGGTGCGTGCTGGTAATTCTGTTGCTGGAAGCCAACAAGGTGGTGCCGGTCGACCGCATCACCGACCGGGTGTGGGGTGGCAGTCCGCCCGCCCGCGCCCGGGACACGCTCTACGGCTACCTGTGCCGGTTGCGGCAGGCGTTACACGGCACCCAGGTCACCATCGAGCGCAGGAGCGGTGGCTATGTCCTCGGTGTCGCGCCGGCGGACGTCGACGTCCACCAGTTCATTAACCTGCTCGGGCAGGCCAACGCCACGCAGGTCGAGCGCCATTCGTTGATGTTGTTCAGGAAGGCGCTGACACTGTGGCGGGGCGAGCCGTTCGTCGGCCTCGACACCCCATGGCTGAACAGCGTGCGGGAGAAGTTGCGCAGACGGCAGGTGGAGACGCAGGTGAAGCACGGGCGCCTCGCGCTGCGACAGGGGCTGCACAACGAGGTGCTCGCCGATCTCGCCGACCTCGCTGAGGAGCATCCACTCAACGAGCAGCTCGTCAGCCAGTACCTGGTCGCCCTCTACCGCAGCGGCCGGCCGGCAGAGGCGTTGCGGTACTACCAGCAGATCCGTTTCCGGCTGGCCGATGAACTCGGTGCCGATCCCAGCCGGCCGCTACAGCGACTCCACCAGCAGATCCTCGCGGCCGATCCCGCGTTGGGGTTCTCGGCCGCCAGGATCCAGTCGCCGATGATCTCCCCGGCCGCACACCAGCTCGTCACTGCCTCGCCGGCTCTCGATTGTGTATAACAGTCCCCGTGTCCCGAACCTCCCGCCTCAGCGCGGCCGTGCTGGCCCTGGTCTCCTGTGTGGCGCTCGCCGCGCCCGCCGCCGCGAGCGACCAGGGTGGCGCGCCACCCGAGTTCGTCGTCCTGCACGACGTCGACCCGACGATCCGGTACGACATCCGCTACTTCGGGCCGCACAACTTCGTCGGTGAGCCCATCGACGGCTACCGGCAGCCGCAGTGCATCCTCACCCGGCAGGCCGCGACCGCCCTGCGCACCGCGCAACACACGCTGCTGCGGCAGGGCTACACGCTGAAGGTCTACGACTGCTACCGCCCGCAGCGCGCGGTCAACCACTTCGTCCGCTGGGCCGAGAACCTCGACGACGAACGGATGAAGGCCGAGTTCTACCCCAACGTCGACAAGTCGCGGCTGTTCGCCGACGGCTACATCGCGGAGAAGTCCGGCCACAGCCGCGGCAGCACCCTCGACCTCACGCTGGTCAAGCTGCCAACGCGACCGCAACGGCCGTACCGCCCCGGCGAACCGCTGGTCGCCTGCTTCGCCCCGGTCGGGCAACGCTTCCCCGACAACGGCGTCGACATGGGCACCGGCTACGACTGCTTCGACCCGTTGTCCCACACGGACAACCCGGCGATCACCGGTGCCGCTCGCCACCACCGCGACCTGCTGCGCGGCGCCCTCGCCGACGTCGGGTTCCGCAACCTCCCCGAGGAGTGGTGGCACTTCACCCTCAACGACGAACCGTTCCCCGACACCTACTTCGACTTCCCCGTCAGCCGAGGCGCGTTGAACTGACTGAACGGACGAGGCCTGGACCCGGTTCAGTCGCCCGGCAGCTCCAGCCACACCGCGCCGTCCGGCGGGACCGCGCCCTCGATGTCGTTGGGGTCACTGGACAGGAGAACGCGACCACGCAACGGGATCGGCGCCGGTGTGGAGCCGAAGTTGACCACGCAGCCGAAGCCGGGCGCGCGGGTGAACACCAGGACGTCCTCCCGGGGCGCGGCACGCCAGTGCACGTCGCTCGTGCCGCCCAGCGCCGGGTGGGCGCGGCGAAGGGCCAACGCGGACCGGTACAGCTCAAGGAACGACGAGCCATCGCCGTCCTGGGCCGACACCGCGTTGGTCCCCCACCCTGGCGGCTGCGGCAGCCAGGACCCGTTGTCGCCGAACCCGAACGAGCTGCCGTCCTCGGTCCAGGGCAACGGCACCCGGGCGCCGTCCCGCCCGGGACGCGCGCCCCCGGACCGGAACCAGATGGGGTCCTGCCGGGCGTGCTCCGGCACGTCCGCGTCGGTCAGGCCGAGCTCGTCACCCTGGTAGAGGTACACGCTGCCCGGCAGCGCGAGCGTCAGCAGGGCCGCGGCCCGTGCCCGGCGACGGCCAAGCGGCTCGTCGACCGGACCCAGGTCCGGCCCGGACACCCCGGCGCGACGACGGGTGTCGGCGCGGCCATACCGGGTGGCGACCCGTTCGACGTCGTGGTTGGACAGGCTCCAGGTGGTGGGCGCGCCGACCGACGACGTGGCCGCGATCGAGGCGTCGATGGCGCGGCGCATGTCCGCCGCGGTCCACGCCGACTTCAGGTAGTACAGGTTCAACGTGGTGTGCAGCTCGTCTGGCCGGACGTAGCGCGACAGCCGGTCCGGGTCGTCGAGCCACGCCTCCGCCGCGAACATGCGCGGCGGATCGTAGGAGTCGGCCAGCGTGCGCCAGCTTCGATAGATCTCGTGCACCTCGTCGCGGTCCCGGTGCGGATGGTTCGGCCGAGTCAGGTCAGCGAGAAACGCGCCGTCGGGATACCCGAGGTCCGGTAGCCCCGGCGCCTTGACCAGCGCGGTGGCCACGTCGATCCGGAACCCGTCGACCCCGAGGTCGAACCAGAAACGCAGGATGTCCGCGAACTCCGAGCGCACGTCCGCGTTGTCCCAGTTGAGATCGGGCTGCGACGAGTCGAACAGGTGCAGGTACCACTCGCCGTCCTCGACCAGGGTCCAGGCCGGCCCACCGAACACGCTCAGCCAGTCGTTGGGCGGACTCCGGCCGTCGTCTCGACCGGCGCGGAAATGGTAGCGAGCACGTTCGGCGGAACCGGGTGGCGAGCGCAGCGCGTCGACGAACCACTGGTGCTCCGACGAGGTGTGGTTGGGGACGATGTCGAGCAGGACCCGGATGCCGGCGGCATGACATTCCTCGATCAGCTCCCGGCCCTCCGCCGTGGACCCGTATCGAGGATGGACGGCGCGGTAGTCGGCGACGTCGTAGCCGGCGTCGCGCAGCGGCGACCGGAACCACGGCGTGATCCAGATGGCGTCGACGCCGAGCGCCGACAGGTAGCCGATTCTGCCGCGCAGCCCGGCGATGTCACCGATGCCGTCGGCGTTGCCGTCGGCGAACGACTGGATGTAGAGCTGATAGATCACCGCGTCTCGCCACCACGGTACCGAGGTCACATCATCACCCATGTTCGCTGGATCCATCCCGTGTCGTCCGGCCGGTCGTGATCGAGGCTTGGCAACTGCCCTGAATGCCCCATTCAGGACGTTGAACGTCGCCAATGCCCCATTCAGGGCATCGCGGCCGGTGGGGCCGCGACGCCCTGGCTGGGGGCTAGCCGATCTTGTTACCCAGGGGCACGCGGCGCCACGACTTGCCGTCGGACACGGCCAGGCACGGCTGGCCGTGGTGTCCGTCGTCGACGCTGATCAGCGCGCCGCGCGCGTCGGCGGCCGGGGGCAGGTTCGCCGCACGGTACGGACGCAGTCGGGCGGTGTGGGCGAAGACCGTGCGGATGCTCGCGTCCGCGCTGCCGATGTCCCTGGTGTTGTCCGTCGGCGGGACCAGGCCGGTGACGCCGGCCTGGAACGAGACCACCTCGTTGGTGGAGTTCGTGGCGCACAGGAGGTTGGTGGCCGCCGAGCCGGACGCGTTCACCGCGACCACCTCGACGCCGCCCTTGACCCCGGGGCCCGCCCCCGCCGGCAGCGCGCTCTGCACCAGGAGGCCGCCATAGGTGTTGCCGGCGGCGACGCCGGCCGTGGCCGTGCTGAGGACGCGCACCGCGGCGTCCTTCGCGGCGGCCAGTTCGAGCTTGGTGAACCGGCCCGGGGTGGACTCGACGAACGAGTCGGCACCGATCGACCCGGCGGCGACCACCCCGGCCTGGGTGGACGCGTTCCCGACCACGTTGGACGCGGCCAGCGTGCCGGTGACCCGGACCGGCAGCCCGTCCGGGCTCGGGTTGGCCGAGAAGACGTTGCCGAGGATCGCGAACCGGGTGGCGTCGGCCTTCGCGAGGACGGCGCCGTGCACCGTCGAGCTGCTCAGGTTCCAGTTGTCGAACGAGTTGTCCGTGATGCTGACCCGGTCGGCGGCCTTGTCGAACCCGATCGCGGAGCCGCGGATCCAGTTGAACGAGTTCGCCGAGATCGTGACGTTCTTCGCGGACACCCCGCTGGCGAACAGGATCGCGTAGGTGGGCGGCGTCCACGCTCCCGGCGTGGTGTCGAACCCACCGATCACGTTGCTGGAGATGGTGAGGTTGTGGCCGCCGGCGTCGATCTGGATGATCGCGTTCCCGGTGCCGTTCTCGATCACGTTGCCGCTGATGGTCGAGTTGGTGAGGCTGCCCTTGAACAGCCTGCGGCCGATGTCGAGCAGGTTGTTGCTGATCACCGCACCGCGGAAGTCGGCGTCGGGGGCGTCGTTGAACACGATCGCGTCGAAGTTCGAGTGGAAGTGGTTGTCGGTGATCAGCCACTTGCGCAGGCCGTAGGGCGGGAAGTGGACGGAGTCGGGTACCCCGTCGGTCCCTTCCGTCGGCCAGGAGATGTCCAGACCCGTCGTGCAGACGGCGACCTTGTTCTTCGTGAACAGGAAACCGCGGCCGACGCTCACGACCGCGCGGTTGAAGCGCAGGAACGAGGACTCGACGATGGTGATGTCGGTGTCGTCGGTGTTCGCGGTCCGCTGGGCGTGGATGCCGACGTTGTTCGCCGTCTTCACCGGGGCGTCGAACGCCATGCCGTAGATCGCGCCGAGCGAGGCCTCCCACCGGATGCCGATGCCGTCGTGGTGGAAGCGGATCTTCGACGCCTCCGCGCCGAACATGCCGTAGCCGCGCATCACGAACCGGTTCAGGTTCGAGTCGGGGAACTCGTACTCGTTGTCCGGCACCACGATCGTCGACGTGACCTTGTACAGGCCCGGCGGGAAGACCACGATCTTGTTCAGCTGCGGGCCGGCCGCGTTGATCGCGGCCTGGATCGCGGCGGTGTCGTCGGCCACGCCGTCACCGACCGCGCCGAACTGCTGCGGCGTGAGTACCGGGGTGCCATCGGCGTTGACCAGCGGTGGTGCCGACTCGGCCTGTGCCGAGCCGCCGAGGGCGAGCCCACCGACGCCGACGGCACCCGCGCCGGCGGCGGTACGGATCATCGCGCGCCGGTTGATTCGATCGGACATGTGTCCTGCTCCTTTGAAGGTCTCACAGCTGACGAGGACGTGCCGGAGTCAGCCGCTCACGTCGAGGTCGACGGCGGCGGCGAGAAGTTCCCTGGTGTAGTCGTGTCGCGGTGCGGCGAACAGGGTCTGCGCGTCGGCGCTCTCGACCAGTTCGCCGCGACGCATGACCGCGACGCGGTCGGCGACCTGACGCACGACGCCGAGGTCGTGGGTGATGAACAGCATCGACAGCGAGCGCGCCGCACGGACGCTCACCAGCAACTGCAGCACCTGCGCCTGGACCGAGACGTCCAGCGCCGACACCGCCTCGTCGCAGATGAGCAACCGCGGCCGCAGCGCCAGTGCGCGCGCGATGCTGACGCGCTGGCACTGCCCACCGGACAGCGCCGTCGGACGTTTCCCCGCGACGTCGGGATCGAGTCCGACCTGGGCGAGCAGGTCGACCACGGCCGCCCGGCGCCGCCCAGCGTCCCGACGCACACCCTCCGGCGCCGCGTCGGGATGTGCCTCCCAGGCCTCGCTGATGGACATCTCCGCCGACAGGCGCGGGTTCAGCGCGGACCGGGGATCCTGGAAGATCATCGCGATGTGCCGCCGCGCCCACCGGTCACGCTGGTTGGCCAGCGACCTGCCGTCGAACTCGATGGCACCGCCGGCGGGCGCCACCAGCCCCACGATCGCGCGGGCGATCGTGGACTTCCCGGACCCCGACTCCCCCACGAGCGCGACGGTCTCGTCCGGTGCGACCTCGAGGCTCACGTCACGTACCGCGGCGATGACCGACCGCCGGCCGAAACCGCTGGTGCGGGGCCCTGGATAGGTCACCGCGAGATCAGTGATCCGCAGACCGGTGCCGGTCGTCATCGCGACTCCTCCGCGCCTGTGCCCGATGTTCGCTCCATGAACTCCGCGAAGTGACAGGCGCTGAAACGCCCGGGTTCGACCTCCCGCAACGCCGGCACCTCCGTCCGGCACCGGTCCTCCGCGCGCGGACAGCGCGGGTTGAACGGGCAGCCCGGCGGCCGGTCGAACGGGTTGGCGGGGCTGCCGGGCAGTGGCGCGGCGATCGCCGCCCGGACCCGCACCGATGGCACACTGCGCACCAGCGCGTCGGTGTAGGGATGAAGTGGCCGGTTGAGCACCGCCTTCGCCCCGCCACGCTCGCAGACTCGCCCCGCGTACATGACGACGAGGTCGTCGGCGACGTGCGACATCACCCGCAGGTCGTGGCTGACCAGCAGCATGGACAGGTTGTCCTCGTCGCGCAGGCGGGCGAGCAGGTCGAGGATCCTGGCCTGCACGGTGACGTCCAGCGCGGTCGTCGGTTCGTCGGCGAGCACGAACCTCGGCCTGCCCGCCAGCGCCAGGGCGATCATCGCGCGTTGCCGCATCCCGCCGGAGAACTCGTGCGGATAGGCGCCGACGCGTCGTGCCGCGTCCGGAATGCCCACGTGCGCCAGCAGGTCCGCGGCCCGCTCCCGGGCCTGACCTCGGGACAGGCCCCGGCTCCGCAGGATCTCGCCGACCTGGTCACCGATGGTCATGGTCGGGTTGAGCGCGGTCGACGGGTCCTGGAACACGACCGAGATCTCCGCGCCGCGTACCTGTCTGATCCGCGCCCGGCCCGCCGTGAGCAGGTTCTCCTCCCCCAGGAGCACCTGCCCACTGGCCACCCCGGTGTCGGGAATCAGCCCGACCAACGCCATCGCCGTGAGTGACTTCCCGCTCCCGGACTCGCCGATCAGGCCGGTCGTGCGCCCTTCCAGCACGTCGAAGGAGACATCGTCGACGACGTCGGCCATCCCATGTTGGCCGGGCAGCGCGATCGTCAGGCCCCGGACCCGGAGCTGGTCACTCATCAATCGAGACCGTGTCGAATCGCGGCAGTCCCTCACCATCGGGTTCGAAGCCGGCCACGGTCGTCCGGGTGGCGTAGAGGCTCTTGGCGAACATCGGGTACATGCCGACCGCCTCGGTCCAGATCAGCTTGGTGGCCTCCGCGTAGGCGGCCTCCCGCTCGGCGGGATCGACGGCGGTCCCGGCGTGCTTCAGGATGGTGTCCAGCTCCGGGTTGCAGTACCCGGTCCGCTTCGCGGCACAGGGGTAGAGCCGGCCGAGGTTGTAGGAGGCGTCCAGGCCGAGCGTGCCGACCTGCTGGATGTTGATGTCCCAGTTCAGGGCAAGCAGGTCCTCGGTGTAGACGGCCTGTTCCTTCTCCAGTGCCTCGGCCTTGACCCCGATGGCCGCGAGATCGGACACGACCGAGTCCACCCACTGCCGGAACTGCGCCTGGGAGAAGTGGAAGCGCAACGTCGTGTCGAAGTCGAACCCCGCGTCGACCAGCGCCTGCTTGGCGGCCTCGGGGTCGTAGGCCACGGGTTCCTGCGGCGCGTAGCCGAACACCGTGGGGGCGAGCACCGAGTCGGCGGGTTCGCCGCTTTCCGGGTAGAGCGCCTTGATCTTCTTGTCGAAGTCGACCGCCTGCCACAGCGCCCGCCGTACCTCGGCCTTCGCCAACGCGGGCGTCGAGGCGTTCATCCACATGGTGACGACACCGGAGCCGGTGGCGGACACGACCTCGACCTCGGTGTTGCCGCTCAACTGCGTCACCTGGTCGTCGGCGATGCCCCAGATGACGTCCAGCTCACCGGTCTCCAGGGCGGTGACCCGCGCGGCGACCTCGGGGATGGACCGGATGGTGAGCCGGTCGACCTTCGGCTGGTCTCCCCAGTAGTTGCCGTTGGGGACCATGACCAGGTCGCCGCCGGGAGTGAACGACTCCACCTTGAACGGGCCGGAGGTCACCGGCTTGTCCAGGTAGCTGTCCTCGGTGGCGTCGGCCGGGGTGATCATGAACCCGGTCAGCTTGGCGACCAGCGCCGGGTCGGGTTCGGCCGGCGTGAACGTCACCGTGTCGTCGGTCGCCGTGACGCCGACATTGACGAAGTTCGCCGACAACGGGCTGTCGGCCGCGACCGTGCGCTCGAACGACGCGGCCACGTCCTGGCCGGTGATCGGGGAACCGTCGGAGAACTTGATCCCCTCGCGCAACGTGAAGGTGAACTCCGTCGCGGTGTCGTTGATCTCCCATTTCTCCGCGACTTTCGGGTCGAACTCCCCCGGGCCGGCCGAGTCCAGCAGCGGGCTGTACAACTGAACCGAGGCGACCCGGGTACCGCCGTCGATGGCCAGCGGACCGTTCGGGTCGATGGTCTCGGTGGGGAACTGCGCGGCCACCGCGAGCTCCCCTCCGCTCGCACCGCCGCCGGCCGAGGAATCGGTGCCACAGGCCGTGGTCGCGACCAGACCTACGAGTGCGGTCACCGCCATGGCGGAGTGCCGTAGGGATCTCATTGCCTTGCTCCTCACTGAGCTGTGCTCGGCTGTACGGGGGTTTTCGCTATTGCTTTCGGCCGAAGTGGCGGGCGAGCCGGTCGCCGGTGAAGCCGACGCAGATGACGAGCACCGCGAGGGCGATTCCGGGAATGGCGGAGATCCACCAGGCGCTGGCGAGATATCCCTTTCCGGAAGCGATCGTCTGCCCCCAGGAAACCGATGCCGACGGCAGGCCGAGCCCGAGGAAGCTCAGGGACGCCTCGGCCAGGATGGCGCCCGCGAACTCGGTGGTCGCCAGCGCCAGGGTCGGCCCGGCGAGGAACGGCAGGATGTGGCGCGTGATGATGCGCCTGCGCCGGACGCCCATCACCTTCGCCGACTTGACCCAGTCACGCTCCCGCAGCGTCATGGACATCGACCGCGAGAGGCGGGCGAAGCCGATCCAGGTGGTGACGCTGAGCGCGACGACCACGATCGCGAGTCCCCGGTCGAACACCCCGGAGATGACGATGGCCAGCAGGATGCCGGGGAAGGCGAGCAGCACATCGATGACGCGTGAGGCCACGAGATCCGTTACCCCGCCCAGATATCCCGCGGCGGTACCGACCAGCAGGCCGACCATGCCGCTGAACAGCACGACAAGTGTGCCGATGAGGACGGACGTCCTGGCTCCATAGAGGACCTGGCCGAAGATGTCCCGGCCGAGCGCGTCGGTGCCGAACACGGCCGTGCCGCCGTCGCTGATGACCGAGCCCGGAGCGAGGAGCCGGTCGTCGAGCTCGCCGCCCACCGGGGAGTAGTCGACGATCAGCGGACCGAACACGCCGGCCAGCACGTACAGGCCGAAGAGCACGATCGGGATGGCACCGACGACGCGGCGCACCGTGGCCCGCCCGGTCCGCGCCGGCACCGGCCGCACGGGGGTCTGCACCAGTCCCATGGTCGTCATGTGGTCGCCCCCGCCCGGATGCGTGGATCCAGCCGGGAGTTGAGCACGTCGGCGAGCAGGTTGATCACCACGATGACGATGGCGAACAACACGGTCGCGCCCTGAACGATGGCGTAGTCCCGGTTGCCGACCGCACCGACCAGAAGCGACCCGACCCCTTCCCACGCGAAGACCTGCTCGACGATGACCGCGCCGCCCATCAGGGTGCCGATGTGCAGGGACACGATGGTGACGACCGGGATCACCGAGTTGCGCACGGCGTGGCGGGCCAGCACCGCGCGCTCGGTCAGGCCCTTCGACCGTGCGGTCAGGATGTAGGGCTCGGCCGCGACCTCCGCGACGCTGCTGCGGGTGATCCGCGCGACCAGGGCGGTGAACGGGATCGCGAGGGTGACCGCGGGCAGCACCAGGTGCTCCAGGTCGCCGGACCCCGCGCTCGGCAGCAGCCGCAGGGTCAACGCCATGAGCAGGATCAGCATGATGCCCGACCAGAACGACGGGATGGCCTGCATGACCAGGGTGACCCCGGAGATCACCCGGTCGACGAGCCGGCCGGGCGACCGGCCGGCCAGGAGGCCGAGCAGCAGGCCGATCGTCAGCGCCAGCACCGTCGCGGCGAGGACGAGCAGGACGGTGGCCGGGAACCGTTCGAGGATGACCGTCATGGCCGACTCCCGGAACCGGTACGACTCACCGAAGTCACCGGTGACCGCCGAGCCGAGATAGTCCAGGTACTGCACGAAGATCGGCCGGTCGAGGCCGAGTTCGGTACGCAACGCCGACACGTCCGCGGCGGTCGCGTCCGCGCCAAGCTGCACGGTGGCCTGGTCCCCCGGCGCGAGCCGGAGGATCACGAAGGTGAGGCTGACCGCGCCCCACACGGTGAACACCATGAGGCCGAGTCGACGCATGAGTTGGGGAAGCATCACACCGCCCTCCTCTCGATCACGAACCCGGAGCCGCTCCGCTCCGGGTCAACCCTTCAGCGCAAGGTGAACCAGGACGCGTGCGCGCTGGTCGTCGGTGGCTCCGGTGATGGCCAACCGCAGCCAGCCGCCGAAGTTCAGCAGGTCGATGGCGGCGATCTCCTCCTGTGTGGACACCACGCAGGGGCCTCCTCGGTCGATCCAGTGCAGTCCGTCCGGGGAGATCTGCGCCTGGATGGACAGCTCGGGGTGCGTTCCCTCGATCTGGATGAAGAACACCGCCTCACTGGCCCAGCCCGCCTCAAACGGGTGGGTGAAGTGGGTCTCCTTGATCTCAAGTCGACGTTCGATTACCGAAGTGGCGAAGGTGAGCACGAATTGGGTCCTTCTCGAGTGGCGATGCCCGCGTTGTCGGCCAGTGTGGTCCGGTGTTATTCCGTGGAGTACACGACGGAATCGAGGAAGAGGTTGACGCTTCGGTTCGTGTCGGTCTCGACGAAGAAGATGGGGTTGATCAGATTGTTGATGCTCTTGTACGGCGTCGACAGGGTTGGCGTCAGGCCGCGCAGGTCGAAGGTCCGGTCCATGCTCTGCAACTCGACGTACTCGCGCCGCTGATAGTCGATCAGCAGCCGGAAGTACAACCAGTTGATCTTGTCGGGGCTCTCGTTGTAGAGCAGGTCCTGCGCGCCGTCGGGGACCCACTGGAAGGCGTCCGCGGAGCCGTCGGGAAAACGGCGCCCGTACCACAGGTTGTCGATGCCCGGTCGCTGCCAGCCGTCCTCGCGGCCGTAGCACCAGTCCTTCTTGGTCACCCCGTCGGTGACCTTCCAGTACTGCCACTTCTTGGTGAGCTCGCCGTTGACCGAGTTCACATAGCGCACGCCCGGCATCCAGCGGTACTCGGGATCCTGCAGGTCGAAGTAGAACCCGAACGCGCGCATGTCCTCTTCGCCGAAGCCGAGCCGGTCCTGCTGCGGGGTGTAGGCGTACCACGCCTCCATCTGGATGAACCGCATGGTGGGGTCGAAGTTGGACAGTCGCTTGAGCGCGACACCCATGCTGCCGTTCGCCGGCTTCTCCTCGTAGCGGTTGGCGACCGGCTTGGTGTTCAGCTTGAGCGAGTAGGTGCCCTCCATCGATCCGTGGGTGGCGGCGAACCGCATCGGCGCCGCACTGAGCATGGTCGGCGCCCAGCTGGCCAGGTCCACTTCGGACGGGTGATGGCGGTAGTCGTCGTTCACGAAGTTCGGCGTCAGGTCCAACCAGCCGTTGTAGCCTTTGTCGAAGTCGTCGTACGTCACGATATTGCGTAACGGCGTGAATTTCTCAAGGCCACGCTCATAAGAAATGACCCGCTGCATCGTGCCTCCGTCAGGGTGGATATCGTTTTACGCGTCCGAACTATTCGCGGATTTCCGCCGCCGAGTCGCCGATGACCTGGGTGCAGTCCAGATAGAGCTGTCGCGAGCTCACGCCGTCGTTCAGCAGTTCGAGGAGAATCCGCACGGCCTCGCGACCCATCTGCTCGCGCGGGAGGGTGAACCGGGTCCAGTCACGCGCGGTCGCCGTGCTCAACGGCGGGTCACCGAGCACGGCGACCGAGACGTCGTCCGGGATCCGCACGCCCGCTTCCTCAGCCGCGTGCTCCAGGGCGACGATCGCGCCGTCGTCGTCGGTGGGTTCGACCAACACCGCGGTGATCCCCGCCGCGAGCCACTCCCGCAGCCGGACCGCCAAGAGAGCGGCCCGCTCGTCCATCGCGAAGACCCGGACCTCGTCCTCGCCGATCCCGGCCGCCACCAGACCCTGCCGGAACCCGGCCTCGCGGTCACGGGTCCACTCCCGGTCGTCGGTGAACTTCAGGTAGGCCATCCGCCGGTGCCCGAGACCGGCCAGGTGCGCCACCATCTCGCTCGTGGCGCCGACGTAGTCGGCGGCCACATAGGACAACTCCACCCCGGGCACCTCGCGACGCCCGACGAAGACGAACGGGAAGTCCTCTTTGGCCAGTTCGGCCAGGTCGTCGCGATGCAGGTGGCGGCCGAGCAGGACGCACCCGTCGGCCACCTTCAGCCTGTTGACCCCACCGGCGTAGATCCGGCGGTCACCGCCGGAGCCCGCCGAGCTGAACAGCAGCAGGTCATACCCGTAGGCCGCGGTCGCCTCCTCCACCCCGAGCAGGAAGGGGAAGTAGAAGTCACGCTGGTCCACCGGGAACACCGGCTCGAACGTGTACAGGCCCAGCATGCGGTTGCGGCCACCCTTGAGGCTTCGCGCAACGGCGTTGACCGTGTACCCGAGCTCCGCGGCGGCCTGGAGGACGGCCTGACGGGTGCTCTCCGCGACCTGGTTGCCCAACGCGCCACCACTGATGACCAGCGAGACCGTCGCCTGGGACACCCCGGCGCGACGGGCTACGTCGACCTGGGTCGGGGACCGCCGTTGGCCTGCCATCGCCATCCTTAATACGTATCGAGGACTGATGCGCAGGGACGGTACGGACAGAGGTCACGTGCAGTCAAGACCCGAACCGTGAGTCGCCTCAGGTTGTGGTGCCGCTACGAGGAGGCCGACGAGGACGCCAGGCTCCGGCTCGACCAGGACGACCCGCGATGATCGGCAGTACGGACGAGGCGCTGCTCACCGAGGTCGTGGGGTGGTTCACCGGCCGGCAGGGCGTTGGAGCCCCCCACGCCCGTTCCACACATCCCGGTCTGACCGCGGGTGGCGGCCCCTGCCAGGATCATGGTCCGGTGGGCAGTCGCCCCGTCATCTCCGAGTGACTCGCGGCGAATCAGTGGTCGGTGGCCAGGATGAGGCCGCGCTCATGGTCGATGAGCGACTGCAGGTCGAAGCCGTCGTGGTTGGCCAGCACCACTGTGGTCCAGTCCATGTCGCGGTAGATGGTCCAGTTCGTCGACTCACCAGCCGCTCCGCCGCCGTGACCGAAGAGCCAGCGGTTGTCGTACAGGGCGACCGGGGCACCGTAGGCATGGAAGGAGCCCCGGACCGCGGCCGCACGCGCACCCACCGCGGTTGGCCGATCACCGCCACCGCCGGGGTTCTGGCCCCGTGGCGGGTTCGGGGACTTGGCGCTCCAGTACAGCTCGGTGAAGGCGGGGTTGAGCAACCTGCCGGACCGCAGGGCGTGCGCGAAACGCAGGATATCCGGGGCCGTCGAGAAACCGTTCCCGCCGGAGCCGCCGATGAACAGGTTGGTCGCGTTGGGAAAGTCGCCGAGCCTGTCCGGCTCGCGTAGCGCGTTGATCCGTTCCTTGTTCTCGCTGAGCCAGTACGGCTGTGCGATGCGCCGGTCGCTGAGCCATTGGGGCCTGGTGTAGAAATCCGTGCTCGTCATGCCGGCCGGGCCGAACACGTGCTCGCGCGTGTAGTCGTAGAAACTCTGGCCGGCGACGTTGGCGATGACCGAACCGAGGACGTGGTAGCCGTTGTTGCTGTACCGAGTACCGGTGCCGGGAGTGAAGTGCAGTGGCGCCCGCCTGACGAACTCCAGGGTGCCCTCGACGACTTCCTCGACGGTGTCCCAGATGCGCGCCGCTGCCGAGTACTCCGGGGTGGTGTTGAGATCACCCATTCCCGAGGTGTGCGTGAGCAGGTGGTGGATCGTGACCTGCTCGGCGATCTCCTCGGGGAAGCCGGGCACGTAGGCGCCGAGCTTCTCCCACAGCTGGAGCTTTCCCCGCTGGACGAGTTGGAGGACGGCCACGCCGGTGAAAGGCTTGGACGCGGAGGCGAGGGCGAAGATCGTGTCCTTCCCGTTGGGCACGGCGTCTTCCTTGATCGCCATGCCGTGGGAGCGGGACAGGACCGGCTTGCCCCGGTAGGCGAACAGCACGGTGCCCGAGAACTCACCCCGGTCCGCGAGGTCGGTGAGGTAGCGGTCGTAGGAGCCGCCGGGACGGAGGTCTCCTGGCACCGGACGGGCGCCCGCCGAAGCGGTGTCCCGCCCGCCCAGTATGCCGGCGGCCGCGACTGTGCCCGCGCTGAGGAATCCGAGCACGGTGCGGCGGGACGACCGTTGTTTGGCTGTGTGGTTCATGGCGCGAACAT
This sequence comes from Actinophytocola sediminis, assembly GCF_054779715.1. NCBI lineage: Bacteria > Bacillati > Actinomycetota > Actinomycetes > Pseudonocardiales > Pseudonocardiaceae > Actinophytocola > Actinophytocola sediminis. The sequence continues at coordinate 68,166 of NZ_BAAGXS010000019.1, read as the reverse complement.
CTACCGACGACGGCATAACACCGCGGGAACAAAGGCTGTTATCGCCCGGTAACCCCGCATCCTGCATGCTGGCCGACATGCGTGTGCTGATCGTCGAGGACCACCGGGAACTCGCGGAGACCGTCGCCACCGGTCTCCGCCAGGACGGCATGGCGGTCGATGTCGCCCTCGACGGCGGGCGTGCCCTGGAGATGGCGACCGTCCACGACTACGACGTCGTCGTCCTCGACCGCGACCTGCCGCGCGTGCACGGCGACGAGGTGTGCCGCGTGCTGATCGGCAGCGGCGGCCGCGCCCGTATCCTGATGCTCACCGCCTCGACCACCATCGAGGACCGCGTCGAAGGCCTGGGACTCGGTGCCGACGACTACCTCGCCAAGCCCTTCGCGTTCGCCGAGCTGATCGCGCGGCTGCGCGCGCTGGCCCGCCGGGCCCAGCCCGCCGTGCCGCCCGTGCTCACCCGGGGGGACCTCACGCTCGACAGCACCCAGCGCGTCGCCCAGCGCGCCGGACTCCGCCTGAACCTGACCCCGAAGGAGTTCGCCGTCCTCGAACTGCTGCTCACCGCCCGGGGCGGCGTGGTGTCCGCGGAGACGCTCCTCGAACAAGCCTGGGACCTGGCCGCCGACCCGTTCACCAACACCGTCAAGGTCACCATGAGCCGACTCCGCCGCAAACTCGGCGACCCGCCCGTCATCGAGACCGTGCCCCATGCCGGCTACCGCATCTGACCGCCGCCCGCGCCGGACCGCCCGGCTGCGCCTGACACTGCTCTTCGGCGGGCTGTTCCTCGTGCTCGGCGCCGCACTGCTGGCCATCACCTACCTCCTGGTCTCGGTACGCGACGACCCTGTTCTGTTCGTGACCACCGGCGACCCCGACGTGTGGCGCGCAGTCGACAAGGAGTCCGTCCGGCACACGATGAGCTCGCAGGCGGCCGCGCAACGGGAGGCGACGCTCGACACGCTCCTCACCCGGTCCGGGATCGCGCTCACGGTGATGTCCGCGGTGGCGGTGGTCGCCGGGTGGCTGGTCGCCGGCCGAATCCTGCGACCCGTACGCGTCATGGCCGACAAGGCACGCGCGATCTCCGACCACAACCTCCACGAGCGGCTGAACATCACCGGCCCCGACGACGAGCTCAAGGACCTCGGCGACACCTTCGACGCGTTGCTCAGCCGGCTCGATGCCGCCTTCGACGGGCAGAAGAGCTTCGTGGCCAACGCATCGCACGAACTGCGGACCCCACTCACCCTCCAGCGCGCGGCGATCGAGGTGGCGCTCGCGGACCCGTCGGCCACCGCCGGCTCACTGCGCGCCGTGTGCCGGCGGGTGCTGGCCGCCGGCGAACACCAGGAACACCTCATCAACGGACTGCTCACGCTGGCCCGCGGCCATCGCGGCCTGGAGCGGCGGGAACCTCTCGACCTGGCCGCCATCCTCGAACGCGTCCTGCGGGACCGGACACCCGGGCCGTCGCGGCTCGACCGCGACATCGGGAAGGCGCCGGTCACCGGGGATGCACGACTGATCGAACGCCTCGCCGCCAACCTGGTCGACAACGCCCTCCGCCACAACAGCCCCAACGGCTGGGTCCTGGTCAGCACCCGATCCGCTAACGGCCTTGCCATCCTGCGGGTCGTCAACAGCGGACCCGTCATCCCGGCCGACCGCATCGAGGTCCTTTTCCAGCCGTTCCAACGCGATGACACCCGTACCGGTCACCATGACGGTCAGGGCCTCGGTCTGTCCATTGTGGCCGCCATCGCCAACGCCCATGGCGCCGACGTGGTCACCGTGCCGGGGCCGGAGGGCGGGCTCGACATCACCGTCACCTTCCGCTGAGCCAACGCGCCCGCCGACGGTCACCCGGCGGGGCCAAGGAGGTCGACCTCGGTGACGGAGTTCCAGCCGTTGCCCGACGAGTTGCCGTGGCCGACGATCCGCACGTACCTGGCGTCGGTGTCGGGGATGTCGTACACCTCCTGGGCGAGCGTGCGGCGGCTGGTGAGACGGGCCGCCGCGGTGGTCCAGGTGGTGCCGTCGCCGGAGATCTCGATGTCGAAGGTCGAGGTGCGTTGGTCGCCGTTGTGCCAGGCGATGCTCAGCGCGCTCACCGGCACGGTCGAGCCGAGGTCGTAGCGGATCCACTGCCCGTCGCCCTGTGCCGACCAGCGGGTACCGAGGTCGTTGTCCAGGGTGTTGGCCGGGACGTTGCCGTCGTCGTCGCTCGCGGTCACCTCTCCTACCGGGTGGCTGCCGGTTGGCGGTGGTGTCGACGGGGGTGCGACCTGGTCGTAGCTGCCGCTGGCGTCGGCGATGCGCAGCTCGTCGTGGTACATCACCCGGTTCGTGGTGTCGGACTGCTGGCCCTGGGCCCACGGCCACTTGTAGATGCCGATCTTCAGGTAGGTCCGCGGGTCGCTGTAGGAGTTCCTGCCGGTCCTGTTCTCGAAGCCGGGAACGGGTACCCCGTCCTTCCAGATCCGCAGGACGCCGTCGCTGCCCGACGACCAGCGGACGTGCACCACCCAGTCGGTCCAGCGGCCTCGCTGGTAGGCGCCGAGCCGCGTGTCACGCGCGGTGTTCTCCCAGTTCTGGCTGATCTGCCAGTTCCCGTCCTGCGTCTCGATCGACAGCGGTGGCGAGCCGGTCGAACCGTTGTGGTGCCACTGGGTCACGATCTCCGCCGCGCGGTCGGTGACCCAGGAGTCGGGCAGGTAGATGCTGAAGCCGTACCACCGTTCGCCGCCGAGCACGTCGCCGGCGAGTTCGGCTCGCGGCCCCGGGACCGCGCCGGAGGTGTTCTTGTCCAGCTCGAACCGCGCCGCGCTCGAACCCGCCCTGACCGGCTCGGGCGCCCGCACGAGCGACACCTGCGGCCGGCCGCCGGGATTCACCAGCGTCCGGTTGTACTCCGCCACCCAGCCCGGCGGCGCCTGCGCGGGGACTCCCTGCTGGGACGCGCTTTCCCAGTCCAGCACCTGTTGCACCGCCGCGGACGCCGTCACGGGCACCGACAGCCCGATCGAGAACCCGGCGACGACCGCGCACGACGTCAGCCTTCTCCACCTCATGAACACTCCCAGGATCCGCGGGACACCCCGACGCCAGCGGTCGCGGACGCTACTGACCACTGTCGGGACAGGTCCGCACGAAGTCGGCTAGGGCGGCGGCGCCGCGTGCGCCCGGTGGGCCGGTGCCGGCCGGCCCACCGGGGTTACCTCACACGCAGGCGATCGAGCCGGTGAACTGACACTCCTCACCGGGCGCGGTGTAGGCCACCCGGTCGATCTGGAACGTCACGGTCCCGGTCGGTGGCACGAACGAGCCCATATCCGGGTTGTTCTCACTGCCCCACAGGTTCAGGAACAGGTTCGTCTCGCGGTCGGGGATCTTCGCCGGGTCGGTGATCGAGTGGATGACCTGACCGTTGACGTAGAAGTCCATCCGCGACGCGGTCCACTTCAGACCGTAGTCGATGAACCCGGCGTCGGCCGCCGACGGCAACGGCACCATGACCGGGCCGAGGGGCTGACCGTCCCGCCACGTGTTGAGCTTGGCCTTGCTCGGGTCCCTGCCGAGCAGCTTGATGTCGGTGACCTCCGACGGTGTCCCACCGACATACGTGAACGCCGAGGCCATCAACCCGGACCCGCGGATTCCCTTCATCCGCACCTCGTAGGTCCCGTACCCGCGTTTGGCACGGTGTTGCACCTCGGCGCACGCGTAGGCCCGGTCACCGATCGTCTTCTTCGTGTACGACAGGGTCAACTGTCCACTGGCGACAGACACCTGCTCGGCGTCCCACGTGCAGTTCTGACCGGCACCGTTGTGCCAGCCGTCCGAAACGTACCAGCGGTTCGGGTCGAGCGTGTCGAAGTTGTCCACAAAGGACGTGGTGGGGGCCTCGACCCCGCAGGCGACGGAGGTCTCGAACTGGCACTGGTCACCTGCCTTGGTGAAGGCCACGTAGTCGTACTGGGACACGATCGGCGAGCCGGGATACGTGAACTGACCCATCCAGTCCGTGAGCGTGCCGGTGGACCAGATCATGGTGAGGATCAGCTGCGGCTCGTAGGGCACGTCGGCACCGGTGAACGAGTACTTCTTGACGCCGTCGACGTAGAAGTCCAGTTGTCCCGGCAGCCACACGAACCCGAGGTTCACCCAGGTCGTCGAGTTGTCCAGGCCGAGCGGGACCACCCCGGGACCCTTCGGCACACCGTCGACCCACGAGTTGGCCTCGGTCCTGGTCGTGTCCTTCCCGAGCGTCTCGAAGTCGATCTCGTGGGACTTCGGGATCCCCTGGTACGGCCCGGCATAGGTGAACAGCGACGAGTTCGTGCCGCTGGCCTTGCCGGTCTTCATCCTCGTCTCGTACGTGCCGTAGTGGTACTTCTGGTTCGTCTGGATCGACCCGCACGAGTACTGGCGGTCGCCGAGGGGCGTGTCGTCGATGGACAGCGACAGCAGCCCGTTCGCGACCTTCGAGTTGTTCTTGTTGAACTGACAGTTCTGGTGGGCTCCGTTGTTGTAGCCGTCGGAGACGTACCAGAAGGAGGTGTCGAGCGGTCCGTCGAACTGCTCCATGAACGACTCGCCCGCCGCCGGGGCCGCCGAGGCGGATGACGTCAGCACCCCGGTCAGCGCGCATAACATGGCGACGATCGCGGCGAGCACCGTTGATCGCTTGTGCACAGGTGTGTCCTTTCCGGATGGTCAAAGCGAAGCGGATCCCCTGGTTCGGCGCGTATCACCGCCCTTCGACTCGGGGTCAGGTGCTGGCTTCCGTGGTTCAGCGGTGGGTACGCAGGTGCTCCGGCCAGGACAGGGTGGTGCCGATGGTGTCGGTGAGCAGTCGCTGGTAGTCCGCGAGGTGGGTGGCATCAGCGCGGACCTTGCGTGGCGGCAGGCCCTTGTCCAGACAGAAGCTGACCAGCGCACCGACCGCCTCGCCGATGCTCCACTCGACCGGGTGCAACCGGTAGCAGCCGTTGGTGACGTGCGTGGTGCCGATGTTCTTGTTGGCGGGCAACAGGTTCTCCACCCGGACCGGGATCAGTGCGCCGAGCGGGATCTGGAACGGGTAGGCCTCGATGTCCACATAGGTCCGCTGCGCGGTGCTGGGGTGCAGGTCGATCCGGTACCGGCCGAGCCCGACGCTGTCGGCGAAGACCTCGCTGCCCGCGCCTGCTGGCCGCGCCGCGACGCCGACATGCTGCTCCAGCACGGTGAACTCGGCCGCGATGCGCCGCGACTCGCGGATGTAGGCCGTCTTCGCGAGACCGTCGGCGGTGCCGGTGACGTCCGGGCGCAACCGCAGGCCGGGGTAGCCGGTGCCACCATCATCGCGGGGCGCCTCGGTCTGCAGCCAGTACAGGAACGACAGCGACAGCTCCCGGCTCGCGGCCAGTGCCCGGTCGGCGGCCTCCCCGGACACGCCGAGGACCGGCGCCTCCCAGTAGTCCAGCTGCGGCCAGTTGACGATCGTGACGTCGCCGATCCCGGAGTTCTCCGCGAAGTTCGCGGCGGCGACGATCCGGCGGAACCTCCACAGCGGGAAGTACGCGTGCCGCTCGGGGTTGTCCTCGAACAGCCGCCATTCCCGCACCCGCAGGCTCTCCGGCGCGATGTCGGTGAACGACAGCTGCGGGCCCGGCCAGAAGTCCGAGACGTGGGTGCGCCAGTGGTCGTAGCGGGCGGGCCGGTCGACGACGTGGTGCTCGCCAGGCCGGTGGTCGAGCGCGAAGACCCACGACACCGCCTGCTGGTCGAGCGGGTTCGCGGTCGGGGGCGCGTGCGGCTCACCGGTGACGTCGGCCCCCTCCGCGCCGATCACGTGCTCCACCCGCGCCAGTTCCAGCAGGTCGCCCAGCTCGGTGGCGTCCACGGTGTAGCCCGCGGCGACCGTGACCTCACCGCCATCGCGCGGGTCCCGCAGCGTGACCGCGTCGACCTTGTCACCGCTGGTGTGCGCGGCGACCGGCACGTACCCGGTCAGCACGGTGATCTTCCCGGCCACGCGCCACGGCGCGAGCATCTCCGCCAGCACGGCGGCGGCCACCCGTGGTTCGTGGCACAGGTGGCTCACGATGCCCAGCCCCGGGTCCAGGAGCGGGTCGGCGGCGACCTCGGGGCGCAGCGGATAGTTGCGCCGGTAGTACTCCCGGACGCGGTGGCGCAGTTCGGTGTAGCCGGGCGCCGCGTACGGGCCCTCGATCCACGGGTGCTCGTCGGGTGGCACCGCCTGCGCGGTCAGCTGACCGCCGAGCCAGTCGGTCCGCTCGGTCAGCACCACGGAGTTGCCGAGCCGGGCGGCGGTCAGCGCGGCGGCGACGCCCCCGAGCCCGCCGCCGACGACCAGGACGTCCGTGCGGAGCTCTGCCATCCCCTGCTCTCCTTACCTCTGGTCCTCGCGCGCGTCCGCGACGGTCTCGCCGGGAATCACCTCGCAGGGCACGAGCACACTCGTGGCGCGCTGTGCCGGGTCCGCCACCATCGCGACGAGCGCGTCGATCGCGAGCCGGCCGATCTGCTTGCGCGGCACCTGCAGGCAGTCCCAGACCGCGCTGGTGCCCGGCCACACGCCCTCCAGCACCGCGACCGACAGGTCGCCGGGAATGGTCCGGCCGCGGGCCGCCAGACCGGTGCGCAGCTGCTCGGCCAGCCGCACGCTCTCCGCGACCACCGCGGTCTCCGGCCCGGCGACCAGGTCGTCGAGCCACTCCTGGGTCAGGTCCGGCTCGCCCCGGGACCCCGGGGAGCGGTCGGTCAACCTCAGCCGGCGCACCGCCTCGGTGTAGCCTGCCCGGCGGTCCTGGTAGGACTCCTGGTCGAACGGCTCACGGACGTAGGCGATGTGGCGGTGGCCGCGCCGGGCCAGGGTGTCGACGATCGCGCCCGCCGCGTCGGCGTAGTCCGGCACGATGCACGGGATGTCCGCGCCAGGCACCTCACGGCGTCCGATGTGGACGAACAGGTAGTCCTCGGCGGCGAGCCGGGCGAGCTCCTCCCGGTCGGTGGCGACACCGAGCAGCACGCTGCCGTCGGCCAGGTTGAGCCGGTTGGTGCCGTCGCGGTAGATGCGGCGGCGGCCGTCCCTGGCGCCGGTGGAGGTGAACAGCACCAGGTCGTAGCCGAGTTCCTCGGCGCGTTCCTCGATGCCGAGCAGGAACTCGAAGTAGAAGTCGCTGCGGGCGTGCGGGAACACCGATTCGAACGTGTGCACGCCGAGCAGCCGGTTGCTCTTGTTGCGCAGGTTGCGGGCCGCGGCGTTGGGTACGTAGCCCAGCTCCCTGATGACGTCGAGGATCCGCTGCCGGGTCTCCACCGGGATGCGGGCGGCGTCCGCGTCGCCGCTGATCACCCGGGACACCGCCGACTGCGACACCCCGGCCGCCCTGGCGACGTCCGACTGTCTCGGCGCTCTGCGTTTCGTGGTCACGTGGCCTCCTGTCCGTCGAGCAGCCAGCAGTGTGCCCACTGTCCACTGGGGATGGTCGTGCGGGGCGGTGCCTTGGTGCGGCACCGCGCCATCGCGAACGGGCAGCGGGGGTGGAACCGGCAGCCCGCCGGCGGGTCGATGAGGCTGGGCGGCTCCCCCAGCTCGTCGGCACCGTCGAACAGCGCCGCGCGGCCCCGGTCCGGGTCGGGTGAGGACTCGATCAGCAGCCGCGTGTACGGGTGCAGCGGCTGCGCGAGCACCGCTTCCTTCTGGCCGCCCTCGACCATCCGGCCCGCGTACATCACGACGATCTCGTCGCACAGGTAGCGGGCGCTCGCGATGTCGTGGGTGATGTAGAGCAGCGCGAGGCCCTCCTCCGCCCGCAGCCGCGCGAGCAGGTTGAGCATGTCCAGCCGGATCGACACGTCGAGCATGGAGATCGGCTCGTCGCCGAGCAGCACCGCCGGTTCGACGGCGAGTGCGCGGGCGATCACCACGCGCTGCCGCTGTCCACCGGACAGTTCGTGCGGGAACTTGTCGACGAAGTCGTGCGCCGGCACCAGGCTGACCCGTTCCAGCAGGGTGTGGATCCGCCGCTCCAGTTCGGCTCGATCCCTGACTCCGTGGTGCAGCCGCAGCGCGCGCTCGAGGTTGTAGCGCACCCGGTGCAGCGGGTTCAGCGAGCCGAACGGGTCCTGGAAGATCAGCTGCACGTCGCGGTGGTAGGCGCGGTCGCCGCGTCTGCCGACCGGTTCGCCCCGCAGCCGGATCTCCCCGGAGGTTGGCCGATGGAAGCGGGCCAGCAGCCGGGCGAGGGTGGTCTTGCCGCTGCCGCTCTCCCCCACCAGCGCGACGATCCCGCCCGGCCGCAACGCCAGCGTCGCGTTCTCGACCGCACGCACCACGGCGGTCCTCCCGAACGCGTCGCGCACGGTGAAGTCCATGGTCACGTCCCTGGCTTCCAGGATCGGGGCGGTCATCGGGGTTCTCCGATCTCGTGCAGCCGGCAGGCCACCTCTCCGTCATCCACTGTGGACAGCACGGGCAGGTGCTCGTCGCAGCCGGTGAACCGGTCGGCACAACGCGGGTGGAACGGGCAGCCGCTCGGTGGGTGGCGCAGGTCGGGTGGGCTGCCGGGGATGCCCGACAGCGCGCGCAGTGGCGCCGACAGCGGCGGAAACGAGTCCCGTAGGCCGCGGGTGTACGGGTGGCGGGGCGCGCGGTAGATCGACTCCGCCGACCCGATCTCCACCACCCGGCCCGCGTACATGATCGCGATCCGGTCGGCCAGTTCCAGCAGCAGCGACAGGTCGTGGGTCACGAACAGCACCGCGAACCCCAGTTCGGCGCGCAGCCGCAGCACCTGGGCCAGGATCTGCCGCTGCATCACCACGTCCACCGCGGTGGTCGGCTCGTCCATCACCACCAGTTCCGGTCGGCAGGCCAGCGCGAGCGCGATCGTGGCCCGCTGGCGCATACCGCCGGACAGCTCGTGCGGGTAGCCGCGGACCCGGTCGGCGGAGATGCCGACCATGCCGAGCAACTCGACCGCGCGCTCGCGGGCCGCTCGCCTGGACAGCCCGGGCTCGTGTGCCCGCAACACGTCGACGAACTGGGCGCCGAGCCGCGCGACCGGGTTGAGCGCGTCCATGGCACTCTGCAGCACGATCGACAGCGAGGTCCAGCGCAGCTTGCGCAACCGCCGCCGCGGCAACGACACCAGGTCGACGGCCGCCCCGCCGTCCCTGGGGTGGAACAGGATCCGACCGCCGGTGGTGACCGATGGCGGCCGCTGCAGCCGGGTCAGCGCGGTGATCAGGGTCGACTTGCCGGCCCCGGACTCGCCGGCGACGCCGAGGATCTCGCCGCGCCGCAACGAGAACGACACGTCGACACAGGCGCGTACCGGCTCGCCGTCGGTCACGTACTCGACGTTGAGCCCCTCGACGTCCAGGACCGTCGCGGTGCCGACCGCGGTCACCTCGTCGTGCGTCCGCACCGACATCACGCCTCCCCACCAGCCACGCGGGCCGCGACACGGGCCCGCTTGGTGGCCGACCTGGTCGCGGCCCGCAGCTTCGGGTTCGCCAGTTCGTCCACCCCGAAGTTCACCAACGCGGCGGCGGTGCCGATCAACGCGATGCACAGCCCCGGCGGCACGAACCACCACCACAGCCCGCGCAGGACGGCGCTCTGCTGCTGGGCGGCCTGGATCATCGTGCCCCAGCTGATCGCCGACGAGTCGGTGATGCCGAGGAACGCGAGCCCGGCCTCGGCCATGATGCCGCCGATCATGGCGTGCAGGAACATCGACGCGATCAGGCCGGACAGGTGCGGCAGCACCTCGAAGAACATCAGCCGCCGCCGCTTCTCGCCGAGCATCCGCATGGCGACCAGGAAGTCCCGGTTGGCGAGCGAGAGTGACTGCGCCCGCAGTGTGCGCGCCCCACCCGGCCAGCCCAGCAGGCCGATGACGAGCGCGATCACCCACAACCCGGTGCCCTGCAGGTATCCGGCGATGATCAGCAGCAGCGGCAGGCCGGGCAGCACCAGCACGATGTTGGTGAGCAGGTTCAGCACGTTGTCGACGGCGCCGCCGAAGTACCCGCCGGTGACGCCGACCACGATCGCGAGCGCGGTGCCGATGGTCGCGGCGACCACACCGACGAACAGCGACCCCCGCGCGCCCGCGATCACCTGCGCCAGCACGTCCTGCCCGAACTGGGTGGTACCGAGCAGGTGGTCGCCGCCGGGCGGGGCGGCGATGGCGGTGATGTCGTTGGCCCTCGGGTCGACGCCGAGGAGGTCCTCGGTCAGCCACGGCCCGAAGATCGCCAGGAACGCGAAGAACCCCAGCGCCGACAGGCCGACGCGGACCTTCCAGCCGCGCAGGAACATGCTCATCGGCCCTCCCGGATCCTCGGGTCGAGCCACGCGTAGACCGAGTCGGCGAGCAGGTTCGCGACCAGCACGGTGATGGTGATCAACAGGAAGACACCCTGCATCACCGGGTAGTCGCGCTGGTTGAGCGCCGAGTACAGCAGGTATCCCATACCGGGGTAGCTGAACACGATCTCGGTGAGCAGCGCGCCGCCGAGCACGCCGCCAAGTGCCAGCGCGAACCCGGTGAAGTTCGGCAGGATCGCGTTGCGGGCCGCGTACCTCAACATCACCCGGCGCGTCGAGAGCCCCTTGGCCATGGCCAGCAACACGTAGTCCTCCCGCACGGTCGTGACCATCATGTTGCGCATGCCGAGCAGCCAGCCGCCGAACGCGGAGAACACGATGGTCACCGCGGGCAGCACGCCGTAGTGCAACACCGACAGGAAGTACGCCGGGCCGCTCGCGGCGTCCGGGTCGTACCCGCCGGACAGCGGGAACCAGCCGAGGAGGAAACCGAAGGCCCACAGGGCGAGCAGCGCCACCCAGAAGTACGGCACCGACGACACGAACGTCGTGAGTGGACTCACGACCGCGTCGAACCGGCCGCCCGCCCGCCAGCCGGCGAGCACCCCGAGACCGGTGCCGAGCACGAACGCGAGCACGGTCGTCGCGCCGACCAGCCCGACCGTCCACAGCAGACTCTGCGCGAGCAGGTCGCTCACCGGGGTCGGGAAGCTCTGCACGGACACGCCGAAGTCGAAGCGGAGGAGCTGGCCGAGATAGGCGAGGTACTGCTGGGCCAGGTTCGCGTCCGGGTCGCCGAAGAGGCGCTGGATCGACTCCACCGCGCTCGGCGACACCTGCTGACCGCTCACCCGCTCCAGCCGCTCGATGATGCCGAGCGCGGCGTCGCCCGGCATCAGGCGCGGCAGCAGGAAGTTCAGCGTCACCGCCGACCACAGGGCCGCCAGGTAGAACCCGATCCTGCGGCCGAGGAACCGCCACCGGCGGACCGCTTTCGCGGCCATGGCCGGCGGTGCCGTCGTGGAGGTCACTTCGCGCCCGTCGGGGTCAGGCCGAGCAGCGTGCGGGTGGCGTCGGGGCCGAGGTCGGGGAACGGCACGCGGTCGAAGTCGTCGGGCGCCGGCCAGCCACCCCATCGCGTGGAGTTGATGTTGATGAACCAGTAGGAGTTGTAGATCGGCGCGAACGGCACCTGCTCGACGACGACCGTCTGCGCGTCCTGCGCCAGGTCCTTGAGCTTCGCCTGGTCGTCGGTGCTGGCCATCGCCTGGATCGCGGCGTCGAGGTCGCCGTTGTCGAACCGGCCGAAGTTCGCGGGCGCCTTCTGCCCCAACGGTTTGCGGTACACGCTGTTGAACCCGGCATAGGTGGCGAACACCCCCGGCCCGCCGATCTCCGCGACGGTGAGGTCGAACTCGCCGAGTTGCTGCTGCTCGTAGAGGTTCACCGACGGCACACCGACCGTCTTCACGGTGAGACCGAAGGTCTGCTGCCAACTGCTGACGATGATGTCGGCGTAGGCACCCCAGCCGTAGTCCTGGTTGAACGACAGCGTCGGAGTGAAACTCCGCCCGTCCTTGACCAGTGCGCCGTCCTGGACGGTGAACCCACCGTCCGCCAGGGCTTTCCGCGCGCCGGTCAGGTCGACGGCCGGGTCGGTGCCGCGGTAGTCGGACTTGAGCCAGTCCCCGTAGACCTGCTCGGCCAGGCCGGTCGGGCCGGCCTCGGTGCCCGGCCGGTTGAGGGTGGCCACGATGTCGGTGCGCGGGATCGCGAGCGACAGCGCGCGCCGTAGGTCCGGGTCGTCGAACGGGGCCCTGGCGGCGTTGAACACCAGCGCGTAGGCCCGGCCCGTCGCGTACTGCTGGTACTGGTGGTGTTCGGGATCGACGGCCACGTACTCCTTGTCCGCGCCGGGCCAGGAGGTCGCCGCCCAGTCCACCTCACCACGCAGCAGCTGCGCCTTCACCGCGTCCTGACTGGTCGGGATGATCTTGACGGTCTTCATCTTCGGCGCGCCACCCCAGTAGTCGGCGCGGGTGGCGAGGGTGACCTGTTGGGCGGAGAAGGTCGCGAGCGTCACCGGTCCGGTGCCGACCGGGTCCGGGTTGGTCCACGTGTTGAGGTCCTGTGCGGCCCAGATGTGCTTGGGCACCACCGGAAGCTGCGGGTTGGCGAACTGGTTCAGCTCGCTGTACGCGGGCTGTGCGAAGTGGACGGCGACGGTCCGGTCGTCGACCTTCGCCACGGACTCGTAGGTGACCCCGGCGATGTTGAACTGGGGCTGCTCGATCGGCAGGCTCAGCGAGAACAGCACGTCGTCGACGGTGAGCGGCTTCCCGTCGGAGAACGTGACGCCCTGGCGGAGGGTGAAGTTCAGCGTGGCACCGCCGTCGGCGAACGCCCACTTCTCGGCGAGCCACGGTTTCGTGGTGGCGCCGTCGCTGTAGTCCGTCCGCACGAGCGGCTCGTAGATCAGGCTCGCACCAGGGGTTTTCTGCGTGGCCGGGCCGACAACGTTGAAGTTGCGCGGGTAGGTCGTGCCGGCGTCGGTCTTGGCGATGACCAGGGTGTCGGCGCCACCGCCGCCCGCGCTCTTCGGCGCCGCGCACGCCCCGGCGGCGACCAGGGCGACCGCGGTCGTGAGCAGCAACGCACGCCTGGTCATCGGGTTGGACGGCACCATATCGGTCACCCTGCTCCTTTGCCGGGATTTTGGCTCTGCATACGTATGAGCAACGCTCCGCGCCGAACCGGCTGGAGTGTGCTACTACGTATGAGCACGAATGTTAGGCAGCCCACACGCCGCCCGTCAAGAACGAGTCCGGCGCCCTCACCCGGTGAGGGGTGAGGGCGCCGGCCCGGTTGGTGTGCTCGCGTCAGGCGATCAGCGTTGCAGCGTCAGCAGTCCTGGCCGGTAGGGCAGCAGGCCGTAGTCGCCGCCGGAGTTGGGACTACGCCCCTGGTAGAGGAGCTGCAGGTTGCAGGGGTCGATGGTCTTGGTCTGGTCGGGGTTGCTGCGGATCAGGTCGCCGTGGCTGATGTCGTTGGTCCAGGTGGCACCGCTGTTCGCCTTGCCGGCAAAGGGGTTGCTCTCGGAGGCGGCCTGCGGTGTCCACGATCCGCCAAGGCTGCTGGATGTGAACGAGCGGAAGTAGCGCCCGTTGCTCCCGATCGCCTCGACGATCATCAGGTACTGGTTCTGGCCATCGACCTTGTAGACCTCGACGCCTTCGAACAGGTTGTTCGTCGAGTCACTCATGATCGTCGTGTAGGACGAGCCGAAGTTGCCGGGGAAGTTCCCGATGGCCATGGTGGACCGGTAGATCTTGCCGTTGTCGCCGGCGAAGAACAGGTACATGTTCGTGCCGTCACCGATGAGCGTCTGGTCGATGGGTCCGGTGCCGGAGCCGGTGATGCTCGCGGTGGAGAGGGTCTGCGGCGACGACCAGCCATTCGGGTTGGTGGGGTCACTCGACGTCCGATAGCTGAACGCGGGCCCACCCCACTGGTAGGCGAGCACCCAGATGTTCTTCGGCGCGAAGTAGAACAGCGTGGACGCGACGGCGCCGGAGTTCATCCCGTTCTGGCTGGCCGAACCCATGTCCGACCAGTTGGTGAAGGTGCTGAAGTTCATCGAGCCCCACGTCGTTCCCGTGTCGTGCGTCGTCGCGTAGACCAGGTGCCGGCCGTTGTGGACGACGTGGGTGAAGTCCTTGAGCGAGACCCACCCCTGCCTCGGGTTCGCCAGCGACCCCGTCGACGACCAGCGGTAGGTCGATGGGAGCGAGCACGAACCGGTCGGCGGGTCCTCCAGCAGGACGAGCTGCCATTGCTGGTTGGCCCCGCCCCAGTCGCTGTACTGGACCACGGCCGCGCCGTCCGCGGTCGACGCGCCGGTCACCTCAACGGCCTTGCCGCTGTTGCGGTTGATCAGCCGGACGTGGCCGCCGTCGGAGTCGGCGAGCTGGAACTGCTGGTTGGTTCCGTTGAGGTCGGTCCACTGCTGGACCCGCGCGCCGTCGGTGGTCGCCATGTTGCCGATGTCGAGGACCTTGCCGGAGTTCTTCGACTTCAGTCGGTAGAACCCGTTGCCGGAGTCCACGAACTGCCACTGCTGGTTGGCGCCGTCGTGGCGGGCCCACTGGTGAATCGCCGCGCCGTCCGCGGTGGACGTGTTGGAGACGTCCAACGCCTTGCCGCTGTTGCGGTTGATCAGTACGTACCACGCGGTCGTGTCCACGGTCGCGGCCGACGCCGCGCTGTTGTTGAACGCGACCGCCGCGGTACCCACGAGGACGGTCGCGAGCAGTACGACCAGCGCGCGCGCCCCACCGCGGCGTGCGGTCGGTGGGGCGTGACCCGGCGAACTCATGGTGGTTTTCATGACAGCTCCTCGTCGAGGTGAACAGCGGTGTCCGGGACGCCGGCTGCATGTTAGCGTTAACATTGGTGTCCGTGCGTACGCTCGACTCAATTGTTGAAGGAACGGTGAATCCCGCCGCCCCTGACATTGCCAGATCGTTAACAAACCTTCAAGGGGGCATTTGGGAGCGCTCACAAACCCACTGGCATGTCGTGGGTCGTCCGGTCCACCGCCGCGAGACGCCCGCGTTCCAGCACCGCCGCGACCGCGTAGCCCCCACCGCCCAGGATGGCCACCGTGGCGTAGACGCCCGCGGTGTCGAAGAACAGCGCCGCCGCACCGACCAGCGCCAGCCACGAGCCGAGCGCGTAGTGCAGGGTGTTGCGCCGCACCGCGCCCTCCGCGATGTTGAGCAACCCCACCAGCAGCACCGAACCCGCCGGCCACAGCACGTCCTGCAGCGCCGGCTCGTCGCGTGCGGTCGCCAGCCCCGTGATGGCCAGGAACAGCGCCGTGAACCCGGTGAACCACGCCGTCCCCAGCAACCGCTCGGCATGTCGCCTCGACGCGCCGGCCGTCCGCTGTGCGCGCACCCCCGCCCGCACGGCCAGCGTCAGCGCGGGCACGAGGCCCGCCGCCAACAGCACCAGCGGCACCCACACCGGCAGGGCGACCACCGGATCGTCCCCTTTGGACAGTGCGGCCGCGCCATGGCCGAACACGTACGCCAGCATGAACCCGGTGTACGCGGCACGGCTGTCGATCTCACCGGCCGGCGCGGTCACGTCGGGCCGCCCACGATCACGACCTTGCCCAGTACCGTCCGCGACTCCGCGAGCCGCAGCGCGTCGGCGGTGCGTTCCAGCGGGATCCTGGCCGCGATCCTCGGCTCCAGCGCCCCGTCGGCGATCAGCCGCAGTACCTGGGTCAGGTCCTCCGCGAGCCGGGCACGGAAGGCCCCGGCGCGGCGACGCCTGCCGGCCCAGAAGTTGTAGAACGTGGCGCTCCTGCCGTTGGGCAGGTAGTTCCACGCGTACAGGCGCGCGAACAACGCGAGCATCGGCAGCACGGCGTTGCCCTTCTCGTCCTTTGTGGAGGCTGAGCCGTAGTTGACCAGCGTGCCGCCACGGCGCAGCAGCCGCCACGACTGTTTCAGGCCAGCGCCACCAACGTGGTCGAAGACGGCGTCGACGCCATCGGGGGCCAGCTCGCGGATCCGGGGGTACAGGTCCTTGGCGCGGTAGTCCAGCGGGGTCGCACCCAGCGCGCGGATCGCGTCGTGGTGGCGGGGGGCCGCGGTGCCGATCACCCGGAGGCCGGCGTGGCGGGCCAGCTGCACGAGCGTCGAGCCGACACCGCCGTTGGCGCCGAGCACCACGACCGTGCCACCGGTCGGGACGCGGGCACTGCGGTGCAGCAGCTGCCAGGCCGTGATCCCGTTGACCCCCACGGTCTCGGCGGCCGCCGGGTCGACCCCGGCCGGCACCGCCACCAGGTCGGCCGCGTCGACGTGCAGGTGGCTGGCCCAGCCGCCGGTCTTGATGACCGCGGCGAACCGGCGGCCGGTGAGCGCCGGGTCCACGCCGGGACCCGTGCCGACGACCGTGCCGACCACGTCGTAGCCGGGGACGAACGGGAACGGCGGCTGGTCGTAGTACTTGCCAAGGCGCATCTGCTGCTCGGCGAACGACACCCCAGTCGCCTCCATGCGCAGGACGACCTGACCCTCGGCGGGTGGCGGCAGGTCGCGGGCCCGGACCCGCAGACCGTCCGGCTCGACCGGGCCGGGCAGCACGATCTCGGTGGCGCGGGTGGTGGTGGAGGTGGTCATGTCAGTTCTCCCGCGTGCCGGGCGCGGCGCTGCCCCGGTAGTCGTCCAGGCCGGCGACCAGCCCGGCGACGTCCGGGTTCTCCTGGTAGCGCCGCCGGTGGATCTCGGCGATCCGCGCGCCGAGCGCCGGGTCGGGGTCGTCGGTGATGTCGAACGACACGAACCGCTCGACCAGCGGCAGGCCGGCGCGGTCGATCTCGAGGTGTGCCGGGTGGTTCATCATCGCCTCGTAGCCCGCGAGGTCCTCGATCACCGAGACGGCGCCGAAGTCGTAGTCGCCGCCGATGTCGCGGCCGATGACGAAGGACGTGACCGTCGGCATCGACAGTGACGCGGCCCGCATGGCCGCGAGCCCGGCCGCCACCTCCTCGTCGGAGACGCCTGGCCTGAGGGAGAAGCGGATGCCGTGGTAGATCATCGAACGGTCCTTTCCAGGTGGGTGATCCGGGCGGCGGCGACCACCGCGCCCGCGACCATGACGGCCCCGGTCCAGGTGAAGGCGTCCGCGACGCCGACGGTCCGGACCAGGGGTTGCACGACCAGCGGGGAGACGAACTGGCCGAGGAAGATCCCCGCGACGAGCCCGCTGAAGACCCGGCCACGCCAGGCGGGCGGGGCGAGCTCGGACAGGCGCAGGGTGAGGTTGGGGATGGCGAAGCCGACACCGAGTCCGCCGGCGAGCAGGCCAGCGGCGATCCCCGCCACGGTGCCGGCACCGCCGACGAGCAGCCAGCCGACGCCGAGCAGCCCGACGCACAGCGCGTTGACCGCGCCCGGATCGAGCCGCCTACGCAGCGCCGGGAACCCGAACCCGCCGAGCATGCTCGTCAGGGTGCCGCCGGCGATCACGACGCCGACGAGAACGGGCCCGATCCCCCGCTCCGCCAACAGGAACGGCACCTGGGTCGGCGCCATGTAGAAGACCATCGTCGCGCCGAGCGCGAGCAGGTAGGTGCCGAGCACCGGACCGGTCATCGCGTGTCCGGCGGCCGCCGGGGCGGTCGTTCGCGGCCGGTCGTGCACCGCCACGAGCGCGCCCAGCGCGACCACCGCCGCCACGCCGTACAGCCAGAACGGAACCCGCCAGCCGATGGTCGCGAGCACCCCGGCGACCGGCAGGAACACCACGCCGGACAGGCTCGCGAAGACCTGCTGGCGCCCCAGGAACGAGGCCCGTGCCGGTCCGTCGAACCAGTCGGTGATCGTCGCGTTGACCGAGGTCATGATGCCGCCGACCGCCACGCCGAGCAGCGTTCTGGTCACCAGCAACAGGATCAGGTCGGTGGTGAAGTAGCCGGCGGTGCCGCTCACCGTGTACAGCAGCAGGCTCGCCACGAGCAGTGGGCGGCGGCCGGTGCGGTCGGCGACCAGCCCGGACAGCGGTGCGGTGACCGCCACGGCCAGCGACGTGCTGGTCATCGTGAGCCGCACCAGCAGCGGGGTGCCGTAGACCTGCTCCATCGCGGGCAGGCTGGGCGCGATGAGGGCCGGCGCCATGATGGTCAGGGTCGCCGCGGCCAGGATCGTGCCGCGGGCCAGGCGGGTCGGCGTCACGGGTGGTCGTGCCCGGCGGCCGGGACGCGGCCGATCCGCTCGCCCTCGCCCAGGACGACGAACTGGCCCATCATGCCCTCGTCCTCGTGGGTGAGCAGGTGACAGTGGTACATGTACGGCGAGTCCTGGTCGGCGTGGTCGCTGAACCGCATGGCGAGCCGGTATTCCTTGTCCGGCGGCAGCAGCACGGTGTCCTTCCAGCCGCGCAGCGGTGGTGGCGGTTGGCCGCCCGCGACCTCGATGACCTGGAACTGGACGTCGTGCACGTGGAAGTTGTGCGGGTAGCCGTTGGTGTTGACGACCTCCCAGATCTCCGTGGATCCCTTCCGTACGGCGAAGTCCACGCGGTCCATGGCCATCGTCTCGCCGTTGATCTCCCGCCCGGCGAGCTCGAACGACCGCACCTCGGCCACCTCGTCGGTGTCGACGTCGGGAGCGGCGCCGAGCACGGCGGGCACCTCGGTCGTGTCGGTGAGCCGGTCGGCGACCCGGAACTGGAGCACGTCGAAGCGGTCGGCGCCGCCGTTGAGCCGCGCCCCGAAGCCCTCGAGGCCCTCACCGCCAGGGTACGAGCGCAGTTCGGTGGTCTCGCCCGGCGTGAACGCGACGACGATCTCGACCCGCTCCCCCGGCGAGAGCTGCAGGCGGGTCGTCTCCCACGGCGCCGCGAGCAGGCCGCCGTCGGTGCCGATCAGGCGGAACCCGCGGTCGTCGGCGAAGCCGAAGTGGTAGATCCGGGCGTTGGACGCGTTGAGCAGCCGCAGCCGCACCAGTCTGGTGCTGACCTCGGTGTACGGACCGCGCACGCCGTTGACGAGGATCTCGTCGCCGAGTGCGCCGAGGTTGCCGAGGAACGGCACGGAGCCGTCGAACTGGTTGGCGTCGTCGAACGCGCGGTCCTGGACGATCAGCGGCAGGTCGTCCACACCGTAGGTGTCCGGCAGGTTCATGGCCGCGGTGGTGTCGTCGTCGAGGATGAACATCCCGCTCACGCCGAGGTACGCGTGCTCGGCGGTCTTCCCGTGCAGGTGGGGGTGGTACCACAGGGTGGCCGCCGGCTGCTCCACCGTCCATTTCGGATTCCAGACGTCGCCGGGGGCCACTGTCTGGTGTGGACCGCCGTCCATGGCCGCTGGCACGTGCATGCCGTGCCAGTGCAGCGACGTGGCCTCATGGAGTCCGTTGTGGACGTTGATGGCGACGTGCTCGCCTCGGCGCGCGCGGATCGTCGGACCGAGGAAGCTGCCGTTGACCCCCGCCGTCCTGGTGGCCTGCCCGTCGAGGAACCTGGTCTCGCCTGCGCGGATGTCGAGGTCGAAGACCCGGGTGCCGGCGGCGTCGACCCGGGAGTCGGCGATGGGCGGGATCGCGAGGCGCTCGCCGAAGTGGACCTCGCCCACGGTGTCCACACTGGCCTGTAGGTAGTAGACGCCGAGCGCGCCGGTGCCCACGACGAGCGGCACCACGATGGCGAGCAGGATCCGGAGCGACCGTCGGCGCCGGCGGGGCGATGGCTCGTTGGGCACGGTATGGCCTTTCCTGAGGGGAACTGGCGCGGAAAACCGTATTGACCGGCGGGCATGGACGTCTTCGGACGGCGGTGCCGTCTTCGGCCACTACCGCGGGAGGAGCCAAACCGGCTTCTCCTACCGTGGGAGGAGGCGTTCTCCCGCTCCGGCAGGCGAACTAGCATCGGCGGCATGCAGTTGCTGCCGCGCGGCCGCGAGGAGTTCGTCGTCCAGGCCGCCGTGCTCGGGTGTGTGTTCGAGGTGCTGAACTTCGCCTACACCAAGGAGTGGGGCTGGATCCTGGCCGCGCTGATGGCGCCCGCGCTGCTCGTCCGGATCGCGTGGCGGTCGATGCCTGGCTGGCTGCTGCTGACCTGGATGCTGGTGCCGACGCTCGTCGGCGACGCGTTCGTGGTCACCGAGACCGCGTACATGGTGGTGCTGACCGCGCTCTCGATCGTCGCGGCCACCAGCACGAGCCGGGCCGACACCGTCGCGATGGCCGTGTGCCTGGTGTCGCCGTTCTTCATCTGGGCGCTGAACACCAACGACTGGCACCGCGGGATCGGGGCGTGGCTGTGGTCGGCCGGGCTGCTGCTCGGGTGGGTACTTGGACGCCTGGTCGGCAGGCAGCAGGCGCTGATCGGCGAGCTGGAACGCACCCGGATCGAGCTGGCGGAGTCGGCGGTCGCCGCGGAACGGCAGCGCATCGCGCGGGACCTGCACGACCTCGTCGGGCACAGTTTCAGCGTGGTGCTGCTGCACCTGTCCGGCGCGCGGATGCAACTCACGACCTCCCCCGACGAGGCGGCGGCGGCGCTGCGGCAGGCCGAGGCGGTCGGCCGGACCGGCATGGACGCGCTGCGGGAGGCGCTGGCGCTGATGTACCGCGGCGACACCCATCCGCTGCCCAGCGGTGAGCTCGACCAGCTCGTCGCGACCTACCGGGACGCGGGCATGACCGTCACCCTCGACGTGGACGTTGAGGAAACCGGCGAGGAAACCGGCGAGGAAACCGGCGGGGAGATCTCGGCCGCACAGCGGATCGTGCTGCACGACATGCTCCGCGAGGCCCTCACCAACGTCGCCAAACACGCCAGCACGCCGGCGGCGGAGGTGCGGATCCGGGCGGGCCGGGACGGCGTCACGCTCCGGGTGCGCAGCCGGCTCGGCACCGCCACGAGCGCGCCGGGCGCCGGCATGGGGTTGTCCGGGCTGGAGCACCGGGTGACCGCCATCGACGGCACGTTCACCGCCGGCCCCGAACACGACCACTGGGTGCTGCGGGCCGGGCTGCCCGCGCGGGTGCCCGGACTGCCGGCGTGATCCGGGTGCTGCTGGTCGACGACCAGCCGATGGTCCGGGCCGGGCTCGGCCTGGTGCTGCGCAGCCAGCCGGACATCAGGGTGGTCGGCGAACGCGGCAACGGCGACGACATCGAGGCCGCGGTGACCGAGACCGCGCCGGACATCGTCTGCATGGACGTGCGGATGCCCGGCACGGACGGCGTGACGGCGACCCGGCGGCTGCACGCGGCGGCCGGGCCACCGGTGTGCATCCTGACCACGTTCGGCGACGAGGACGTGCTGTGGTCGGCGGTGGACGCGGGTGCCGCCGGGTTCGAGCTGAAGTCCGCGACGGCCGAGAACCTCATCGAGGCGGTGCGCACCGTGGCGGCCGGCGGCACGTGGATCGACGGGACCCTGCTGGGACCGATCCTGCGGTCCTACCGGCAGTTGGCCCGGCCGGCGCGGCGGCCGGACCTGCCGGCGACGCTGACCGAGCGAGAGACCGACGTGCTCCGCCTGATGGCCCGTGGCGCGTCGAACCGGGAGATCGCCGGGCAGCTCAACGTGGCGGAGACGACGGTGAAGACACACGTCGGCTCGCTGTTCACGAAACTGGGCACCCGGGACCGCGCGGCGGCGATCGTGTTCGCCTACGACGCGGGCCTGGTCCGGCCGAGGTCCTGAGGGTCAGGAGAGCCCGCGTGCGGTGATCAGCAGTGCCTCACCGACCGCGATCTCCAGGCAGGCGCGCTCGGCGTGGTCGGCGGGATCGGGGTGGAACGCGTGCTGCTCGACGGCTGCCCGGATCGCGGCGTTGATCATCGCGGCGTGCACGGTGGTGGTCAGGTCGGGGGCGGGTAGGCCGGCGCGGACGGCGAGCGCGTCGGCGAAGACCGGTTCGGCTTCGCGGTGGGCCGCCAGCCATACCGCGCGCAGGCCGGGTTCGGTGGTGGTCAGGCGCACCAGGTTCAACATGGCCGTTCTGTCCTCTGTGGACGCTTCGGCCGAGTGGCGGCGCATCGCCTCGACGAGTTCGGCAACGCCCTGGTCGGCACGCCAGGATCGCAGCCACCGCGCCGCCAGCTCCGTGCCGCCGGTGAGCAGGGGTTTGACGCAGCCTTCCTTGGTCGGGAAGTACCGCCACAGGGTGCGCACGGAGATACCGGCCCCGGCGGCGATCTCGTCGGCGGAGGTGGCGGCGACACCCCGATCGACGAACAGGTGCAGCGCGACTCGGGCGACCTCGTAGCGGGTCTCGGCCTTGCGCCGCTCGGTCAGCGGTGGTCGTCCGGTCCGTACCCGCATGTCACCTCCATCGGTTGCCCGGGAGCGTACTCCTGTCGCCTGATGACTTAGTGGCATGTTGTGCCACAAACTTGGTAGCGTGGGACCACACCACCTGAGGGAGAGCGCATGGGCGGCAGTGGGCTCGATGGCGGCAGCGTCGTGGTCACCGGCGCGGGTTCGGGGATCGGGCGGGCGACCGCCCTGCGGTTCGCCAGCGCGGGCGCGAAGGTCGTGGTGGCCGACCTCAACGGCGACACCGCCGGGGCCACGGTCGGGGAGATCGAGGCGGCCGGCGGCACGGCGGTGGCTGCCATCGGCGACCTGAGCGATCAGTCCATTGTGGACGCGGTGGTCGGGACCGCGGTTGGCACGTTCGGCGGACTGGACGTGCTGGTGAACAACGCCGGGATCATGGACTCGATGTCGGCCGCGGCGGATGTCCCCGACCAGGAATGGGATCGCGTCCTGCGCGTCAACCTGACCGCGCCGTTCCTGCTCACCCGCGCCGCCCTGCCGCACATGCTCGCGCGCGGCAAGGGCGCGATCGTGAACACCGCCTCCGCGGCGGCGTTGCGCGGCAGCGCGGCCGGCGCCGCGTACACCGTGGCCAAGCACGGCATCATCGGGCTCACCCGGTCGGTCGCGGTCATGTACCGCGACGCCGGCATCCGCGCCAACGCGATCGCCCCCGGCGGCACCAGGACCGGCATCGCCCCGCGGGTCGATCCCGACGCGCACGGCCCTCGGGTACTGGCCGAGTACCGCCGCAATGTCGGCCGCGTCGCCGAGCCCGACGAGCAGGCCGCCGCGATCGTCTTCCTGGCCTCGGACGCCGCCTCGAACATCACCGGCGTCGTGCTGCCCGTCGACAACGGCTGGGCCGCCGTCTAGCAACGAGTTCACCCCACCGGAGACAGGACCAGTATGTCCATTTCGCGTACGCCGTCCGCCGACGACCTGGGTTTCGACCCGGACACCCTGCGCGCCAGGTACCGCGCCGAACGGGACCGCCGGATCCGCCCCGACGGCAGCGCGCAGTACCGGCCGGCCGATGGCGATTTCGGTTACTACGCCGAGGACCCGTGGGCCGGCCCCGCGAGCACGCGGGAACCGTTGACCGACCGGATGGACGCGGTCGTCGTCGGCGGCGGGTTCGGTGGCCTGCTCGCCGCGGCCCGGCTGCGCCAGGAGGGCCTGGCCCGCATCCGGGTGATCGAGAAGGCGGGCGACTTCGGCGGCACGTGGTACTGGAACCGCTACCCGGGCATCCACTGCGACATCGAGTCCTATGTGTACATGCCACTGCTGGAGGAGCTCGGCTGTGTGCCGCGGTGGAAGTACGCGCCAGGCGAGGAGATCCGCCAACACGCGCGGGCCATCGGCCGCCACTTCGACCTCTACCGCGACGCCTGCTTCCAGACCGGGATCACCGAGCTGCGGTGGGACGAGGACGCCGAGGAGTGGCTGGTGTCCACCGACCGCGACGACCGGATCCGGGCCAGGTACGTCGTGGTGTCCAACGGCACCCTCGACCGGCCCAAACTCCCCGGCATACCGGGGATCGAGACCACCACGTGCCACACGTTCCACACCAGCCGCTGGGACTACGACTACACCGGCGGCGACGCGAACGGCGGCCTGCACCGGCTCGCCGACAGGCGCGTCGCGCTGATCGGCACCGGCGCGACCGCCATCCAGGTCGTGCCCCACCTGGCCCGCGACGCCAGGCACCTGTACGTCTTCCAGCGCACACCGTCCACAGTGGACGTACGTGGCAACCGGCCGACCGACCAGGAATGGGCCGCGTCGCGCAACCCCGGCTGGCAGCGCCGCCGCCGGGAGAACTTCCTGTCGATCATGAGCGGCGGCCTGGTCGAGGAGGACCTGGTCGACGACGCCTGGACCAGCGGCGCCCACCTGCAGCACCACCTCATCCCCGGCGAGATCCACGACTCCCTCACCGCCGAGGAACGCGCCGAGGTCGACGAGCTCGCCGACTTCCGCAAGATGAACGAGCTCCGCGCCCGGGTGGCCGCCACCGTGCACGACCCGGCCACCGCCGAGTTGCTCAAACCCTGGTACCGCTACCTGTGCAAGCGGCCGACGTTCAGCGACGAGTACCTGCCGACGTTCAACCGGCCCAACGTCACCCTGGTCGACACGGCCGACCACGGCGGGGTCGAGCGCATCGACGGCGACCGGCTCGTCGTCGGCGACCGTGAGTACGAAGTGGACTGTGTGGTGCTCGCGACCGGCTTCCAGGTCGGCATGTCCGACGTCCTGACCGGCAGGCTCCCGGTGTTCGGCCGCGGCGGCGTGCCGCTGCTGTCGTACTGGCGGCGGGGTCCGCGCACACTGCACGGTTTCACCACCCACGGATTCCCCAACCTGTTCCACCTGGGGGCACTGCAGAACGCCCGCTCGGTGAACTTCACGCACATCCTGGACGAACAGGCCCACCACGTGG
This sequence comes from Actinophytocola sediminis, assembly GCF_054779715.1. Lineage (NCBI taxonomy): Bacteria > Bacillati > Actinomycetota > Actinomycetes > Pseudonocardiales > Pseudonocardiaceae > Actinophytocola > Actinophytocola sediminis. Next base: position 43,510 of record NZ_BAAGXS010000019.1, on the reverse strand, counting down.
CACAGATCGTGGCGCAGGCGGAGAAGCGCGGCGCGCGCGTGGTGGAGCCGACGGCGGCCGCCGAGGACGCGTGGGTCGCCACGCTGCGCGCGAACGCGCCGGACCAGCACGCGTTCCACGCCGAATGCACCCCTGGCTACTACAACAACGAGGGCAGTCCCCGACCGCGCACCGAGGGCTACCCCGACGGCGCGACCGCCTTCCACGCCCTGCTGCGACACTGGCGCGAGCACGGCGGCATGAACGACGTCCTGGCGGGTACCGATTGAACAGGTGCGCATTCTCGATTCCGCGCCGTGCCGCGGCCTTCGGCGCCTGAGCGCGACACCGGTAGCGGTCGCGGACGCCAAGGCGTTGGCGTAAGCAGGTGAAGGACGCGCTCGACCGCGCCACCCGCGACCGTCAGAACAGCGAGGTTCCGATGTCCGAATCCGCCAGCGCGGACACCTCAACGCGCCGCTCCACCATGACCGGGGAACAACGCCGCGTCCTCGGGAGCACCCTCGTCGGCACCACCATCGAGTGGTACGACTTCTTCATCTACGCCCAGGCCGCGAGTCTGGTCTTCGCCCCGCTGTTCTTCGCGCCCCTGAGCGAGCGGTCCGCCGGGCTCTCCGAACTCGTCTCGCTGGCCACCATCGGCATCAGCTTCCTGTTCCGCCCACTCGGCGCGATCATCGCCGGGCGGTTCGGGGACCGGCTCGGCCGCAAGCGGATGCTCATCCTCACGCTGCTGCTGATGGGTGGCGCGACCACACTGATCGGCCTGTTGCCGACCTATGCCGGCATCGGCGTCACGGCACCGATCCTGCTGATCGTGCTGCGCATCGTGCAGGGCTTCTCGGCAGGCGGCGAATGGGGCGGCGCGGCGCTGATGGCCGTCGAACACGCCCCGAGGAACCGGCGCGGCCTGTTCGGCGCGTACCCGCAGATCGGCGTGCCGATCGGCCTGATCCTGGCCACCGGCGTGCTGTGGCTGATGTCCTCGCTCACCACCGAGGACCAGTTCCTCTCCTGGGGCTGGCGGATCCCGTTCCTGTTCTCCGTCGTGTTGATCATCGGCGGCTACGTCATCCGGCGCATCGTCGAGGAAAGCCCGGTATTCAAGGAGATGCTGACCCGCAGGGCACGCTCCTCGGCGCCGCTGCGCGACCTGTTCCGCTACCACACCCGCAACGTCGTGCTCACCGCGCTGATCTTCGTGGCCCAGAACGCCGCCGGCTACCTGCTCATCGCCTACTTCATCAGCTACGGCACATCCCTTGGCCTGTCCCGCCCCAGCGTCCTTGGCGCCACGGTCGCGGGCGCCGCCGGTTGGCTCGTCTGCACGCTCCTGGCCGGCTGGCTGTCCGACCGGATCGGTCGCGTGCGCACCTTCCAGATCGGCTACGCGGCGCTGTTCGTGTGGATGATCCCCATGTTCCTGTTGATGCGGACCGCCGACGTGCGGCTGTTCGTCCTGGCGATCGTCGTGCTGTCCGTCAGCCTTGGCCTGTCCTACGGTCCGATGTCGGCGCTGTACGCCGAGATGTTCCCGACCCAGGTGCGCTACTCCGGCGTCTCCATCGGCTACGCGCTCGGCGCGATCCTGGGCGGCGCGTTCGCCCCCACCATCGCACAGGCACTGGTGCGGTCGACCGGCACGGTCATCGCGGTCGGCGGCTACATCATGGCGCTGACGGTGATCTCGACGATCGCGGTCTCGTTGGTCCGCGAACCGCGGGGAGTGGACCTGCGGAACTGATCCATCGGCGTAGCGGGCCTCACCAGGCGTCGCGGAGTACCGGTCCGCTTGGCGGGTCCTCGTCCGGCGGGGTCGGCTCGTCCGGGGCTCCGGCCGCCTCGGCAAGCGCCGCGATCCGCTCCCGGGTCCGTTCGTCGGCGGCGGCCACGATCTCCTCGCGTTCCTGGTCCGGCAGCGCATGCCACCGCTCGACCAGGGCGTGGAGGTTGGTCATCGCCTCGCCGCTGAGTACCGGGGAGTAAAGGAGGGCGCGCGCCGCCACCCGGCCGGCCAGCACCTCGCCGGCGAACTCGGCCACCTCGCCATCGCCTTCGGCCAGCCGCCGAAACTGCTCGGCCCTGGCGATGCGGCCCTGTTCGGTGGCCCAGGGGTTCTCCGGTAGTCCGGTCATCGGAACTCCGGGTGGACGTACTCGCTGGGGTTGCTCGGCCAGCTGCGGGCGACGATCTCGCCGTTGCCCGCGACGAGCTCGGCGATCCCGACGAACTCGTGGCCAAGGAACCGCAGGCCGTCGAGGATCGTGGACACCTGCGAGTACGCGGACACGACGGACCCGACCGCCTCGATCGGGTTCTCCCCGCGCAGCACGGAGATGGCTCCGCCGATCATCCCGCCCCCCGCGGCGAGGGCGACGTCGAGGAGGGTGTCGATGAGAAAGTCGATCGCCAGGTTCAGCGCCTGGAACTGGTGGTAGGCGGCGCGCGCGAAGTTCTTCATCTTCCAGCCGGCCTCCCGGCCGAAGGTGGCGAGCTCGTCGGCGGCCAGGCCGTAGTTGAGCAGCCACACCTCGGCCGCGCCGGCCGCGTTTCCCTCCCACTGGTCCTGCACGGCGAACCGGCCGCGGTCCAGGTTCTCCCGGATCCTGGTGAACCCCGGGTCCAGGTCCTCGACGCACATGGCCTGGTAGAGCAGCATCTCCCAGTGGCCGGTGATCAGGGTGACCACCACGTCGACGAGGTCGAACCCGAGGATGGCCCTGAGCAGGTCGCGGATCTGTCTGGCCAGGGACACGGCGCCGGTGACGCGGTCGACCTCGCCCTCGAGGTCGATGTCCCAGCCGGAGCCCGCCGCGTCCGCCTCGGTCGGCTGAGGTGGCCCCTGGTACACCCGGCTGGGGTCGCGCGGGTTCGACGAGGGGTCCTCCCAGTCGGTCCACTCACCGGCCGAGTCGGGCGCCCGCACCTGACCCGGCTCGAGCGGCGCCGCGCCACCGCCGTGCGGGTAGGCCTCGTCCAGCCTGCCCGCCACCTCCCGGTCCTCGTCAACGTAGAACTTCGCGGCCTCCTTCAGCTGCGCCCCGCATCCGGCGAGCAGGTGGGCCCCGCGCTGGGAATTGTCCTCCGCGAGCTGCTGCCACCGGTCGAGCGCCTGCGCGCAGAGGTTGATCAGCAGCCCCTCGCCGAGCTCGTTCGGGCCGGACCCGTTGTTGTAGAAGGCGAACAGCTGGGCCCCGCCGGCGTTTCGGGTCACCAGACGGCCCAAGCCGGCAACGGCACACGGTTGCACGTAGAACGACATCCACCCCTCCACTGGCCTGTGACAGTTTTAACAATCATGTCGCATGCCCGTGGCCGACGTGGGGCAAAACGGGGAAATCGAGCCCTACTGACGCCGCGTCATGGCGTGGCGAGCGCGCGGCGCAACGGAGCCTCGATCTCGGCGCGGTCGAGCAGGTCGTCGCGCAGTACCGCCTGCATCAGCAGGCCACACAACAGGATTCCCAGCATCTGACCGGTGAGCGGGTCGGTCCGCGCGCACAGCACGTCGGCCAGTGCGTCGTCCCACGCCACGGCGGCCTCGCGCAGGCGCGGGCGGTGCAGCGCGAGCGCGTAGAGGTTGTACTCGGCCATGGTGTCGGCACGCTTCTCGGTGACCGAGCGGAACACGAAGTCGGCCAGAGCCGCCGCGAGGTCGGCGTCCGGCGCCAGGGACTGCTCCCAGGCGCGCAGTCCGGCGACGCTGCGTTCGGCCGCCTTGTCCAGCACGGCGGCGATCAGGTCGTCCAGCGTGGCGAAGTGGTAGGTGGTCGAGCCGAGCGGCACCCCCGCCGCGGCAGCTACCTTGCGGTGGGTCAGGCCCTCGATGCCCCGCTCGCCGATGAGCAGCATGGCCGCCCTGGCGATGCGGTCGCGGCGGTCGTGGTCGGTCGGGCCGCGTCGCCGCACCACGGTCGCACCTCGGTCCCCACTCATGACCTCAACGGTATCTCCTACAGATGTGGACGATCGTACACATAATGTGTACGATCGTCCGCATTTCCGTGTGGGAACGGAGGACGGTCGATGCCGGAGTTGTTCATCGACGGGCGGTGGACCTCGTCTGGCGGCAGCCGGGAGGTGGTCAACCCGGCCGACGGCACCACGCTGACCACCGTGTCCGAGGCCGGCGCCGACGAGGTGGCCGCCGCCGTCGCCGCCGCCAGGGCCGCGTTCGACCACGGGCCGTGGCGGGCGACCACCGCCCGCCAGCGCGGTGACCTGCTGCGCCGGGTCGCCGGCCTGCTGGTTCGCGACCGCGAGGAGCTCGCCCGCACCGAAACCCTGGACACCGGCAAGACGCTGCGCGAGGGGCGCATCGACGTCGACGACGTGGCCGCCGTGTTCGGCTACTACGCCAACCTGGCCGACCTCGACGCCGGCCGCGTGGTGGACACCGGCAACCCGGGGGTGGTCAGCCGCGTCGTGCGGGAGCCGGTCGGGGTGTGCGCGCTGATCGCGCCGTGGAACTACCCGATGCTGCAGATGTCCTGGAAGCTCGCGCCCGCGCTGGCCGCTGGCAACACCGTGGTGTGCAAGCCCAGCGAGCTCACCCCGCTGTCGACCGTTCACCTGGTCCGGCTCGTGGCCGAGGCGGGCGTGCCGGACGGTGTGGTCAACCTGGTGCTGGGGGCCGGAACCGTGGTCGGCGCCGCGATGGTGGCCCACACCGGCGTCGACCTGGTGTCGTTCACCGGCGGGCTGGCCACCGGCAGGCTGGTCATGGCGATGGCCGCGCCGACGGTGAAGCGGGTCGCGCTGGAACTTGGCGGGAAGAACCCCAACGTGGTGTTCGCCGACGCCGACTTCGACACCGCCGTCGACCACGCGCTCACCGCCGCGTTCCTCCACTCCGGACAGGTCTGCTCGGCCGGCTCCCGGCTGATCGTCGCCGAGGAGCTGCACGACGAGTTCGTCGCCGAGCTGGCGCGGCGCGCCGACCGGATCCGGCTCGGCAACGGCATGGACGAGAAGAGCGAGTGCGGGCCGCTGGTGTCGGCCGCGCACCGGGACAAGGTCGAGCGACATCTCGAGCAGGCGGTCGCCGAGGGCGCCACGCTGGTCACCGGCGGCACCCGGCCGACTGGCGACGGGCTGGCCACCGGCTACTTCCTGCGGCCGGCGATCTTCACCGGCTGCCACGCCGGCATGGTGATCGTGCGCGAGGAGGTGTTCGGCCCGGTGGTCACCGTCGAACGGTTCGGCACCGAGGCCGAGGCGGTGGCGATCGCCAACGACACCGACTACGGCCTGGCGGGTGCGGTGTGGACCGGCGACGCGGGACGTGCGCAGCGAGTGGCGAACGCGCTGCGACACGGCACCGTGTGGATCAACGACTTCCACCCGTACGTGCCGGGGGCGGAATGGGGCGGTTTCGGCAGGTCCGGGATCGGTCGCGAGCTCGGACCGTCCGGTTTGGACGAGTACCGCGAGGCCAAACACATCTACCACAACATCTCCCCCGCACCCGCGCGCTGGTTCGGAGGCACGGTATGAGTACCGAACGCTACGACTACGTCATCGTCGGCGGTGGGTCCGCCGGGTGTGTGCTCGCCAACCGGCTGTCCGCCGACCCGGCCACGAGCGTCCTGGTGCTGGAGGCCGGCCGGCCGGACTGGCGGTGGGACCTGCTCATCCACATGCCAGCCGCGCTGACCATGGTGATCGGCAACCGCTTCTACGACTGGTGCTACGAGTCCGAGCCGGAGCCGTTCCTCGGCGGGCGGCGGGTCAGCCACGGGCGCGGCAGGGTGCTCGGCGGCTCCAGCTCGATCAACGGCATGATCTTCCAGCGCGGCAACCCGATGGACCTGCGCCGCTGGGCAGCCGACCCCGGCATGGAAACCTGGGACTACGCGCACTGCCTGCCGTACTTCAGGAAGATGGAGCACTGCGTGGCCGGCGCCGACGACTGGCGCGGGCAGGACGGTCCACTGTGGCTGGAACGCGGCGCGGCCGCCAACCCGCTGTTCGACGCGTTCCTCGCCGCCGCCGAGCAGGCGGGCCACCCGCTGACCGACGACGTGAACGGCTACCGGCAGGAGGGCTTCGCCCGTTTCGACCGCACGATCCGCGACGGCCGCCGCTGGTCGGCCGCCCGCGCCTACCTGCATCCGGTGCGCGACCGACCCAACCTGACCGTGCGCTGCCTCGCCCAGGTCGACCGGGTGCGCTTCGCGGGGACCCGCGCGGTGGGTGTCGACTATCGCAGGCCAGGCGGTCGGACCTGGCGGGTCGACGCGGGCGAGGTGATCCTGTGCGGCGGCGCGGTCAACACGCCGCAACTGCTCCAGCTGTCCGGCGTCGGCAACCCGGACGAGCTGACCCCGCTCGGGGTCGAGATGGTGCACGCGCTGCCAGGGGTCGGCGAGAACCTGCAGGACCACCTCGAGGTCTACGTCCAGCACGCCTGCACCCGGCCGATCTCGTTCAACCCCGCGCTGAAACTGCGCAACCGCCCGGCGATCGGCCTGCGCTGGCTGTTACGGCACGACGGACCCGCGGCCACCAACCACTTCGAGGCCGGTGGGTTCGTCCGCGGCAACGACGAGGTCGCCTACCCGAACCTGATGTTCCACTTCCTGCCGGTCGCGGTCCGCTACGACGGCACCCGGGTGGCCGCCGAGCACGGCTACCAGGTCCACATCGGACCGATGTACGCCGACGTGCGGGGGTCGGTGAAGATCACCTCCACCGATCCGCGCCGGCATCCGGCGCTGCGGTTCAACTACCTGTCGACCCCGGGCGACCGCAGGGAGTGGGTGGAGGCGGTCCGGGTGGCCCGCGACATCCTCGGCCAGCCGGCGTTCGCGCCCTACGACGGCGGCGAGCTGTCCCCTGGCCAGGAAGTACAGTCCGACGAGGAGATCCTCGACTGGGTGGCGCGCGACGCCGAGACCGCCTACCACCCCTCGTGCTCCGCGCGGATGGGCGTCGACGAGCTGTCGGTCGTGGACCCGAAGTCCATGGCGGTGCACGGCGTCACCGGCCTGCGGGTGGTCGACGCGTCCGCGATGCCCTACCTCACCAACGGCAACATCTACGCCCCGGTGATCATGCTCGCGGAGAAGGCCGCCGACCTGATCCTCGGCAACACCCCACTCGAACCCTCCACAGTGGACTACTACCGGCACGGGACCGACCAGGAGAGGTGACGTATGTCGTCCACTCAGGACTTACCGGTCAAGGACAGGCGGCTCAACCCCGTGGTGTTCTACGGATCGTCGGTGCTGATCATCGCGATCTCGCTGTGGGCGATCATCACCCCGGCAGGCGCCGAGGAGACCATCGGCGTCGTCGTCGGCTGGGTGTCCGGGAGCCTCGGCTGGTACTACTTCCTCGCCGCCACGATCTTCCTGGTGTTCGTGGTGTTCATCGCCGTCTCCCGGTACGGCACGATCAAGCTCGGCCCCCAGCACGCCAAACCGGACTTCAGCCTGTTCGCCTGGGCGGCCATGCTCTTCGCCGCGGGCATCGGGATCGACCTGATGTTCTTCTCCGTGTCCGGCCCGGTCTCGCACTACCTCGCCCCGCCGGAGGGCACGGCGGAGACGATCGAGGCGGCCCGCCAGGCCGTGGTGTGGACCATGTTCCACTACGGCGTCACCGGCTGGGCGATGTACGCGCTGATGGGCATGGCACTCGGCTACTTCGCGTTCCGCCACCGGCTGCCGCTGTCGATCCGGTCCGCGCTGTACCCGATCATCGGCAGGCGGGTGCACGGCCGGCTCGGCGACGCGGTCGACCTGGCGGCGGTGATCGGCACCATCTTCGGCATCGCGGTGTCGCTTGGCATCGGCGTGGTGCAGCTCAACTACGGCCTGAAGGTCCTGTTCGGACTGCCGGAGGGGGTGCCGGCGCAGATCGGGTTGATCACCGTCGCCGTGCTGATGGCCACGGTGTCCGCGGTCTCCGGGGTCGACAAGGGCATCCGCAGGATGTCCGAGCTGAACGTCGTGCTGGCCATCGTGCTGATGCTGTACGTGGCGATCTGGGAGAACCCGGTCCAACTGCTGAACGCGTTCATCATGAACATCGGCGACTACGTGAGCCGGTTTCCCGGGATGACGCTGAACACCTTCGCCTACGACCAGCCGACCGAGTGGCTCAACGCGTGGACGCTGTTCTTCTGGGCGTGGTGGATCGCGTGGGCGCCGTTCGTCGGGCTGTTCCTGGCCAGGATCTCCCGTGGCCGCACCATACGGCAGTTCGTGGCGGCGACGCTGATCGTGCCGTTCCTGTTCACCCTGGCGTTCCTGTCGGTCTTCGGCAACTCCGCGCTCGGGGTCGTGCGCGGCGGCGACGCCGAGTTCGGCCAGACCGCGATGAACGTGCCGGAACAGGGTTTCTACGCCCTGCTCGACCACTACCCCGGGGTCACGTTCAGCGCCGGGCTCGCCACGTTCGTCGGGCTGTTGTTCTATGTGACCTCGGCGGACTCCGGCGCGCTCGTCATGGGCAACTTCACCTCCCGCCTGCGGACACCGACCACCGACGCGGCCCGCTGGGTGCGGGTGTACTGGTCGGTCGCCACCGGGGTGCTCACCCTCGCCATGCTGCTGGTCGGCGGCGTCGGCGCGCTCACGAACGCGACGATCATCATGGGGCTGCCGTTCTCGTTCGTGATGTTCCTGGTGATGTTGGGGCTGTACAAGGCTTTACGGATCGAACGGTTCCGCGAGGACGCCATCCGTACCAGCCTGCCGTCGTCCCTGTCGGAGCGGACGACGATCGAGGACCGCGGCGGCACCCGCACCTGGCGCCAGCGGCTGGCCCGCGCGATGCACTACCCGGACGAGCAGACCGCGACCGAGTTCCTGGACGACGTGTGCCGGCCCGCGTTCACCGACGTGGCCGCCGAACTGCGGGACAGGGGTGCCGACGCCGACGTCCGCGCGGGCACGGTGCCCGAACTCGACCTCCCGTACCACGAGCTCACCGTGGCGCTGGGCACCGAGGAGGAGTTCAGGTACCGCGCGTGGCCGTGCCGCGCACGGACACCGTCGTTCGCCCCGCGCGGGGACGGGAAGACCGACGCGGACACCTACATCCGGATCGAGGTCTACCTCACCGAGGGCAGCCAGGGCTACGACGTTCTCGGCTACAGCGCCGAGCAGCTGATCAGCGACCTGCTCGACCAGTACGAGCGACACCTGGAGTTCCTGCGACTGCACCGGGAGACCACCCACGGCCCGGTCCCCGGCGACTGAACCCGGTGGAGGTCACCGCACCGGCACGATCTCCTTGCCGAGCGGCACCAGCGACACCGGGATCAGTTTGAAGTTGGCCACGCCGAGCGGGATGCCGATGATCGTGATGCACAGCGCGATACCACTGAGCAGGTGCCCGATCGCCAGCCACCAGCCGGCCACCACGATCCAGATGATGTTGCCGATGAGCGACGCCACCCCGGCGTCGGCGCGGTCGGCCAGCGTCCGCCCGAACGGCCAGAGCGCGAAGTTCGCCATCCGGAACGCCGCGAGACCGAACGGGATGGTGATGACCAGCACGCAACAGATGATCCCCGCGATGGTGTAGCCAACCGCCATCCAGAAACCGGAGAGCACCAGCCAGATGATGTTCAGGATCGTCCGCATCCGCGCATCATCCCAGAACCGGTTTCGGGTGAGGGCATCACGTCCGGACGGGGTCCGCCTCGACCGGTCCGGAGTCCGACGACAGGGTGCGGTCCATCGTGTCGGGCAGCGAGGCCCGGTAGATCGGCATGGCGGCGGCCGTGGTCACGATCGCCACGGCGACCAGGATCGCGAACAGCTCCGGGGTGACCAGGTCGTGGGCGAGGCCGATGTTGATGAAGATCAGGATCATCAGCCCGCGGGCGTTCATCAGGCCACCGACCGCGGACGCGTAGCGCCACGAGAAACCCTGCAGGCGCACCACGGCGGCGCAGCCGAGATACTTGCCGGCGAACGCCGCCGCCATGATCACCGCCAGCGGCAGCCACAGCCCTCCGCCCGAGCCGAAGCCGTCGACCTGGGTGTTCAGTCCGGTGAAGGCGAAGAACACCGGCAGCAGCAGGATCGAGTTCAGGTCCGTCAGCCGGGTCTCGAGCTCCCGCCGCACGATCGCCGACTGCGGCATCGCGAGACCGGTGACGAACCCGCCGAACACCGAGAACACCCCGATGTAGTCGGTGAACCAGCCCGCCACCAGCACCACGAACAGCACCAACGCCATCATGTCCCGGCCGAGCGTCTGTTCGCGCTCAACGCGTTCGCCGAACTTCACGAAGAGCTTGCGGCCAACGGTGAGCATCAGCGCGGCGAAGATCGCGGCGCCGGCCACGGTGTCCAGCGCGTCCAGCGGGCTGCCCGCGGCCCCGACCGCGACGATGACCGCCAGGATCACCCACGCGGCCGCGTCGTCGATCGCGGCGGCGACCAGCGTGAGGCCGCCGATGGGGGTGTTCGCGATGCCGCGCTCCTGCAGGATCCGCGCCAGCATGGGGAACGCGGTGATCGACAGCGCGCCGCCGACGAACAGCATGTGCACCCAGATGTTCGCGCCCTCGGTGGCCAGCGAGGAGAAGAACAGCGCCGCCGCGCCCGCGCCGATCACGAACGTCGGCACGATCCCGGAGACCGCGAGCACCGCCGCGCGCCGCACGTTCCTGCCGCCGACGGAGCCGTGGTCGAGCGAGGCACCCACCAGGAACATGTAGAACGTCAACCCGATGGTGCTCAGTACGTAGAGGACGTTCTTGACGTCCGGCTGGAACAGCTGGGCCTGCGCTCCCGGCGCGACCGCGCCGAACAGCGCGGGCCCGAGCAGCACGCCCGCCACCATCTCGCCGACGACGCGGGGCTGCTTGACCAGCATGGCCAGCCGGCCGCACAGGGTGGTCGCGGCGAGCACGACCGCCAGCGCGGCGAAGACCTTCAAGGCGAACTCGATCTGGTTCACGTACCAACCTCCTGCAGCGGGCAGCCCTGGGTGTCGTGCGTGTCGAAGTAGCGGCCCGCGAGCCGCAGCCTGCGGGCGTCGAGCACCATCCACGTGCCGAGCACGAGTTGGACCACCCCGCGCCACACGTCCTCCCACCGGTCGCGCACCCGCAGCGCGAGACCGGCGGCGGCCAGCGGCCGGCGGCCGAGCGGCGCACCGGCGCGGACGAGCAGGCAGGGGCCGCGGCTGGGCAGCGACCGGGTGTGCGCGACGGTGGAGTGCAGCGTGTGGCGGGCCAGCACCTCGCGGGTCGCCGCCCGCAGCGCGAGCGGCGAGAGCCGCCACGCCGGGCACGGCCGGTTGGTGGCCACACCGAACGGGATGTGGTTGGCCACCCGCGCCGAGGTGTGCTCCCAGCGGCCGGGGTCGAACTCGTCGGGGTGGTCGTAGCCGGTCGCGTGGTAGTCGGGATAGCTGAAGCACAGCACCGAACCGGCCGGGATCGTGCCGTCGTCGAACGGGATCTCGCCGGTCGTGATGCGGTGCGCGATGCCGAACAGCGGATAGAGGCGCAGGGTCTCGTCCAACACGTTGGCGAAGTACCGGTCGTCGTCGGCCGCGCGCGCCGCGACGCGCGGGTGCTGGGCGAGCACCAGCAGCAGGTGCGCCATCGCCTCGGACATCTGCACCACCGCCGTGGTGAAGAACGTGCCCTGCAGGTAGTACACCTGGTCGACCGGGGACAGGCTCGCTGGCAGGTCCGTGCGGGCGTCGCCCGCCGCCACCCGCCGGGCGAGGTAGCTGGTCAGCCTGGCCCGCCTGGCGGGGTGGCGCAGCCCGGTGCACTTGAGCGCGGAGGCCACGTCGTCGGCGTGGCCGACGATCGCGTCCCGGGCACCGGGCGGGCACCGCTCACCGAAGACCAGCTCGTGGAAGTACTCCGCCCACACCGGCATCATCAGGTCCCGCAGCCGCACGAGCGTCACCCGCCCGGTGACCAGCTCGTCGAGCACCCGGCCGGTGCAGGCCGCGGCCGCGGCGCCCAGCGCGGCACTGGACCCGGACAGCAGCGTGAGGGTCGTGCTCGCCACGTCGTCGTAGCGTGGCCCGGCCTCCAGGTGTTCCTGGTGCACCTCCGGGCCGGGAGAAAGCCAGTACCAGAACAGGTCCGACAGCCCGGCGCCCTTGCTGCGGCCGTTGGCCGCCGGGTGCCCGTACACGTCCCGGAAGCGCGCCGGCCCGGCCGCGTCCGGGAAGGTGAGCGCGCGGTCGCCGTTGACCATCGCGAACGTCCTGGCGCGCAACGCGACCACACGCGCGGGCAGCCACCTTGGCGCGGTCGCCATCACCGCCGCGACCACGGGCCACCGGGCCTTCACCAGGTTCCCCGTGCCACGACCAGGTCGCGGGTCAGGTCCGCGAGCTCGCGACCGCCGCAGAGGGCGAGCACGTGGTCGAACTCGTCGCGCAGTGCGTCGAGCACCCTGGCCACCCCGGCCTCGCCGGCCGCGGCCAGCCCCCACAGCACCGGCCGCCCGACGCCGACCGCCGCCGCGCCCAGCGCCAGCGCGATGGCGACGTCACCGCCCCGGCGCACTCCGCCGTCCAGCACCACCGGCAGGTCCGTGGCCGCGACCACGGCGGGCAGCGCCTCGATCGCGGCCGGCGCGAGGTCGGACTGGCGACCGCCGTGGTTGGAGACGACCACGCCGGCGACCCCGTGCGCCGCCGCGAGCCGGGCGTCGTCGGGGTGGACCACTCCCTTGAGCCACACCGGAAGCGTCGTCATCTCCAGGAGCATGGCCAGGTGGTCCCAGGAGATCGCCGGCGACATCGCGATGTCGCGCCGGCCGCCGGGCAGGTCACGCATGTTCTCGGTGGTGAGACCCGGCGGCAGGTCGTGGAAACCGTGCTCGGCGTCGCGGCGGTGCCGGCCGAAGACCGGCGAGTCGGCGGTCACCACCAGGGCCGTGCAGCCCGCCTGTTCCGCGCGGCGCACCAGGGTCGCGGTCACGTCCTGGTCCCGCTGGAGGTACAGCTGGAACCACACGGCCGCGTCCAGGTCGACCGCGCGGGCCGCCGAGGTGACCTCGTCGATCCGGGTCGTGGCCGCCATGCCGGTGACCAGCACCGTGCCCGCCGCGGCGGTGGCGCGCGCGGTCGCCGCCTCCCCGCCGGGATGGGCGAGGCGGTGGAAGGCCGTCGGCGCGACCAGCACCGGCATGCGCAGCCGCCCGCCGGGGAGGTCCACCGCGAGGTCCCGGTGCTCGCCGCCGCGCAGAACCCGGTGCAGCAGGGCGAAGCGGCCGAACGCGGCCTCGTTCTGCGCGAGCACGACCTCCTCCCCCGCCCCGCCGGCGAAGTAGTCGTAGTGCACCGGGTCGAGCACCGCGCGGGCCGTGGCGTGCAGCTCGTCGAGCACGCTCACCGAGTCCCCAGCTGCCGGTCGAGGAACGCCACCAGCGGCGCGCGGTGCACGTCCTCGCTGTCCCACTCGTTCTCGAGGTTCTCGGTGAGGTGGTGCTCGCCGAGCAGTGCGCCGCCGACGCCGAAGTGCCGCACCACCGGGTGCAGGTAGCGGCCGTCGAGCCCGCTGGCGTCCTGTTGCGACACTCGGCCCGCGGTGATGTCGAACGGGTTCACGCGGTCGTGGTCGGCGCCGTACTCCAGCGTCACGGTCAGATAGGACGCCATCGCACCGAGATCGCCGCGGGGAACGGCCTCGTGCAGGTGCGCGACCGGCACCTCCTCGGCGTAGCGCACGGACTCCCCCACGAGCACCGCGTCAGCCAGGAACCCGAACAGCTGCCACAACGCCGAGGTCCGGTTGACCCGGTCGATGACCGCGTCGGCGATCGCGTCCGCCGCCACGGGCACCGACGGCCACGCCACGCCGTGGTAGCGGTGCTCCATGATCCGGTGCAGCGCCCGCACCCCGTACCGGAAGCCGTGCACGAAACCGCTCGTCGACTTCCTGAAGTCCCGTGCCTGGGTGATCGTCCCGGCGAAGAACAGGTCGGGCACGTTGACCGACTCCCACGCCGCGGTCTGGTCCGGGAAGCGGTCGTTGATCGTGAGCGCCGGGCGGCACTCCGGCGCGAAGATCGAGGCGTCGAACCGGAACCCGGTCGCGACGATGACCCGGTCGTAGCGGATCTCCTTCACCCGCTCGTTGACGCGGGCGAAGCTGACCGGCACCGCGTAGCCGTCGCCGTCGCGCCGGATGGCGAGGATGTTCCCGTCCAGCACGGCGTTCTGCGACTTGAGCTGGTAGGTGTCCAGGAAGTTGTTGTTCACCGCGCGCAGGTGGCCGACGAAGTGGGTCTGCCACGCGAACTTCAGCGATCCCGGCCCGGCGACGTGGATGACCGCCGCGGTCTCGACCAGGTTGTCGGCGGTCTCGAACGCCGAGTTGCCCCGCCCGATGATCAGCACCCGCTGCCCGGTGAAGCCCGCCGGGTCGACCGGGACGTCGCTGTACAGCTCGGCGTGCTCGACGCCGTCGATGTCGGGCACGTACGGCTTGGACACGCCGGTCGCCACGATCAGCCGCTTCGCCCGGTAGGTGCCGCCATCGCGGTCGCGCACCACGAAGTCGCCGGCCGGCCGGCTGACCGACTCGACGCGGGTGCCGTAGCGGATCGGCAGGTCGTGCTTGGTGGCGAAGTCCGCGAGGTAGCGGACGAAGTCGTCGGCGGCCGGGAAGTAGCTCGGCGTGTAGGTGGTGAACAGCAGCGCCGGATCGTCGGACAGCAGCGAGTTCCAGTCGGTGCGCAGGTTCAGTTCCGGGTCGTCCCAGCCGGTGACCGGTTTGTTGATGGAGATCAGCGTGCGGTGGCGCGGGAACCGGGTGAAGAACGTCCCCGGCGCGTCCCCCGCCTCGAGCACCAGATGGTCCCTGCCCTCCCGGGTGAGCAGGTACGACGCCTGCAGCCCGGCCGGGCCCGCGCCGATGATCAGGCAGTCCGTGGACAGCTCGCTGGACACGGGTTCTCCTTACGTCAGTGGGACAACAGCAGGCGTTTGTCCGGCTTGCCGCTCGGCGCGACCGGAGGTTCGGTGATGACGGTGAGGTGGGCGGGCGCGCACGCGGCGCCGAGCCGGGCGGTGACCAGCGCGCGAAGCTCGGTGAGGTCGGGGCGCCGCGCGCCCGCGGGCACCACGAACGCGTGCACGGCCTCGCCGGTGTCCTCGTCCGGCACGGCGACCACGTAGGCCTCGGCGACGTCCCGGTGCTCGGCGATCACCCGCTCGATGGGACCGACGTAGTGCAGGTTCGCGTTGACGATCACCACGTCGCGGGTGCGGCCGGACAGGTAAAGGCGGCCGTCGGCGTCGAGGTGGCCGAGGTCGCGGGTGCGCACCCAACCGTCCGCGAACACCGCCGCCGACTGCTCCTGGTCGCCCCAGTAGCCGTCGGCCTGCGCGGGGGCGCGGACGAACAGCTCGCCGTCGTCCCGGCAACTCAGCTCCACCAACGGAAAGCCGACCGACCCCGGCGGATCGGCCGGGGTGGCCAACGCGATCGTGCCGGTCTCGGTCTGGCCGTAACCGTGGAACACGACCGGGCCGAGCACCGCCAACGCCTCCCGGTGCCGGTCGGGGGTGAGCGGGGAGCCGGACACCAGCAGCGCGCGCAGCGTCGCCAGGTCGGCCGGTTCCGTTCGCTGCCGGGCGACGAGCTTGGCCAGGCGGGGCACGGTGAGCACGCTCGAGGACGCGCGATGACGGGTGACCGCGCCGGGCAGCCCGGGATCGTCGGCGACCACCACGGTGCCGCCCGCGACGACGGTCAGTACGGCGTACTCGAACATCACCTGGCTGGAGAGCGTGCCGAACACCAGGTGACGGTCCAACCGGGACGCCAGCTCGCGGATCGCCGGTGGCCACGCGGCCGGGCGCGCGGTCCACGCCGCGGTCATGGCGGCGTAGGTCTGCGCGCACGCCTTGGGGACCCCGGTGCTGCCGCTGGTGTGCAGGATCCGTGCGACGTCGCCGGGGCGGCCCGCGCAGCGCAGCGGTCCTGGTTCGGTGGCGGCCATGCCCGCGACGTCGGCGTCCGTGACGACCGCCGCGATGTCCAGGGAGAGCAGGTGGCGTACCTGCTCGTCGGCCAGCCCCGGCCGGATGCCCACCACCCGGGTGCCGACCACGTGCGCGGCGAGGATCGCGGCGAACGCCGCCGGTGTCACTCCCAGCCGCAGGGCGACGCCGTCGCCCGGCCTGAGCCCCGCGCGCCGCAGCGCGGTCGCGAGCCGGGCGACGAGATCGAGCAGCGCGGCACCGGACAGCACCCGGTCGCCGTGTTCGAACACCGGCCGGTCCCCCGCCGCGTCGAGCGCGTCGAGCACCGCGCGGGGGAACGGCTCGGTCTCACGCCCCGGCAAGGCATTCCTTCACGAACACCGACAACGGCTGCTGGTGCACCGCCGGCAGGTCCCAGTGGTTCTCCAGGTTCTCCGCCAGGTGGTGGGTCGCGGTGAGCACGCCGTCGCGGTGGTAGCGCACCACCGGGTGCAGGTAGCTCGCGTCGGCCGCGTTGACCGCGTCGTTCTCCGCGACCCTCGGGATGGTGATGTCGAACGGATCCACGGTGTCGTGGTCCGGCCCGTACTCCAGCGTGGTCACGAACCGGTGCGCCGCGGCGCCGAGCCCGCCGTCGGCCACGTACGCGACCGGCACCTCCTCGGCGTACCGCGCGGTCCCGCCGTCGACCGTGACGACGTCCCCCATGACCGCGAACTGCTGCCACAGCGCGGAAGACCGGTTCACCCGCGCGACGATGGCGTCGGCGATCGCGTCCGGCGCCTGGTCAAGCTCGGTCGATGGCCACGGCGTGTCGTGGTGGCGGGCGGCGAGGATGCGGTGCAGCGCGCGGACGCCGTAGCGGAAGCCGTGGATGAATCCGCTCGTCGACTTCTTGAAGTCCCGCTGCTGGCTCAGGGTGCCCGCGAAGTACAGGCCGGGCACGTTCACCGACTCCCACGCCGGGGTCTGCTCGGGAAAACGGTCGTTGATCACCAGTGCCGGCCGGCAGGTCTCGTCGAAGACCGACGCGTCGAACCGGAAGCCGGTGGCCGCGATGATCCGGTCGTACGCCAGTTCCCGCAGCTTCTCGACCGTGCGCGCGTACCGGAAGATCACCCGGAAACCGCCGCCGGGGCGGGGTTCGATCCGCTCGACCGTGCCGTCGAGCACGGCGTTCTCGGACTTGAGCTGGTAGGTGTCCAGGAAGTTGTTGTTCACCGCGCGCAGGTGCCCGACGTAGTGGGTCTGCCACGCGAGCTTCACCGAACTCGGCCCCGCGACGTGGATGACCGCCGCGTGCTCGACGAGCGCGTCCGCGGTCTCGAACCCGGAGTTGCCCTTGCCGATCACCAGGACCCGCTGGTCGGTGAACGACGACGGGTCGGTGTCGAACGTGTCGTAGCGCTCGACGTGCTCGATACCGGGAATGGGCGGCACGTACAGCTGGGAGACCCCGGTCGCGACGACCAGCCGCGTCGCCGACCAGGTCCGTCCACTTCGGTCGGTGACGGTGAACCCGTTGTGGTCGCGGGAGACGCGCGTGACGTCGGTGTCGTAGTGCACGCGGACACCGGTCCGCTCGGCGAAGTCGGCGAGGTAGCGGACCAGGTCGTCGGCGGCCGGGAAGTACTTGGGGCTGTACCGGGTGAACAGCAGCTCCGGGTCGTCGCTCAGCAGCGAGTTCCAGTCCATGCGCATCCGCTGCTCCGGGTCGGTGTACCCGGAGTGCACCTTGTTGATCGAGATCAGCGTGCGGTGCCGGGGATAGCGGGTGAAGAAGGTGCCCGGCCCCGGCCCGCGTTCGAGGACGGCGTAGTCCCGGCCGGCCACGGCCAGGTGGGCGGCCAGCTGCAGGCCGGCGGGCCCGGCCCCGATGATCAGGTAGTCGTGCGCCATGGCCGGGACGGTAGCCACATGATCTCAGAACTCTCTGAGATCACCTGCCTACCGTCGGTGCCGTGACCACGACCGCGCCGACCACGGCTCCCGTCGACCTGAGCCAGCCGTTGCGCGGCGAGGACCTGCGCCGCGCGGCCGTCCCGCTCACCGTCCACATCGGACCCACGGTGCGCGCGCGAGTGGCGCGGGGCCGGGAGTACCTGCGGTCGGTGCTCGCCGACGACGGCCGTCCGGTCTACGGCGCCACGACCGGATTCGGGGCGCTGGTCGGGTTCGCCGGCCGCGCCGACGAGGCCGACCAGTGCGACAACACGCTCGCACACCTCGGTGCCGGGCAGGGACCCGACCTGCCAGCGGACATCACCCGGGCCGCGCTGCTGGTCCGCGCGTGGTCGCTCGGCCAGGGCGCCTCCGGGGTCTCCGCGCACGTGGTCGAGGCGCTCGCGGCCATGTTCGCGACCACCTTCTCCCCCGCGGTCCCCCGGTACGGCTCGGTCGGCGCCAGCGGCGACCTCATCCCGCTCGCCTACGCCGCGCAGGCACTGCGGGGCCGCGGTCACGCCTATGTGGACGGTGCGCGACTGCCGGCCGCCGAGGCGCTGGACCGCGCCGGGCTCACCGCGCTGTCGCTGGACGGGCGCGACGCGCTGGCACTGGTCAACGGCACGTCGGTGACCACGGCGGCCACCGCGCTCGCGCTGGACCGCGTCCGCGCGGCCCAGCGCGCACTGCGGGACCTGACCTGTCTGCTCACCGACATCCTCGGCAGCGACCCCGGATTCCTCGACCACCGCCTCATCGCCGCCTACGGGCACGCGGGCGCGGTGACCGTCGCCGCGCACATGCGCGCCACCCTCGCCGGCGCGACGCCGAGCGGAAACCGGCCGCTGCAGGAGCCCTACAGCATCCGGTGCGCGCCGCAGCTGCTCGGCGCCGCCGAGGACGCGCTGCGGTACGTGGACGGGGTGGTCGCCGCCGACCTCGCCGGGGTGAGCGACAACCCGTTGTTCTTCCCCGACGACGACCTGGTCGCCCATGGCGGCAACTTCTTCGGCCAGCCGGCCGCGTTCGCCGCCGACGTGCTCGCGATGGTCACCGCCTCGCTGGGCAACCTCGCCGAGCGGCAGCTGGACCTGCTCGTCGACCCGGCCCGCAACACCGGGCTGCCGCCCATGCTCGCCGCGGGTCCCGGGCAACAGCACGGACTGCAGGGCGTCCAGCTCGCGACGACCGCGTTCGTGGCCGAGATCCGCCGCACC
The DNA here is from genome assembly GCF_054779715.1 of Actinophytocola sediminis. Lineage (NCBI taxonomy): Bacteria > Bacillati > Actinomycetota > Actinomycetes > Pseudonocardiales > Pseudonocardiaceae > Actinophytocola > Actinophytocola sediminis. The sequence goes on along the minus strand of NZ_BAAGXS010000019.1, from coordinate 24,419 downwards.
GCCGTGCCCGCGAGCACCCAGAGCCTGCCGACCAACCTGCACAACCAGGACGTCGTGCCGTTCGGCACCCAGGCCGCGCTGCGCGCCTACGACCTCGCCGACCTGCTGTGGCTGCTGTGCGGGTCCCTCGCGCTCGGGCTGCGCCAGGCCGCGCACGTCGGCGCGCGTTCGCCAACCGCCCCGGGGTGCGCCGCGCTGCTCGCCGCCCTGGCCGACGCGATCCCGCCGGTGAACCCGGACCGGCCACTAGACACCGACGTGCGCACCGCCGCCGGGATCGTCACCGGTGTGGTGCGCTGACCCCCTGTTCCGTGCGCGCCTGCGCCTCGGGCAACCGCATGGTGAAGCGGGCACCGCGGCCGGGATGGCCGACGGCCCTGATGGTGCCGCCGTGGCTGGTCACCACCTCCCGCAGCAGGGCGAGCCCCAGCCCGAACTGCCGCTCGGCACCGGCGGAGCCGCGGTGGAACCGGTCGAACAGCCGGTCGGCCTCCCGAGGGTCGAACCCCGCGCCGCTGTCGGCCACCGTCAGCTCGACCTGCCCCGCGACCGCCGACCGCGCGACCTGCACGTCGATCCGCCCGCCGGCCGGGGTGTGGCGCACCGCGTTGGCCAGCAGCTCGCCGACGACCCGGCGCAACGCGGTCTCGATACCGACGACCGCCAGCGGCCCGGTCCGGCGGTCGACGGCCAGCGTGACCCCCCGCAGCGCGGCCCGGTCGCGCTCCGGCGCCATCGCGGACTCGGCCAGTTCGCCGAGGTCGACGACCTGGACGTCGAAGTCGGTGGGATCGGCCGCCAACCGGGCCGACAGCAGCAGGTCGTCGACCACGTCCCCGAGCGCGCCGATCGACCCGGCGAGCCTGCTGATGCTCTCGCGGTGCTCACTCGGCAGGTCCTCGGCGGCGGCCCGCCGGGCCAGCAGCTGCACCCGGGTGTAGGCCCGCGCGATCGGCGTGCGCAGCTCGTGGCTGGCGTCGGTGACGAAGCGCCGCTGCCTGGCGAGCGCCTCGGCGAGCGGCGCGACCGCGCGCAGGCCGACCACCAGCCCGGTCACCGCGGCGGCGAGCAGGCCGCCGAGCTCCGCGACCACCAGCGCCACCACCAGGTGCCGCCGGTCCGCGATCTGGTAGCGGGTGTCGAACACCGCCTGCACCGTGCGCCCGCTCGACGCCGGTTCCGTGCGCACCAGGTACACGGTGTCGTTGCGGTCCACGGTCCGTTCGATCGCCGTGCCCGACTCCTCGACCGCGCGCAGGTCGTCGTGCAGCGGGAAGCCCGCCGGCGGCGGCAGCACCCCGAGGTCGAGCGTGCCGTAGGCGAGGGAGAACAGCCACGTGCAGCCCGGCGGCGCGGCGGGCGTGCCGTGCTCGATGTTGTACCGCAGCTCGCGGGCGACCTGGTCGTCCTGCGCGTGGGTCATCATCGTGTACGCGATCCCGCCGACGAGCATGACCAGGACCGTGATCGCCAGTGCCACCAGCACGCTGACCCGCAGCCGCGCCCGCCGGAGCACCGCCCGCTCCGACTCGGCCCACGAACGACTCACAGCGCCCCCAACCGGTAGCCGAGCCCCTGCACCGTCCGGACCACCTGCTTGCCGAGCTTCGCCCGCAGGTAGTACACGTAGGTGTCCACAATGGACGACCCGGAGGCGTCGCCGAAGACCGTGCGCCGCAGGGACAACCGCGGGTGTACGACGTTCGGGCGCAGGGCGAGCTCGCGCAGCAGGGCGAACTCCCTCGGCGACAGCGGCACCCGCTCCCCGTCGGCCAGCACCGCCTCCCGCTGCCCGACATCGAGGTGCCCGGCGCCGATCGGCAACGCGTCCGCCACCTCCAGTGCCCGCCGGCACAGCGCCCGCAGCCGCGCGCTCAGCTCGTCCAGGTCGAAGGGCTTCACCAGGTAGTCGTCGGCGCCGGCGTCCAGCCCGTCGATCCGGTCGTGCACCGTGCCGAACGCGGTGAGCATCAGCGCCCGTACCCGCACGTCCCTCGATCGCAGCCGCACCAGCAGGTCCAGCCCGTCGAGCACCGGCAGCCCACGGTCGATCACCAGCACGTCGTAGGGGCGGGTGAGCCCCAGATGCAGCCCCTGCTGCCCGTCGAGCGCGATGTCGACGTCATAGCCCTCGTCCCGCAACGCCTCGGACAGCAACCCGACAAGCTCACTGTCATCCTCGATGATCAACACCCGGAAACCGCGTGGCGACAAGGTTTTGACGTGACCTGGCACGGTCCTCAGAATCCCACTCCGGGGCGGGGCGTCAAGAGTGACGGGAACCTCACGCTCCGCGGTGAACCGTTGACCAGCGGGCGCGCGTACTACCCGCTCACGTGTTCATCGCCGGCTCGCCGCGAGCTGGTGCGGGCACACCTGCCAGCGTCGCACGTGGTCAAGGCGGTCAACAACGAACGCGCGTCAGCCGGCGTCGGCCCGGCTACGTCGTCGAGCCTGTCGGATGGACACGGCCGTCGCCAGGACGACGAGGCCGAAGATCACCATGCTGACGGGGCGGCCGAGCACGTAGCCCGGGTTTCCGTCGGAGAAGGCGAGGGTTTGGCGTAGCGAGGTCTCGAGTGTCGGCTGCAGGACGACGGCGAGCACGAACGGGGCCATGCTGAACCCGATGCGGCGCAGCAGGAACCCGAGCAGGCCCGCGACCAGCATCACCACCACGTCGAACATCGAGTTGCCCTCGGCGTACACGCCAACGACGCACAGGCCGATCACCAGTGGCATCAACGCCTGTGGCGGGATCGACAGCAGGCGCGTGAACAACCCGACCAGCGGCAGGTTGAGCACCAGCAGCATCAGGTTGGCGATGTACATCGCCGCGATGACCGTCCAGAACAGCTCCGGCTGGTCGTTGATGAACGTCGGTCCCGGCACGATCCCGTTGAGCAGCAGTGCGGCGAGCACGAGCGCCATCGTCGGCGCGAACGGGATACCCAACGCCAGCAACGGCACGAACGCCGCGCCGGCCGCCGCGTTGTTGGCCGCCTCCGGACCGGCCACCCCCTCCACCGCACCCCTGCCGAACCTCTCAGGGTGCCTGGCGAGCTTCCGCTCGGTGACGTAGGACGCGAACGTGGACAGCACCGCCGCCGGACCGGGCACCAGCCCCAGCAGGAACCCGATCACCGACCCGCGGACCGCCGCGGGCGCCGCCGCCCGAGACTCCTGCCTGCTGGGCAACAGTTCCCGCAGCTTCGGCGCGCTGACCGGCTCCGGCCGCCACCGCCTGCCGGCCATCGTCAGCACCTCGGCGACGCCGAAGACGCCCATCACGATGGCGATGAAGCTGAAGCCCTGGGCCAGATCGGTCGAGCCCATGGTGAACCGCAGGTCACCGCTTGCCGGGTCGATGCCGACCGTGCCGACCGCCAGGCCGGCGCAGATCATGACGATCGCCTTCGCGGTGGAGCCGGTGGACAGGGCCGCCAGCAACAACAGGCCCGCGACGCACAGTGCCAGGTACTCGGGCGGACCGAGCTTGACCGCCATCCCGGACAGCCACGGCGCGAACATCATGAGACCGAAGATCGCGACAGTGCCCGCCACGAACGACGAGACGGCCGCGATGGTCAGCGCGGGCCCCGCCCGCCCCCGTTTCGTCATCTCGTGGCCGTCGAGCGCGGTGACCACCGACGACGCCTCGCCGGGCACGTTGAGCAGGATCGAGGTCGTCGACCCGCCGTAGGTGGAACCGAAGTAGATGCCGGCGAACAGGATCAGCGAACCCGTCGCGCCGAGCTGCGTCGTCATCCCGAGCAGGACGGACATCGCACCGATGGGCCCGATGCCGGGCAGCACCCCGACCACCGTGCCGAGCACGACGCCGACCAGCGCGAGGACGATGAAGGTGGGGTCCGCGAACGCGGCGAAGCCCGCCCCGAGGTCGTCGAACACGTCGGCCTCCCGTTCAGACCAGGCCGAGCGTGCCGGCCGGCAGCGGCACGAACAGCCAGTAGACGAAGACCAACCAGGTGGCCGCGCCGAAGGCGACGCCGAGGATGAGCGCGTTGACCCACCGGGAGATGCCCATGACCTTGGCGATCAGGACCAGGGCGACCGACAGCGTCACGATCATCCCGACCGTCTCCCCCACCGCGGGCACCAGCAGGGCCGCGCCCAGGACGCCCGCGATCCGCCACCAGTGGACGTCGCCGTCGGCCGCCGCCACTTCGGTGGAGACCGTCTCCCGGCCACTCCGCACGAGGACGGTCACGCTGGCGGCGACCAGGACGAGCGCGACGATGAACGGGAAGAACCCGGCCCCGGTGTCCCCCACCGAGCCGAGACCCTCCCCGACGGACAGCGCGCCGTACAGCAGGCCCAGCCCGAGCAGCGTCGCGGCTGCGACCATGTCGCGGGTGACTCGCCTGGTCATCACTTCGGCGCGAGGAGCTTCGCGGCTTCGTCGGACTTGCTGGTCAGGCGGTCCCGCGCCTCCTGACTGTCCAGTCCACTGACCACCAGTCCCAGCTCACGCGCGGTGTCGGCGAACTCCGCGCTGTTGACGGCCTCGTCGAACACGTCCGCGAGCTTCCGCTCGACCTCGGCCGGCAGCCCGCTCGGGGCCACGACCACGTTGTACGCCGCCCAGTCCAGGTCGACGTCCTGCGAGCCGAAGGTCGGGATGTCGGGCGCCAGCTCGACGGGTTCGGTCGACGCGACCCCCAGCACCCGGACCTTGCCGGACCTCAGCTGCGCCGCCACCCCGGCGAGTTGCACGACTCCCACGGCGATGTTGCCGCCGAGCAGGGCCGTCGTGGTGGCCTGGTCGCCGTCGAACTTGATGTGCTTGAACGTCGTGTCCGTCAGCTGTTCGAACTTCTGGGCCGGGACGGCGTAGTTGAGTGGCCCGTCACCCATCGTGATCGTGCCCGGGTTCGCCCTGGCGGCGTCCACCAGGTCCCCGACGTCCTGGTACGGCGAGTCGCCGGGAACCGCGAACAACACCGGCGACGTGGTGACCTCGCTGAGCACCGTGATCTTCCCGGGGTCGTAGGAGATCTCCTCGGTGTGCGGGATCAACGTCAGCGGGCCGTCGGGCAGGATGCCGATCGTGTGACCGTCCGGCTTCGCGTTGAGCACCTCCGTGGTGCCGACCGACCCGGCGCCGCCTTCCTTGTTCACGACCTGGAGGCGCTTGCCGAGCCGGTCCTGCTTGTTGATCACCTCCACCAGCGCGCGGGCGGTGGCGTCGATGGCGCTTCCCGCCGGGTACGGCACGACCACCTGGACATCTCTGGCCGGGTAGCCGGCGCCCTGTCCCGGCCTGCCACACGCGGTCGCCACCAGCGCGCCGAGCGCGACGACCACGACCAACACGACACCTGACCTGGCTGAACGAGCACTCATCGACTACCTCCTGGCCCACAGTCCACCGCGCACGACGGAGTACGTCAAAGACGTGAACCCAACCGGACTCATTGCGAAAGGCAATGAGTCACTCATTGGCTCCGGCAATGAGTCTCCCTTCGTTTTGCTCTTTGACGCACTACAACGGCAGTGCCCAGGATGACCACATGGACTCGACGTCACCTGGCCGGACGGTGTCGTTCACGCTCGACGGTGGCGTCGGCACCGTGACCCTCAACCGACCCGAGCGCCGCAACGCGATCTCCTGGCAGCTCGTGGAGGACCTGCTGGACACGCTCGAGCGGGCCGGCTCGGCAGCCGGGCTGCGCGCCCTCGTCGTCACCGGGGCCGGCGCCGACTTCTGCGTCGGCGCGGATCTCGCGCGGATCGGCTCGGGCAGCGCGCGGGACCAGGAGACCAGGACGTTGCGTGGCCGGTCGACGGCCGACGACCGCGAGCGGCTGACCCGCGCGTCGACCATCGTGGAGACACTCGTGTCGTTCCCGGCACCGACCATCGCCGCCGTCAACGGAGCCTGTGCGGGTGCCGGGCTCTCGCTGGCGCTGGCCGCCGACTTCCGGATCGCGGCCGAGCGCGCGGTGTTCAACACGGCGTTCGTCAGCGCCGGGGTGTCCGGCGACCTCGGCAGTGCCTGGCTGCTGACCCGCGCCGTTGGTGGTGCCCGCGCGCGGGCGCTGCTCCTCGATCCCGGACGGATCACCGCCACGGAGGCGGCGCGGCTCGGGCTCGTCACCGAGACCACGGCCGACCTGTCGGCGCGGGTCGGCGAGCTGGCGGGCAAGCTCGCCGCGCAGGCACCCATGGCGATGCGGTACGCCAGGCAGAACCTGGACGACGCCGCACTCGCCACGTTGCCCGACTACCTTCGAGCCGAGGTGCCGCGCATGGTCGACTGTGCTCGCAGTGGCGACGCGCGGCGGGCGGCGCAAGCGTTCCTGGAGAAGCGCCGACCGGTGTTCACCGGAGAGTAGGAGTGCCATGAGCAGCCCACTCGCGGGCGTGCGTGTCGTCGAGTTCGGTCACTACATCGCCGCGCCCGCGGCCACGCAGCTGCTGGCCGATCTCGGCGCCGACATCATCAAGATCGAACCGCCGGCCGGCGACCAGGCCCGCGGCATCGGCGCGTACGGCGAGGGGATCGTCCTGGCCTACAACCGCGGCAAACGCTCGGTGGTGCTCGACCTCAAGGCCGAGGACGACCGGCACACCGCGGTGAAGCTGATCGCGGAGGCGGACGTCGTCGTGCAGAACCTGCGCGCGGGCGTCCTTGACCGCCTCGGCCTCGGCCCCGACGAACTGCGGACGGCCCACCCGGCACTCATCTACGTCTCGGTGAGCGGCTTCCCCCCGGCGGGGCCGTCGGCACGCCGGGCCGGCCTCGACATCGCCGGGCAGGCCGAGAGCGGGCTGATGTCGATCAACGGGGAGCACGACGGCGAGCCACTGCGTGTCGGGTTCCCGATCGCCGACGTCGCCGCCAGCTACGCGGTCGTCCAGGCCGTCCTCGCCGCGCTCCTGCGCCGCGAGCGCACCGGCGAGGGCGGCGTCGCCGAGGTCTCGCTGCTCAACGCCGCGATCCACCTGCAGTCGGCGATGTGGGGCGAGTGGCACGCCTCGGGTCAGGAGCCGCGGCGCAAGGGGAACGGCCAGGCGACCGTGGCCCCCGCCGCCGACCTCGTGCCCACCGCTGACGGTGCGATCGTCCTGTCCGCCTACACCCCGGAGCACTTCGCCCGGCTGTGCCGGCTCATCGGCAAGGACTGGCTGCTCGACGACGTCCGGTTCGCCGACAACCCGGGCCGGGTCGCTCACCGCACGGCCCTGCTGACGGAGATCTCGCCGACGTTCGCGGTGCTGGGCACGGCCGAGTGCCTGGACCTGCTGGCCGACCACGGGATCGTCGCGGCGGCGGTGCGGACCTACCGCGACGTGACCGAGGCGCCGGATGTGCGCGCCGGTGGCGTCCTGACCACCGGCATCGGCCCGGACGGCGACCGCTACACCGTCCCGTCCCTGCCGTTTACCCTCGACGGGGTGGCGCCCGCGCCGGACCGGGTCGTACCCCGTCCAGGTGCCGACACGCCCAGCTGGCCTTGACCGGCCCCGAGCGCCGAGCTTTTGATCGGCACATGAACGTCCGCGAGATCGAGTGCTTCCTCGCCGTCGTCGACCAGGGCAGCATCACCCGGGCCGCGTCCGCGCTCTACCTGGCACAGCCGTCGCTGTCGCAGATCATCCGCCGGCTGGAGACCGACCTCGGCGTCGAGCTGTTCCGCCGGGTCGGGCGTGGGCTGGTGCTGGCCGCCGCCGGCGAGGCACTCGTCGGCCCCGCCCGCCAGATCCTCCGCGACCTGCAGCACGCCCGCCAGGTCGCCAAGGGCTACCAGGGACTGGAGCGCGGCCGGGTCGACGTGGCGATCTCCCCCACCCTCACGTCGAACTTCCTGGCCGCGTGGGTGGGCCACTTCCGCCGCAAGCACCCCGGACTCACCGTCCGGCTCACCCAGCACAGCGGCGACTCCGACGAGATCGCGACACTGATCCGCTCCGGCGAGGCCGAGCTCGCCTACACCGTCACCCCCATGTCCCGCCAGGGCATCCAATGCGCCCACATCGGCGACGGCGAGGTCGTACTGGCGCTGCCACCAGGCTGGCGCACCGACTTCCCCGACCCGGTGCCCGTCGAACTGCTGGACGGCCTGCCGATGATCGTCGACCGCGGCTTCGGCCGCACCTACCTCGACACCCTGCGGGACACGAGCGCGATCGAGCCCGTCGTGGTCGTCGACACCAGCGAACCGGCCGGCCTCGTACCCCTGATCATCGCCGGCGCGGGCGCCGCCCTGCTCCCCATGCGCCAGGCACTCGACGCCCGACGGCGGGGAGCCACCCTTCGGCTGCTGGAGCCACTGACCCTCAGGCCGATCTACGCCATCACCCCCACCACCCCGTTGTCGGTACCAGCACGCGGATTCCTCGAACTCAGCAGGGAAAACCTGGACCGCTGGCACCAGGCCGTCATCAACCGCACCGAAAGCGGCATGCCTCTACTGGAAGCGGCCATCGCCGCCGACACCGCCATCGAGGCCGCCTACCAACGCCTGACGGAAACCCCGTACCAACCCGCGACGGACACCGGGAGCAAGTGATCGACATGGCAGCAGGAGTGGAACGACCGGTGAGCCGCGTCGCCGTCGTCACCGGAGCCGGTTCGGGTATCGGGCGGATGGTGGCCCGCGCGCTGCTCGCGGACGGCTGGTCGGTGGCCCTCGCCGGCCGCCGGGCCGAGGCGCTCGCCGAGACCGCCGACGGGCACCTCGGGGCGCTCCCGGTGCCCACCGACGTGACCGACGCCGACCAGGTGGCTGCCCTGTTCGCCGCCGTGCGGCACGCGTTCGGCCGGCTGGACCTGCTGATGAACAACGCGGGCGGCTTCGGTCCGGTCGGCACGCCGGACGAGGTGGCCGTCGAGTCGTGGCGCGCGACCGTCGAGGTGAACCTCACCGGCTCGTTCCTGTGCGCGCGGGCGGCCTTCGCCATCATGCGCGCCCAGGAGCCCCAGGGCGGGCGGATCATCAACAACGGTTCGGTGTCCGCGCACGCGCCCCGCCCAGGCAGCATCGCCTACACCGCGACCAAGCACGCCATCACCGGGCTGACCCGCTCGCTGTCGCTGGACGGCCGGGCCTTCGGGATCGCCTGCGGTCAGCTCGACATCGGCAACGCCGCCACCGAGATGACGTCGAACATGTCGGCCGGCGCGCGCCAGGCCGACGGATCGGTCCGGCCAGAGCCCACCTTCGACGCCCGGCACGTCGCCGACGCCGTCCGGTTCATGGCCGGGCTGCCGCTGGACGCGAACACCCAGTTCCTGGTCCTCACCGCCACCACCATGCCCTTCGTTGGTCGCGGCTGACTCGGCCGCGGCACGGCGCCGGTCGGTCAGGCGCCGACAGGTCCGTCCCGCACCCGGCGCAGGTTCCGGATCGCGGGCACCGACACCAGCGCGGTGACACAGCAGATCCCCAGAACGCCGCTGGTCAGCAGGACCGTCGGCGCGCCGAGCAGCCCCGAGGCCGGGCCGGCGAGCGCCTGACCGACCGGCAGCATGGCCAGCGAACCGGCCACCTCGTAGGCGTGGATGCGGTTGAGCACCCCGGGCGGCACCTGGGTCTGCACGCTGGTCGACCACATCACGCCCCAGAACGCGCCCCCGCCGCCGGCCACCGCGAACGCGATGGCCAGCACCGGCACCGGCAGGTCGAGCCCGACCGACACCGGCTGCAGGCTGAACCCGAACAGCGCGATGGCGCCGGCCCGCAGCGGGCGGACCGGCCGCAGGCGCATGGCCAGCAGCCCACCCACCACCATGCCGAGCCCGCCGACCCCGCTGACCACGCCGAACGCGGTCTCCCCGTGGTCGACGACGATCACCGTGGCGACCAGCGGCGCGGTCGGGCCGAACGCGGTGATCTGGGCGAGCATCCAGACGATGATCACGCCCCACATCCAGGTGCGTGCCCAGAACTCGTGCCAGCCGACCCGCAGGTCACGTCGGAACGTGCTCGGCGCGGTCCGGGAACTGCCGGCGGGCAGCCGGACGGCGAGCAGACAGCCGCCGCTCACCAGATAGGTCATCGCGTGCGCGACGAACACGTCGCCGACCGAGGTGAGGCCGATGAGCAGGCCGGCGAACGCGGGCCCGGCGATGCTCATCACCGACTCCGCGATGCGGATGGCGCCGTTCGCGCCCTGCACGTCGCCGGCGATGCGCGGGATCGTGCTGGCCACGCCGGGCTGGAACAGCGCCGCGCACAGGCCGTTGACCATGCCGATGGCGCAGATCTGCCACAGCACGACGTGACCGGTGAAGAACATCGTGGCGACCAGGCCCTGGGTGCCGACCCGGACGGCGTCGGCCGCCACCATGAGCTTGCGCGTGTCGACCCGGTCGGCGATGACCCCACCGAAGATCACGAACCCGGCGAAGCAGGCGCTGAAGGAGGCCATCGCCGCGCCGACCGCGCCGACCCCGTGCCCGAACTGGACGAGCCCGGCGGCGAGCGCGATCGGCAGCATCATGTCGCCAAGCCGAGCCACGGCCCTGGCGACGAAGAAGAGACTGAAGTTACGGTTCCACAGACCGACGGCCGGCGCCGCCACGGTCATCGACACGCCACCCCCCGACAGCCGGCTCCTGCCAGGCTATTGGCCGGCGCAAGGGATTTTCTCGATCTTCAGAACACGATGGTGGTGCGGCCGTCGACCAGGACCCGGTGCTGGCAGTGCCACCGCACGGCCCTGGCCAGCACCGTGCGCTCGATGTCCGCGCCCTTGCGGGTCAGCTCGGCCACGCTCGCGCGGTGCGAGACGCGGACCACGTCCTGCTCGATGATCGGGCCCTCGTCGAGGTCCTCGGTGGCGTAGTGCGCGGTGGCGCCGATCAGCTTCACGCCGCGCGCCCTGGCCCGCTCGTAGGGTCCCGCGCCGGCGAACGCGGGCAGGAACGAGTGGTGGATGTTGATCACCGGCACGCCGATCCGGTCGAGGAAGCCGCCCGACAGGATCTGCATGTACCTGGCCAGCACGACCAGGTCCACCTTGCCGCACAACAGGTCCAGCGCCCGGCGTTCGGCGTCGGGCTTGGTCGCACTGGTGACCGGGACGTGCGCGAACGGCACGCCGAACCCGGCCACGTCCTCGGCGAGGTCGGGGTGGTTGGACACCACCTGCACGATCTCCACCGGCAGCTCACCGCGCCGGGTCCGCCACAGCAGGTCGAGCAGGCAGTGGTCGTAGCGGGAGACGAACACCGCCACCCGGGTGGTGGCGGCCGCGTCCCGGAACCGGGACACCCCACCGATGACCGGCGCGACCTCGGTGGCGAAGTCGCGCTCCAGCTCCGCCAGTCCGGGGCCGGTGGCCGACAGGTGGAACTCCACCCGCAGGTAGAACCGGCCGTCCGCGAGCCCGGTGGAGTACTGGTCGGACGAGACGATGTTGGCGCCGTGGCGGTGCAGGAACGTGCTGATCCGCGCCACGATCCCCGGACCGTCCACACAGGACACCACGAGTCTGCCGATGACCGTCATGCGCCCTGCGCGATCTGCTCCGGGGCCGGTTCGACGACCGGCAGCGGGCGCAGGGAGGCACGGACCCGCGCCGTGCCATCGACCATCGCCGCCAGCTTGGCGCGGGCCACCGCGCCGGACAGGTTCCGCAGCCCGCAGTCCGGGTTGATCACCAGCTGCTCCGGCGGCACCAGGTCCAGGGCCGCGCGGATGCGCCGCTCGACGGTCTCGGCGGACTCGACCTCCTGGTTCTTCACGTCCAGGACGCCGAGCCCGACCTTGCGGTCCCAGCCGAACTTCTCGATCACCGGCAGGTCCTGGTAGCCCTTGCGGGCGAACTCGAGCACGAGCTGGTCGACCCGCGCGTCCAGCACGGCGGGGAACAGGAAGTCGTAGTGGCCCTCCCAGGACGGCCGCGCGTAACGGTTGCCGTAGCAGACATGCAGCGCCCAGCTGACGTCCACACCGGCGGTGACCGCGTTGACGCCCTCGACCGCCAGCTCGACGTCGCCGGGATAGCCGGCGAGGAACGGCTCGTCGATCTGCAGCAGCGTCGCACCGCGGGCCGCGAGGGCATGTGCGGCGCCGTTGAGGCGGTGCGCGAGGTCGAGCACCAGCGCGCGCTGGTCGGCGTAGGCCTGGTTGCGCAGCCTGCGGGCCAGCGAGTACGGGCCGGTGAAGGAGAACTTGATCGGCGCGGTCGTCTGCGCGGCGGTGAAGGCGAAGTCGTCCGCGAGCCAGGCCAGCTCGGCACCGGTGGCCGGTGGCAGGGGCGCGGTCACCGCGAGGTCGTGGTAGTCGAAGTAGAAGTCCTTTGTGGACCGCCGGGCCTCGACCCCGGGCAGCGGGGCCAGGAAGTAGTCGATGTCGTTGTCCCGGCGAAGCTCGCCGTCGGACACGATGTCGATGCCGGCCAGCTCCTGGTCCCGCAGCGCGGCCTTGATCGCCATGTCGTGCAGGTCGGCCAGCTGCGCGCCGCTCACCCGCCCCCGGGCGTGGTCGGTCTTCAGTCGCTCCATCCACTCCGGTACCGGGAAGGAGCCGACCACCGTGGTCGCCAGCACCGGCAGCCGGTCGAACAGTGTGTTGGTCGGTGACACTGATTCGCTCGCAGGCTCGCTCATGTCAGTCCCGCACCTGCGCCGTCATCGTCACGACGTGCCCGCCAGCGCGGTGGCGGAACGGTGTGTAGTCCACGTCGAACCCGCGCTTGCGGCCGATGTGGGCCAGCAGCGCGCCGTTGACCCAGTTGACCACCGACCCGTCGTACTTGCCGGGTCCACGGAACGTCGTGCGGTAACCCTCCACGCCGTCGACGAAGATGTCGTGGCACACCAGCTTCCCGAAGGGGTGCAACAGGGTCAGGGTGTCGTCGAAGCTCGCGACCGCCCCGTTGCTCACGTGCATGCGCACGTCCGCGCCGGACTCGAGCAGCGGCCGCAGCGCCTCCCCGGTGAGCGTGTCGGTGAGCGGGTAGGTGTCCAGCCCGGCGAGCGGCACGTAGCGTTCCTCCAGCCGCAGTGCCGCCCAGGTGTGCTGCCAGAAACGCACCGCGGCCTCGGTGTCCGGCACGTGCCCGGGGCACGCCTCGGCCAGCAGCGCCGGACCCAGCCGCAGCAGCTTGTGCACCAGCCCTGGCAGCTCCTCGACGCGCGCGCCGACCGACGCCGCCAGCTCGGCGGCCGCCTCCCCCGGCAGGTAGGCACGGGTGTGCACGCGGTAGGTGTGCCCGCCGAGCTGGGCCACCTCGTCGGTCGGCAGGTTGTCGTAGACGTTGGCGATGTAGACCAGGAACGCCTTGTACCGCAGGAAACCCAGCGAGGTCCTCGGCCGGGTGGCGTCCAGCGCGAACGAGCTGACGCGTTCGGTGTGCTCGGCGACGGTCTGTCTGGCCAGGTCGAGCACGTGCGCCGAGTAGTCGCACATCAGGTAGCGCAGGCGCCGGTAGTAGCCGGTGCCGCGCTCGCGGTCGAGGTCGCGGAACTCGTCGAGGAACACCTTGGCCTGGTTGCCGTTGCCGACGCCAAGCTCGATGACGTACAGCTCGTCCGGTAGCGCCGCGCTCGCGGCGAGACGGTCCCAGACCGCGAACAGCTCACCGATCAGCTCCGCCGCCGCGGCCCGGTTGCGCGCGGCGCTCTCCCCGCCGGGCAGGGCCTGCTCGTAGCCCCGGCCGGTGGCCTTCTCCCACAGGTCGAGGGCCGACCAGTACAGCGCGTTGAACTGCCAGACGCAGCTGTCGCGGCCGGGGCCCCAGTCCTCGATGAGCACCCGGTCCCCCGGCCCGTGCAGCAGCGCGGCGGTCAGCGCGCCGACCGGCAGGTCCCCGGCCCGGCGCACGTCGACCGCGATCTCCAGATCCTGCCGGACCCCCGAGGCCGGCGCGATCTCGTCGTGCAGGATCGGCCGCAGTGCCACCACGTCGCGGAAGTTGTCGCGGTACTGCACCCAGTCGCACACGACCCGCACCGTCCCGAGGTCGAGGTCGCTCTCGCTCACCGCGGCGACCACCGGGAGCACCGACGCGCCGAGGTCGGCTGGCCGTTTTCCGCGCAGCCGCGCGTGCGGCCGGAACTCAACGAGCATCTGCGCTGCCCTCCAGTGTGGTGGCGACTGTGGTGGCGACTGTTGTGGTGTCGGCCGTGCCGCGTGGACCGATCCCGGCGCGGTCGAGGATCTCCGGCACGCCGTGCTCGAACCCGAACGCCATCACGTGCACGCCCGCGACCCCGGGAAGCTCGGCCAGCTCCTGGATGGTGTCCGCGCACAACGCCAGCCCCACCTCGGCCACCCGGTCGGCGGGAACGCCACGGAACCGATCGTCCACTTCGGACGGAATGTGCACCCCGGGCACGGCGGTGCGCAGGAACTCGAGCATCCGGGTGGACCGGATCGGCCCGACACCGGGCAGCACCGCACACTGCTCGGTCACCCCCAGGTCCCGCAGCCTGGCCAGCCACCGCGCGAACACCGGGACGTCGAACACGTACTGGGTCTGCACGAACTCCGCGCCCGCGGCCACCCGCTTGGCCAGCCGGTCGGCGCGGTGCGCCCGGGGCGGCGCGAACGGGTTCTCCACCGTGCCGATCAGCCAGCTCGGCGCGACGGTGAGCGGCTCGCCGGACATCAGCGTGCCGTCGCGCAACGTGCGCGCCACCCAGGTCAGCTGGATCCCGTCCAGGTCGAACACTGGCTTGGCGTCCGGGTGGTCGCCGAGTGTCGGGTGGTCGCCGGTCAGCAGCAACACGTGCGGGATGCCCAGCGCGCCCGCGGCCAGCAGGTCGGACTGCAACGCCATCCGGTTGCGGTCGCGGCAGGTCAGCTGCATCACCGGCGCCACCCCGGTGCGCGCGACCACGACCGCCGCGCCCAGGCTCGACATCCGCACCCGCGCGCCCTGGTTGTCGGTCACGTTGACCGCGTCGACCCACCCGCGCAGCAGTTCCGCCTTGCGTACCAGGACATCCGGGTCGGCGCCCCGCGGCGGGCCCAGCTCCGCGGTCACCGCGAACCGGCCGGCGGCCAGCGCCTCCCGCAGCCCCGCCGTCATCGGCGCGCCGCGACAGTCAGCGCGTCGTCGCGGCCCTGCCAGTAGTTGACCCACGAACTGCGGCCGAGTTCGCGGTGGTCCACCGGCCGCTGCAGCAGGTCGAGGTCGGCGCCATGGCCGGCCGCGACCGCGCGGTCGACGGCCTGCACCCACACACACTGGACACCCGGGTACACCTCGCACCCGCCGTCGGCCGACACGCCCCCGCACGGCCCGTTGCGCAGCTGCTTGGGGCAGGTCATCGGGCAGGCGTAACCGGTACGCGGCAACGCGCACTGACCGCACATCCGGCAGCCGTACAGCCGCTCCTTCGACACGCGCTCGGCCGTGGTGAACGCGCGGTAGGCGCGCGGGCTGCGCTCCAGCCGGGTGGCCAGCCACCGGTAGGCGCGGTTCGGGGCGAGCACGGCGTTGAGGCGGTAGGACCACCGCGCGGAGATCCGTGGCCGGAACGGCCTCGGCCAGCCGCTCACGGCCACAACGTCCGGCTCGCGATCGCCGCGCCCTCGCCGAGTGCGCGCAGCTTGGCCCACGCGATCTCCTCGTGCCCGACCCGGGAGCCGATCCCGCAGTCCGTGCCGCCCTGCACGTTGTCCCGGCCGAGCACGCTGGCGAAGTTGACCAGCCGCTCGGCCACCAGCTCCGGGTGCTCGACCAGATCGGTCGCGTGGCCGACGACGCCCGGCATGACCATCCGTCCTTCTGGCAGGGTCACGTTCTCCCACACCCGCCACTCGTGGGCGTGGCGGACGTTGCTGGACTCGATGGCGTAGCACTGCGCGTCGATGCGCGGGATCAGGTCGACGACCTCCCGCAGCTCGATGTCGGTGACGTGCGGCCGGTGCCCGCTGCCGAAGCAGCTGTGGAAGCGCACCTGTTCGAGCGGGACGCCGGCCAGCGCGTGGTTGATCACCTCGACGGCCAGCTCCAGGTACTTGCGGTACCGGGGCACGTCCCAGTCCGGGTGGAAGGTCCAGGTGGTCAGGAACTCCGGCTCGTCGAGCTGCACGATCAGGCCGGCGTCGGTGATCGCCCGGTACTCCTCGCGCATCACCTCGGCCACCGCGAACAGGTACTCCTCCTCGGTGGCGTAGTGCTCGTTCACCGCGCCGGCGCCGAGGCTGAGCGGGCCGAGCGCGGCGATGAAGCCCTCGGTGTCCCCGCCGGGCAGGGCCGCCCGCAACGCCTTGATGTCGGCCGCGACCGCGTCGTGGCCGGTGTAGCGCACCGGTTCCACGCACACCCGGGTGCCGCGCCGGCGTGGGGTCCGGCCGGGGGTGGCGAAGCCGGGCCGGAGCGCGCCGCCGGATCCCGACAGCCACAGGCCCGACTCGTAGGTCCCGGGGAACAGCGCGCGGTCCCGCTCGCCTGGCCCGCCCCGCTTGGCCGGCGGTGCGGCGTCGCCGTCGCGCACCTCCCAGCCGGTGACCCGGGCGTTGATGTACCCGGTGTAGGCGCCCGCGGCGCCCGCCTTGACGTACTCGCCGTCGTTGACGACGTCGATGCCGTGGCCGACCTGGGTGCCGACGACCTCCCGCACCGCCGAGACCAGCCGGGTCTCGACGGCCAGCTGGTCGCGGTCCTCGGTGGCCAGCAGCGCGTCCAGGTCGGCGGGCAGGGGCAGGTTCCCGCCGTGCGATGTCCTGATGTGTCCGTCGTTGCGTCGCATGCTGTTCCCGCCTCAGGTGGTTCGGACGAACTTCTGGAGTTGGTGGGCGCCAAGGCTCGCCGGCACCCGGCCGGCGCGGACCCCGAAGGTGCCGGTCACCTCGCCGACGTAGACGTCGCCAACGGAGTCCACGGCGATCGCGTGCGGGGCGACGAAGTTGCCCGGCGCGCCGCGCATCGTGGTCGACGCGCCCCAGCGGGCGACGACGCCGCCGGCCGGGTCGAGGACCGTGACCCGGCCGGGGAGGTCGACCGGGGTGGCGCCCCGGGTGAACGAGGCGGTGCCGCGGGGTCGCCACAGCTCCGACACGTAGACCAGGCCGTCCCGGTCGACGGCGAGGTCGGTCGGCCGTTGCACGTCGGTCCAGGACGTGACGTACGCGCCGTCGAGGTCGAAGACCTGGATCCGGTCGTTCTCCCGGTCGCCGACCAGGACGCGGCCTTCGGGCGTCGCGAGGATGCCGTGCGGCAGGTGGAACTCGCCCGGCCCGATGCCGATCCCGCCCCACGACGCGATCAGCTCGCCGTCCGGGGTGAAGCGGTGCACCCGGCAGTTGCCGTAGCCGTCGGCGACGTAGAGGTCGCCGGTCGGGGCCACGGTGAGGTTGGTGCATCCGTTGAACGGCCCGGCCGGCCGGGCGACCGTCTCGACGTTGTGCACCACGGATGTCCCGCCGCCCCGGCGGTACCCGGTGTCGGTGGCCACGCCGGGGGTGCCGATGGTCGCCAGCAACGTGCCGTCCTGGCTGAACCGCCGCACGGTGTGGTCGCCGCAGTCCACGCAGTACACGGTCCCGTCGGGGGCGACGGTCAGGCCGTGGGGCGTGGTGAAGACGCCCTCGCCCCAGGTCGTGCGGAAGGTGCCGTCGCGGTCGTAGACGAACACGCGGTTCTCCTCGCGCGTCAACAGGTACACCCGGTCGTCGGCGTCGACGTCCACCCCGGCCACGTCCACGTGGCGGTGTCCCGGCGGCGTGCGTTCCCAGTCGGTCAGTACCTCGTAGGCAAGGTCAGCGGTCATCGGTCCGCCTCGGCAGCCAGCCCCACGGGTGGGTGCCCCAGACCGGCGGCACGAGCTCGCCGGCGCGCACGGTGTGCACGGGGACGATGCCGTGCTGGCCGTCGAAGGCGGCCTTGGTGGTGTCGGTGAACGTGAAGTCGCCAGCCACCAGGTCCAGGACGGTCAGGTCGGCCTCCCGCCCGACAGCGATGGCGCCGAGGTCGTCCTGGCGGCCGATGGCCGCGGCGGCCCGCCCGGTCGTCATGGCCACCACGTCGGCGAAGGAGTAGCCGACCGCCATGAACTTGGCCATGCACTCCACCAGGCTGTGGAACGACTGGCCCATCGACGTGACGTCGCTGCTGATGGTGTCCGGCAGCAGGCCGCGCTCGGCCTGCTCGCGGGCGACCGCGTAGCCGAAGTTGCCCATGCCCACGGCCGGGTCGAGCACGACTCCGCGCGCCCGGACCTCGTTGAGCAGCGCGATCGTGGCGTCGACGCTGTCGGTCACGCCGGTCATCACGCCACCGGGGTTCGGGGTGCACAGGTGGGTCAGGATGTCGCCCGGCTGGAGGGCGTCGAGCAAGTAGCGGGTCACTTCGCCCAGCCGGTCCTGCCTCGGCCGCCGCGCCGCCTTCAGGTCGCCGATGTGGACCATGAGCGGCACGCCGTGCTCGCGGGCGATCGCCGAGGACCGGCGCACGAGGTCCTCGCCGCGTTCGTTGACCAGCTCGCCGACCAGCCGCAGCTTGACCCCGCCGACGAGCCCGGGGTTGTGCTCCACGCAGGAGGCGATGGCGGGGGCGTCGATGTCGTCCAGGGAGGCGAAGTCGGCCGGGCCCGGCATGGTGTGCGCGTACCGCCCGGCGTTCACGAAGACGGTCACCCTGGTGCGCGTGCGGGGCAGGATGTGCACCGGGAACACGCCGATGTTGGCCACGCCGACCGAGCCGGCGTCCACGAGCGTGGTCACCCCGGAGCCGACGCCGACGACGTCGGGGTCACAGCAGCCCATGCCGACGCCGGCCGTGGTCGCGCCGTGCGCCACGTGGGTGTGGATGTCGATCAGGCCGGGGACCACGTAGCGGTCCGCGCCGCGCGCGTCGAGGATCCGGCCGGCGCCCGTGGTGTCCAGCTCCGGCGCGATGGCCGCGATCCGGCCGCCGGTGATCCCGATGTCCATGCGCCCGTCCAGCCCGGAGCCCGGGTCCAGGACGTGTCCGCTGCGGAGGACGAGGTCGAAACCCCGGTCCGGTGGCGGGGTCATCGCCGCCACCCGTGGGGCAGGCCCGCCGTCTGCAGCGCGCCGGCGGCCTCGAGCTCGGCGACGGTGGCGCCGAGCCCGATCCGGTCGAGCACCGCGACGGCGTCCGTGCCGGCCGGCGCGACGGGCGCGCCGATGCGCGGACCCGTTGCGGACATGGACAACGCGATGCCTGGCATGGTCACCTCACCTACTTCTGCCGAAACCTGGGTCACACTCAGTCCCCGCCGGCGCACCAGCGGGTCGGTCATCAGCTCCGCGAGGTCGACGACCTCGTGCGCGCCGATTCCCATGGCGCGCAACAGTTCCACCCACTCGCGCGCGGTCATGGTCGAGAACGCGGCGTCGAACCGCGGCTGGAGGATGTCCAGCGATCGCCCGCGCGGCACGGTGAACCCGGCCACCTCCGCGAGCCGGTCGCGGTCGGCGAGGGTGGCGCCGAGGAAGAACCAGCCGTCGCTGGCCCGGTAGAACCGTTGCAGCGGCGTGGTTCCCCTGGCCATCGGCCCGGCGGGTTCGCGGCCGGGCGCGCCGCGGGCGTGTTTGATCAGGAAGGTCGCCTGGTGGTAGGTGCCGGCCTGCGCCAGTGACGTGCGCAGCGTCAGCCCCTCGCCGGTGACCGCGCGGTGGTAGACGCCGAGCGCGGCGCCGAACGCGGCGAGCACGCCGGTGCCGTAGTCGAGCAGGTTGTACGGACCGAGCACGGCCGGCCGGCTGTCTGGCCCGCCTGCGCGGGCCATCAGCCCGGTCACCGCCTGGCCCTGGGTCTCGTAGCCACGGCCGGCCGCCCACGGGCCGACATCGCCGTAGCAGCTGACCGCGACGTGCACGAGGTCCGGCCGGCGGGCGCGGGCCCGGTCGTGGCCGATGCCGTAGCGCTCGGCCGTGCCGGGCGGGAAGTTCTGCAGTACGACATCGGTGTCATCGACGAGTCGCCAGAAGACGTCCTGGCCGGGGTCGGCGCGCACGTCGAGCAGGACGGTCCGCTTGCCGCGGTTGACCACGCCGTGGGCGAAGATCGTGCGGCCGGGGGCGTTGACCTTGACCACGTCCGCGCCAAGCTCGGCCAGGATCCGCCCGGCGGTGGGCCCGGCGAGGATCTGGGTCAGGTCCAGCACGCGCAGCCCCGCCAGCGGGCGGCGGCGCTCGCCTGTCCCGAGTGGACGGTCGGGTGCCGGTGCGGCCAACTCGCGCAGGATGTCGTCGCGGTCCGCGTCCGGCAGCCGGCGCGGGCGCGGCCCGGCGTCTGTGTCTGCGCCGACGTGCAGCGCGGTGCCCGGCATGAGCGTCGGGCCCAACCTCGGGTCGTCGAGCGACGTGACGGCGCCCGACGCGCGGGCGTGCGGGGTCTCCAGCCACTCCGCCGGGGTGCGGATCCTGGCCAGCGGCACGCCGGCCGCGCGCCCGAGGTCCTCCCACTCCTGGGCGGTGCGGGTGGCGAACAGCGTGGTGAGGCGCTTGCGGAGCAGGTCGTCGTCGATGTCGTCGGGGTCGTCGATCCACTCCGGCCGGTCCGCGGCCCGCAGGAACCAGGCAACGAACCGGCGGGTGGCGCCGATCGGGTTGAACTGCACGTAGCCGCCGCCGGCGCACGCGTAGGTGCCACTGCCGTTGCTCCTGATGGGACGCGGCGGCGTCAGGCCCCACTCGGTGACGTAGGCGCCCGCGTCGCCGATCGCCTCGAACACCGCGTCGAACAGCGGCACCGAGACCTGTTGGCCAAGCCCGGACCGGTGGCGCTCGACCAACGCGGCCACCACGCCGACCGCGCCGAGGAACGCGGCGAAGTTGGAGGCGACCGGGATCGCGCTGTAGGTGGGCACCAGGTCGTCCCAGCCGTCCGGGGCCTCGCCGGCGCGCAGGCGGCAGTTGCCGGTCGCGGCGTCCACGACGCCCTCCCAGGCACGCAGGCCCGCGCGCGGGTCGTCCGGGGCGAACCCGGGCAGCGACACGTGGACCAGCCAGGGGGCGGTCTCCCGCAGCCGCTCCCAGTCGAGGCCGTGGCGCGCCAGCACCCCTGGCCGGAAGTTCTCCACCAGCACGTCGGCGCGGGTCGCGAGGCGGTGGGCGATGTCCAGGTCACCGGGGTCGGTGAGGTCGAGGGTGATGCGCCGCTTGCCCCGGTTGAGGAACGCGTCGGCCGCCCGGTCGGCTTCCCGGCTGCCCGGCGCGTCGATGTGCACCACGTCGGCACCCTGGTCGGCGAGCATGACCGCGAGCAGCGGCCCCGCGACGTGGTGGCCGAAGTCGACGACCCGGACTCCCTCCAGGGGACCCGCCATGGTGCCTCCTCTGTCCACAGTGACCGTGTGCCGAGCGTATGGCGCCGGCGGACCCGCTGGGACGACGGAAAAGCCCGCGACCGTTGACCTTGGCTCAACAGTCGCGGACACTCGCGGCATGCGGCCAGAACCGAGGCGTCTCCCGCCGCTGAACGCGTTACGCACCTTCGAGGTGGCCGGGCGGCTGGGCAGCATCCGGGCGGCGGCCGAGGAGCTGGTGGTCACCCCCGGCGCGGTCAGCAGGCAGGTCCGCGTGCTCGAGTCGTGGCTCGGGGTGGCGCTGTTCCAGCACGAGGGCCGCGGCCTGCGGCTCACCGCGGACGGCGCGCGGTACCTGGAGGCGGTGACCCGGCACCTGGCCGCGATCGGCGCGGCCACCGACGAGCTCACCGGCCGCGCCGGCAGCGAGCACGCGCTGCACCTCCGCGCCTACACCCTGTTCGCCACCCACTGGCTCATCCCCCGGCTGGCCGAGTTCCACCAGAGCCAGCCGTGGGTGGCGCTGGAGCTGACGACCTCCAGCCGGCCAGACGACTTCGGGCAGGGCGACGTCGACGCGGAGATCCTGCCCGCCGGCCGGCAGACCTCACCGGGGTTCGAGACCGACGTGCTGGTCGCCGACGAGGTCGTGCTCGTGTGCAGTCCCGCCTACCGGGAGCGGTACCGGCTCGCGGTGCCCGCCGACGTCGCCCGGCTGCCCGCGCACGGGTTCCTGCGTTCGGCGGCCTCCCCGGAGCTGTGGGACCGGTGGTTCGCCGCCGCCGGGCTCACCGGCCTCGACGCCCGCCACGGCCCCGGCTTCGGCGACTCGAGCCTGACCTGCCGGGCGGCCGCCGCCGGCCAGGGTGTCGCGCTCGCCCCGCTCACGTTCGTCGCCGCCGACCTCGCCGCCGACCAGCTCGTCATGCCCTTCGCGCAGGGCGTCGGCCCGCTGATGCGCTTCTGCCTGACCCGCCCGGCCGACCGCCAGGCCACCCGCGCGTTCACCGCGTTCCGGGCCTGGCTGCTCAGCGAGACCGCCGTTGGACGCTCAGCGGCCGAAGTAGAAGGCGTGCGCCCCGGCTGAGATCTCCTGCCGCAGCACGGGATCGGGCACGACGCTGGCCAGGACCGCCAGCTCCCCCTGGTAGCTCGTGGGGCGGGCGGCGCCGACGAACGGGGCGTCGCTGCCCCAGAACACCCGTCCCGGGCCGGCGTTGGCGAGCAGCGTCGCGGCGAAGCCCGCCAACTGCTCGGCGGTGACCGGGAAGCGGTAGCCGGCCGAGAGCTTCACCCGCACGCGGCCGGTGTCCAGCGCCCGCAGCAGCGCCTGCCCGCCGGGCGTGGCGAAACCGTGGCGCGGGCTGGGATCGCCGTAGTGGTCGACCACGACGTCCACACCGGACCGCTGGAGCTGGTCGAGCACCGGTGGCAGGCGGTCGCGTTCGACGTTCAGCTCCACGTGCCAGCCGAGGTCGGCCACCTGGCGCAGCAGGCGGCGGTGGTCGGGATCGGTGAGGTCGGGCAGCGGTGTTCGCCTGCGCCACTGGAAGCGGACGCCGACCACGCCCTCCTCCCGCAGCGCGGCCAGTGCGGCACGGTCGATGCCGGGGTCGACGTCGACCGTGCCGCGCAGCCGGGGGTTCCGGCGCAGCGCGGCGATCGTGTAGGCGTTGCGGTCGGCGAGCAGGCTCATCGCCGAGATGACCCCGTGGGTCACGCCGTGCCGGGCCATCAGCTCCTCGAACGCCTCGACCGGCAGGTCGGCCGCCGGCGCGGTCCACGCGGTCGACGCCAGCGGCAGCGCACGGGTGAACAGGTGCACGTGGGTGTCGACCAGCACCGGGTCACCCATCGAGCCGGTAGAGCCGCGCCGCGGTGCCCCCGAGGACCCGCGCGGCGTCCACTTCGGACAGCCCGGCGACCGCGCGGCGGGCCGTGGTCACCATCTCGGCGTGGGTGCCCCTGGTCTGCGTGACGTCGGATCCCCACAGCAGCCGGTCGGCGCCGAAGCGCGCCACCAGCCACTCGACCAGCGGTCGCGGGTCGTCGAGCCGGGCGAAGTTCAACGTGGTCACCTTGACGTGCACCGCCGGCACGTCGACCAACGCCAGCAACAGGTCCGGGTCGGCCAGGTCCACCGAGGCCACGTGGTCGAGCACCACCGGCACCCCGGGGAACGCGCGCACCACCGAGGGCAGCGCGCGCAGCACGTCGTCGCGGTGCCAGCGGTACACGTGCAGGCACATCGACAGGCCGGTGTCCTCGGCCGCCGCCCAGACCTGCCGGGCCTGCTCGCCGGCGAACCAGTCGACGCCAGCCGGGCCGCCGTGCTGGTTGCCGCCCGGCGCGGTCAGGCGGACGGCGGCGGCCCCCCGGGCGGCGAGATCGCGCACGGTGGAGCCCGCGTCCGGCGCCTGCCCGTCGAGCACGCACATCGCGCGCAGCCGGTCCGGGTGCCGGCGCGCCGAGTCCAGGACGTAGCTGTTGTCGTAGCCGTACACGTGTGCCCGCTGCACCGCGACCGCGCCGTGCAGACCGTTGGCGCGCAACGACTCGAGCAGGGTCTCCGCCCGCATCACCTGATCCGGGCGGGCCGGCGTCGCCATCGGGTAGGCGGGATCGTCGGTGACCAGGTGGGCGTGCGCGTCGACCAGCGCCGGCTCAGCCACGCCGGCGCCAGGTCAGCACGGGCGTCGGCGGCGACCCCGGGTCCTGGGAGCCGACGTACAGCACGAGGTCCGCGCCATGGAACTCGACGTCGCGGACCAGGGTCTGCCCGATCCAGCTGGGGTTGATGCTCGCGTCGACGTGGTGTTCGACCCGGTCGCCCAGCCAGGTGTAGCGGCCGGAGTAGCCACCGTAGGTGCCCACCGCGGCGAGCCGCTCCTCGTCGGTCGCGTAGCGCCAGTTCGCCGAGGTGAGCGGTGGCCGGTCGCCGGCCATGTAGTGCACCGACATGTAGCCGTCGGCGGTGTAGATCAGCTGCCCGAGCGGGCGGGGCCCCAGCGGGTGCCGGTGTGCCGGGTCGGCCAACGGCACGGCGTGGGCGACCAGCGCCCAGGTCCCCACGACCGGGCTCACGAGCCACTCCCCAGCCCGTCGCGCACGGCGCCGACCAGGCCGTGCGCGGTTCTGGCGAGCATGGTCGCGTCGTTGCCGACGACCACGAACTGGTGGCCGAGCCCGACCCCGGTCACCGCCGCGCCCGGGGTGG